>JBHPCA010000031.1:0-15547 GCA_042576225.1 Candidatus Babelota bacterium
GATCTTTTTAATTGACTTTTTGCTAATCTAGCCTATAATAAAAGGGGAATGCAGTCAACATAGAAAAATGACTGCTTATTAATCCCAATTTATCAAGGAGACGGGACATGTCAATTACAATAAAAATTTTCAAAATTGTTTTTTAACGTCTTTTATAAAAAGTACGTTTTAAACAAATTCTCTTTTTAGACGCATTTAGCGCGTCTGAATCTAATTATTCAATTTTTTTATTGCAAGCTTTTCATAATATAATTATATCGTTTTGCGCGTATAAGCTTGCTTGTTAAAGTCAATAGGATACAAAAATGAGTACAAAGTTACTTGAAATTGTAAATATAGAAAAGAAATATGGCGATCTTAGCGCCTTAAAGGGCGTTACGATTACTTTCGAGCGTGGAAAAATAATTAGCCTACTTGGAGCAAATGGCGCTGGCAAAACAACGCTTTCATCAATAATTGCAACGTTGAAGCCGCCTACAGCAGGAGATATTTTTTTCAACGGCAGTTCGATTTATCTGAATTTGAATGAGTATCGCAAGAACATTGGTTTTTGCCCGCAAAGACCTAACCTGAATAATATGATCACTGTCAGAGAAAACCTGGATTCATCAGGACGATACATGCGTATGTCCAAGGATGAAATTAAAAAACGAATAGAAGAGTTGGCTGTAGATCTTGAAATTTCAGAGTATTTGGACAAAAACCCAAGCACTCTTTCTGGTGGATACAAACAAAGGGTATTGATAGCCAGAACTATTATGCATAGGCCAAAAATTCTTATTTTGGATGAGCCTACGGTTGGTCTTGACCCTCAGATTCGTAGAAATTTGTGGGAGATACTAAGAAAAATGAGAAATGACGGCATGACTATCATTTTAACAACACACTATTTGGAAGAAGCGGAAGTCCTTTCAGATTATGTATGTGTATTAGATCACGGCGATGTTAGCATATTCGATACTCCTGAAAACCTTATTGAAACATTTAAAAAGAAAAATCTAGAAGATGTTTTCATACAATTAGTAAAGGAAGCAAATGAAAAGTAAATTGAATAGAATTTTTTCATCTTTGTATATTTTGAAAGAGTATTTTAAAACTGATATCAAAATTATAAAGAAAGATTTTTGGAACAAGTGGATTGACACATTCATATGGGTTTCAACTACATTACTCATAGCTGCTTATATTTTGCCTAATTTTGGAATTTCGGCAACATATGGCGCATTTATGCTCGCAGGTATTTGTGCCAGTGTTGGCCAATTTGAGACTTTTCCATGCGTTGTTGATTTGGTAGCAGATTTTGAAGGTGATTATAGAACCGGATATTATCTTACGCTTCCATATCCTGCCTGGACTGTTTTTGTGCGTAAGGTCATCTTTTATGCTACGGGTGCATGCTTATTAGGTATTTTGGTTTTGCCCATAGGTAAGCTTTTGCTCTGGAACAGTTTTTCATTATCCCAAGTTGATTTTATAAAATATGCTGCAATTTTTTTTGCATCTAATATCTTTTATGGTGTACTCGGGTTATGGACTGCAAGTTTTGTTCCAAACTCCGCTCGTTTAGGCAGTGTTTGGATGCGTTTTGTGTATCCTTTGTGGGTATTGGGATGCTTCCAATTTTCTTGGAAAGCCTTGTACAGCTGGTCTCCTGTTTTGGCATACATAGACCTTGCAAATCCAATTACGTATATTACAGAAGGACATAGAGCCGCAATTTTGGGCGAACAATCAGCAATTAACTTTTGGGTATGCATTGCAATGGTTTTAGTTTTTAGCATACTTGGATGCGCACATGCCGTTTCAAGATTGAAAAAAAGGCTAGATTTTATTTGATTGTAAGATGATTTTATAAGAACCATTTTGGAAATAACTGCCTATACCCACAAAAAAGTATAGGCAGCTTTTATTTTATTTCTTGCCCATAACAACCATATGCGAAGTTGCACCCATAATGCTCCGTTCATGTTCTATCATTTCAAGGAAATACAAAAAATTCTGTAATTTTTGCTCATTATTAACAATTTCTTCTAAAAACTCTGTCCTACTAGCTGGTCCTTGAATATTAAAAAGAGTAACCTCTTTAAACTTAGCATCTCGCACTTCTTCCTCTAGCTCATCCGGGGAATGAAAATACGCATCGGTAAAACATCTGGGGTCATTTTTTGGATTAGTATGCTTACCGGTTTTTATATCACGTTCAACCACAGACGCAATATAGGGCTCATCAAGCAAACCTTCTGCTCCAAATTTCACATATGACGCAAAACTAGAAACAGCAGCAGCAAAAAACATGCCGCCAGGCTTTAGAATTCTATGCGCCTCACTCAAAGCTTTTTCTCGATCTTTTTTATCTTGCAGATGATACAAGGGTCCAAAAAATAACACAACATCTGCAATACCATCATCGGCTTGAATATTTCTTGCATCACCAACAGAACATTCGGCAAGCTTGATCCCTGTTTCTTCCATTTTCTTTTTTGCCTGCGCTATATGCAAAGGGGTAAAATCAATTAAATGCACCGTGTAACCCTGCTGAGCTAAGGGAAATGCATATACCCCCGCACCACCACCAACGTCATATACCACTGCTGGCGGCTTAGGCGCAAATCGCCTTAAAATAGATTCTGTCCTAAGTCTTTCTAAAATTCCTCTCGGCGTCTCAAAAAGCCTCCCTTCTTCTCCCTTCCAAGTAGTATAATAATCTTTGATCATTTTTTTCCTGTCTATTCTAATGCACGCTCTTTTATATATTTTTTCTTTTTTGCATCATAGATAGCCAACTTATTAAAAGATAACTTACGATCGCCTGAAGCAAGATTTGCTATTACATCTGATGCAACTTTTATAATTCTCTGCTTTATGCGCCCAAGAACCTTTTCCGCCTTAGATGCATCTTTTACAAGAAACTTGATATAATTTGTGCGTAAGTGCCCTAAAGAGATGTGAGGCAAATAAGGGTATTTTTCGCTTTTGGCAATATCGTACAAATCAATATGATAAGCACGCTTGTATTCTTTATTTGCATGATGCATCGCTTTTTTCATTTTTTTGTTAAGAAGTGATAATTCTTTATCAGGGTCATTAATTAAAGCCACAAGAAACGTAGCCCCGAAAAGCCCTTTCTTCTCTTCTCCAAAAAACTTTACGTTTGATGTGAGCGTTGCATGTTTAGGTGCTAATGGTTTTTGCAAAGATTCCAATGCAGGCTCGACAAAAAGATACATCAAACCCCTTAATGGCTCGTTATTATCACACAAATCACGGACATAATAAACTGTTACTGCGTAACGCTTTTTAATAAAGAAAATAGGAAAGTTTTTATCCTGCTCTATCCCAAGTTCTTCTTTAATAATATTATCAACAAGAGGTTGTATCTTATTTTGCACCCCTTCAATAACCGCAGGATCTAAAGTAGCTTGAATAAAAAAGCTATGCTTGGCTCCTTTTTGTTTGCTGTTAAAAAAACAAGATGGAAGTAGAAATAATATACCAATGACAATGTACAGCTTACTTCTCATAATTTTCAAACTCCTATTTAGTATTTCTAAATAAACAACTCCAAGTCTATCTCATCGCGCATAGGAATACCATAGTCCCCAATTTCTGGGATAGAAGGCTTCATTTTTCTAGAAATTACCATAGAGTTTATTTGAATACCACATATGTGAAAACCACGCCTTTGATAAAAACGTAGCGCATCCAAATTATCATTCGTTGTCATTAAGCACAATTTATTACAATTTCTGCTTTTTGCTGTCGCTATTAATTTGTTAAGTATTAATGTTCCGATGCCTTTATATTTTTCAAAGACCTCAAAAACAACTATTTCGCAAGCTTCGTTTTGAATATCATAAACCAAAAAACCTACAACTTCTTTTTCTTTTAGCGCAATAATCCCGTCTAAAGAGCTTGGATAATATTTTTTGCCTCTAATAATTAAAGGCTCACCGCCCCAATGTTTGTCGACTAGCTTTTTTATCAAGGCAAAATCATTTTTGTTAGTTTCTCTTAAATATACTTCTTTATCCATAATAATTATTGTCCTTCTAAAATTCCCAACTCCCCTATACCTTATCAAAACGATAACAACTACTATTTTT
This sequence comes from Candidatus Babelota bacterium, assembly GCA_042576225.1. Classification (GTDB taxonomy): domain Bacteria; phylum Babelota; class Babeliae; order Babelales; family Vermiphilaceae; genus GWF2-30-66. The sequence goes on from JBHPCA010000031.1 coordinate 4,104, forward strand.
GCGAAGCAATACTGTTAAAACATTTATTTCCAAATAAAAGCAATCAGCCTTCTCTTGCCGTCTATGTTTTGATATTTTATGTTATAATTTTTAATATTTTTAATATTTTCCAAAAGGTTATTGAGTGTTTCCTTTGTGTGAAGATAAACTATATGCTCAACACCCATAATATCTTTTTTTAAAATATTATCTTTTACAAAAATACCGTCCTTGATTTTATTTTTAGTGGCTATAGGCAAATCAATTATCAAAATGCCGTTTTTTGTAAGAACTCTATACATTTGATTAATTGCTTCAATCTGATCTTGTTTTGTAAGCATATAAGAAAAACTTGACCACATACAGATAACAACATCAAAACTTTCATCTTTGTATGGCAAATTACACATGTCACCAATCTTAAATGCAATCTTGATGTCTTCTCTTCTTGCTTGTTTTTTAGCTTCTTCGAGCAGATTAGGCGATATATCAATTCCCTCTATTAGGTAGCCAATTTTTGCCAATGGAATTGTAATTCTGCCATATCCGCATCCAACATCCAAAATTTTATGATCTTGCAATATAAACTTTTTTAAAAAATTTATATAGGCTACAGTTCTTTCTTTACTTGTCACAGAAGCAAGCCCTCGGGCTCCAATCTTTTTATAAAATATTTTTGGATCATATTCCATAGGTTTACCTGCCATATTTTTAATCCAATTTATTGATCCGCCCAAAAACGCGGATTATTTTGTTAGCAAATCAACAAGAGGTAAAAACTCTTGTTTCTCTTCAATTTTTTCGTTAAAAAAATTACCCCTTTTCCAATAAACTTTGTACGCACTTGCACCGGGTTTCGAAGTAATAATTCTATAGCTATCGTCCACTATCTCAAAAGCACAAAAATCGTCAACTGCTATAGCTACCCCTGGGGTCTTTTTCATAGTTTCTTTTAAAGAGAAAGCCCTATCTTTTGCATAAAGCTCAGAATGATAATGCGGGCAATTGAATGCGCCAATCAAACCAAGACCGCTCACTTTTATGAGTTGCTCATCCAAGCTTTTAAATCTCTTTGAATCTGAAAGACCTGATTCGAACCAGCAAATAGATCCTGCACTTATACCTGATAAAACAATTCCATTTTTGTATACACGCTCAAGCACTTTATCTACCCCAAGCTTACGCCACAAACACATCATCATGAGAGTGTTTCCGCCTCCAACATAAATAATATCTGCACCAAGAATTTTTTCTTCTATTTCTTTTTTTGTAGACTCCCTGTGCACCAGATAAAGCACATCAACAACACAACCTAATCTTTTTCCAAAATGATTCTTCACATCATCAACGTAAATATTCGAATCCCACGAAGCTGTAGGCAAAAACAATAATCTCGGGTTCTTTTTACCAGATAATTTTATGATCTCTTCATCTATTTTTTGGGTTTCAACAGGCCGCTTTTTCACGTTTTTTGGAATTTTTATTTCTTTACCTAACTTACTCAAACGTGTTATATCCTGCATGCTTAAATCTAAAATAGACCCTCCTATCTCACCTCCACCTATGGCAACTATTTTCCCCATACATCTCCTTTTTCTGTTTTACAAAACCCTTCTCTCCCAATCTAACCTATAGTGTGCGCCTTACGATTCAACAAACCTGTGGACATAATAGAGCATCCACAGGTTTTTATTTGATTTACTGAGAGCCACTAATACTTTTTCTGATACCTTCGAAAAAAGCATAGACTTGATAAGGCGTAGGCACCATTGATACATCAGCTTCTTTTGAGGGATCGCAATATTGCTGAGTATCATCTTCTTCTTCTTTGACTCGCTTGGAAATTGCTTTGGCTTTCGCACGCATTCTTTCTTCTTTCTGCTGTTGTAAGCGTTGAGTAGCCTCTTTCTCTTCTCGTCGCCTGCGTTCATTTTCCTTGCGCAATTGCTCAGTTCTTTCTGTTTCTTCTTTTTTTCTTTTTTCCCCTTGTTGTTTCAACCAGTTAGCTTGATTTTCTCTACTTCGTGCAAACGATGCATCAACTGAACTTTGAATTCTGTTAAATATAGCAGTACTCTCCTCGAATGTTGTTGTGCTTCCAAATTGTGGTGATGATTGTATAAAGATTGGGGTATTCGTGTTAAGACCCTTTCCTAACCGCATGTCCATATCACGGTTCATTGCCCCTACATTTTGATTGTGGGCATATAGGCAAAAAGCCGGTTGGTTGCCCAAAATTTGACATAAAATTAAATAAAATAGCAATATCTTTGAAATGAGATTTTTGTTTGCAAAAGAAAAATCAATACTTGAAACAAAGGGTCTCACGGAAAATATTTTTTTAGGTGCAATTGGCACAAATAAACTATCAATCAAACCATCTATCAAGTTTAATTTTTTCTTTTTGCTAACTTTTTTACGCCTAATCTTTTTTTTCCGCTTTGCAAGCTTATTTACGTTTTTTCTATGCTTGCGCCCACTTTTTCGCGCATACATTTTCTTCATAGATTTTCTGTACATAGCATCAACATTTTCTACACTGAACAAAAGTATCAATGGCACAAGTAACATTATTTTTTTCATGAAAAACTCCTTTGATTTAAAGAACCCACAAATCAAATATTTAAATTGCAATCTCGTTAAAACCCGTGATTCCAATTGCAAGGTTTCCAATTACTAGTTGGAACATGACGATCTGTACGTATGGTAAATCCATTCAAAAAATCATTTCGATTTTTTATTTTGTTATTATGCATATTTCCGAAAGCATTAATAGCGCGTCGACCTGCTAAGGTTTGAGACGCCGGTGCAAATGGATTCCACCTACTTGGAAATGGATTCCAGCGATAACCATTGAATGGATCCCAGCACTCTACCTGTTGTTTACTCAAAAGTTGGCCAAAAACTACATACAATAACAATAAGGTCGAAAGAAAATCTTTATTATCATCTATTTTTGAAACAAGAGACGAAATAGAAAACATCTTTTTAGGGGCATGCAAGCTTTCAACTAAGCTATCAATAAAGTTTAATTTTTTCTTTTTGCTAGCTTTTTTACGCCCAATCTTTCTTTTTCGCTTTAAAGTTTTATTGATGTTTTTTCTATACTTGCGCCCACTTTTTCGCGCATACATTTTCTTCATAGATTTTCTGTACGTATACATGGCATCAACATTTTCTACGCTTGACAAAAGTATCAATGGTACAAGCAAAATTATCTTTTTCATGAAAACACCTTTGATTTATTGTAAAAATACTTCTAATACCCACTTAATTTTAAGTATCGCTTACAGTCGTCACACTTTTCACACGAATCATCCCAAAAATAATTTGGCTGTGGCCAAATGTTCCCAAAAACACCCAATCCAGGAAACAATCCCGGAAACAAATTCTTTCTTTCACATTTTTCGCAAACCCGCATACATTCTTTATATTTTTGCAAAGGTATATCCCGAACATAATCTGGATAGCCTTTTGTGCTCTTAGAATCCAAGCCAAATGCCCCTCTTGGAAGATGCTGACAATCTCTTGGATTTTTGCAAATCTTACTGCTAACTTGCTGCTTGCTCAAAATTTGTCCAAAAATCATATATAGCAACAACACAGTTGATATGAGATTTTTTTTGCCCAAAGAAAAGCTTCCTCTTGGAACAAAAGACGAAATAATAGAAGATTTTTTTTGATAAGGCAATGTACCAAGATCTAGCTCTTGTCTCTTATTCACTTTTTTAGACTTAATTTTTCTTTTTCTTTTCTTGGCTAATCGATTAAGCGACTTTTTATTTTTTCGATTCCCATTTTGCGCATACATTTTCTTCATAGATTTTCTATGCGTATTCATGCAATAACTATTTTCAAAAATTGAGAAGAGCATTAATGGGATAAGTAAGATTATTTTTTTCATCTATCTTTTCTTTCGTTTTTTCGTTTTAGCAATAAAATCATCCACATTTTCAAAGCTTCTACCTACCCATACCACATTTTTCACATTGCCAACTTTAGCACCCTTTCCTATGAATGGAGAGCCTTCCCCTACTACATTTTCTATGTTGTCAACCTTAGCCCCAGGGTTCACATAAGGACCTTTTACAAATCAACGCTTCTTGTTATTTTTACTTTTATTTGATTTTGTGTCATCTTTTTCTTTAGTCTCTATTATTTTGCCACCAATTATTTCGCCGCCAACAGATGCCCCATTTTGCAAAATAACTTCGCCTTCTTCACTTTCAAAAACAATATTTCCTTCAACCGTTGCGCCATTTAATATGACGATTTGTTTTTCATTTTCCTCTTCGTCTTGATCGTCCGATATATCGTCCATTCTCTTTCCATTTATAAATACCTTTCCACCATTATTTGAGATGCTTGGAAAACCCCCACCAAACTCCGCCAAATCAAATGTGCGGCCACCAACTGTAAGCTTTCCATTATTGATTGTCACACCGCCAATAACCTTGTTTTTAATATTTTTGATATTGTTAAGACTTTTTTTAACATTGATATTTTTTACAACAGAAGATTTTATCGTTGTTTTTACAGCATGTACGTTAAGATCATTTATTTTACAACCATTTTTAATATTAACAGTGCGACCTTTCACCGTAGTTTTTCCACTAACAATGCCCTTCTCAATACTCAAATTTCTTCCAACAGTTAAATCTCCATCAAATTTTATATCCCTTAATTTTGCAGACCAACCCACCTTAACATTACCTAAAACAGCTCCTTTATTAAAATTCAGATCTCTGCCAATATTTAGATTTTTGTGAAATATACCTTTATTTTTTAACTTTGCACCCCAACCTACTTTGACATTACCAAGAACCGTACCCTTATCTAAATACAAATCTCGGCCTATCTCTAAATCTTTTCGAAACTCTATAAGATTTAATTCAGCCCCCCAACCTGCTTTAACATTGCCAAAAACAATCCCTCTATTAAAATTCAGGTCTCTGCCGATATTTAGATTTTTGTGAAGTATACCCTTATTTTTTAACTTTGCGCCCCAACCTACTCTAACATTACCAAAAACAATACCTTTATCTAAATACAAATCTCTACCTATCTCTAAATCTTTTCGAAACTCTACAAGACTTAATTCAGCCCCCCAACCTGCTTTAACATTGCCAAAGACAATACCTTCATTTATAACCAAGTCTCTGTTTGTAGCCAAATCCTTTTTAAATTTTATATCACTTAATTCTGCAGACCAGCCTACCTTAACATTCCCCAAAACTTTAAGATCTTCAGCATCTAACGAACGTCCTATTTTTACTTGCCCCCGTACTAACATATTTTCAAGATTTTTTGATTTAGAGCTATCTACAAAATTAAGAATTTGCCTACCATTCTGTCCACAATACTCGTCTTCGCTCTTCTTAGCTTTTTTCTTATTTTTCACATTTTTTATTTTTTCTTGTTTTGTATTTTTTCTTTTTGATGGTTTATGGTTTTTTTTCTTTGTTTTTTGCTTTGGCGATGAATAATGCACTGATGTATCTATATCTGTTATCACCACATTCTCCATATGGCCAACCTTAGCTCCTGGTGCTACCCCTGTAACCTTTATGTTCACATCATCCATATCAAAAAAACTATCTTTAAATTTATCATCTTTTTGATCTATGTCTTCTTGTTTTTCTGATGAGTAATATGTTACTCCACCTACATTTATCCTTACATTTTCCATGTGGCCAACATAAGCCCCAGGTGCTACTCCTGTAACCTGCACATTTAGTCCGTATGCTTTTCGATTTGCCAAAATTTGCCCAAAAATCATATAAAGCAATATCACAGTTGATATGAGATTTTTTTTGCCAAAAGAAAAATTGATTCTTGGGACAAAAGACGAAAAAATAGAAGGTTTTTTTTGATCCGAAAATGTATCAAAATCTAGCTCTTGTCTCTTCTTCACTTTTTTAGACTTAATTTTTCTTTTTCTTTTCTTGTCCAATTTGTAAAAAGATTTTTCATGTTTCCTACCCCCCTTTTTCATATTTTTATACTTTTTGTGCATGCAATAACTATTTTCAAAAATTGAGAAGAGCATTAATGGGATAAGTAAAACTATTTTTTTCATGTGGACCTTTCGATTTGTGTAAACTTTTTTATACGCCGCTTAAAACTACTGCCTAATTTTTGAAGACTCTCAAAGGCTCTCTTTGATTGTTATACAATAAAACCTTCTGAATGCAAAAACCATTACCTCACAGTTTGTTAATCTAGGCTTTTTTTATCGAAAAGTCAAAAAATCCAGCTTTTATACCACTCTTTTCAAGATGCAATTTGATTTTAAAAAAAATGTAAGTTAAAGCCCACCAATTAATCGGTGGGCTTTAACTTACATTTTTTTTAATTATCGCAAGCTTTACTTTTTTGCCTCATATTTGAGTAAAATCTCAATAAGCTCTTTATTGTCAAACTCTTTTGCTTGCTCCAAAGCGGTCTTACCATCTTTATATTTGTCCTGATTTTGGCCATCTTTATTTTTAATACTTGGATCAGCACCATTTTCAAGAAGAAGCTCCACCATTGGTAGATTTTGCATCCCAACTGCAATAGCAAGCGCAGTAAAACTCATTTTCAAACTTGCCATTTCAATTTTTGCTTGGGTATTTACATCTGCACCCTTCTCTATAAGTAGCCTTACAAGTTCTAGCTTATTCTTAGTAATAGCAAGCATAAGAGGTGTTTGCCCATTACACGTTTGAAAATTTACATTTGCACCATTTTCAATAAGTAGTTTTGCTATTTCTATTTTTTCTCCGAAAATTATATTTGCTATCAAAGGTGAACTTATATCGCTTGGTTCAGGATTTGCATTTTTTTGTAACAACAGCTTCACTAATTCCAAATTATCTAGTGTTACTGCCGCACCAAGAGGTGATGCTCCCATTCCAGTCACATAGTTAACATCTGCACCTTTTTCAATAAGATCAATAGCCTTCTGAATATCTTTCTCTTTTTCTTGCTCTTTCTCATCTTCCCGATCATCCTGAGCCTGACGAAGGGCTGTTTTTGTATCGATCGTACAACTTTGATTGCCTGGGCAGCATGGGCAACACATTTTTAGATTTTTCCTAACAATGCCTTGTAGAAGATCCAATAGTTCTTTTCCTAATTTTTGTGCCTCAGTTTCCTTTTTTTGCGCTTCTACTTGATTAGAAGCTGTTTTATCTTGAGATTCAGCTTTAATACAAGGTGTTATTAAAACCAAAAGAGTTGCTGAAAGTAGTGATTTTTTGAGAATTTTCATATTGTCTCCTATGAAGTTATGAAAATGTGTTTAAAAATTTTCTCACCGAAATAAGCTTACCTATTTTTTAACCAATTATCGGCTTATTTACGCTATTTAGGTTACCAAAATATATTTTTTTGTAAACAGGGTCATTTTAGCGCTCTTTTTCTTCTTAATATCCCTTTTCAAGCTAATCTTCATCATCATCTTGGACCTCTTGCTCACAAAGCCAATCAACAAATTTTGCGCGTTTTTTTGCATCATCAAACCACCATATTGCAGAACCATCTAAAATTTTGAATGTTCTTTTAAATCCTGATATTGTGCCAGATTTAGTTTCGATATAACCCATTTGGTAATTAGCAAAAAGACCTGGTACATCTTTTTCTAGCTCTATAGGTTTTCTCAAATGTGTTGCCATCAAAAGCATGCAATTGTCATTCTCAGCTATTTCTTTACCAAATTTATAGACACGAGAAGCAGCTTCTGACTCGACGGTACCCTTATACGGCTCATCAAGCAAAACCAAAATATTTCCATTACACGCATCTATTGTCTTTTTAACTGTCTTCGCACGCTTATACTCTGCCATAAACGAAGAAAGGCCAGACTTTATATCTTGACGAGGTCGCAATGAAGTTCTTATTCTTATAAAATCAGACATGTATGCTTGATCTGCTGCAGCTATACCCAGACGCGAAAGTAAAACATTAAAAGCAACAGTTATCATGAATGTTGACTTACCTCCACCATTGGGTCCTGTGATAATGGCATTTGGCGCAGCACCGCCTACTCCCAACTTCACATTATTAGTAACAATATTATCTTCTTTAAGCAGTGGTACCCAAGCATTTTTCATTTTTACAAATGGCTTATCACTTTCGATAAACTCAACAAAACAATAACGGACATCAGAATCTTGATGCTCTCTTATCATTTGCACAATAGCCCTATAACCACCAAGCAATGCTATGCTTTGTAATAATGCATCCAGTTCGCCCTTAATTTGCGTCAAAAGTTTATGAGCATTCAATACCCGCCCTCTTGAAAACCAAAATGATGCCTCACTTTTAAATGTGTCAGAGTCTAAAAGATCTAACAATTTTATAAACTCTTGGGAAACAGCTTCTTTTTTAAAATATTTTTTGATAGTTTTCAAAACTGAGGCATCTAACTGAGAATCAAGATCTTTTAGTTTGTCTAAAGATCTTAACATTTTTGCTATTTTAACCATGCTATGCTGTAAATTAGTAGCTCCTTTGTACAAAAATCTAATTTTATTTACAGAGTTTTTTAATCTTCCGCATGAAAAATAATCGAACATTGCCAAACTACCACCTTGAGAAATCAAACTTATAGAACCTGCCAATACACCTTGGACCTTGCGATTACCTGTAAATTTTTTAAAAAATCCTTCTAGAATATGTTTACCAACAATACAACGATCGCCAAATGTTCCATTCCTGTAATATTCATAGTATTTACGATAATCATATCCATCTTTATACACATTAGGCCTTGGATCATGCGTTACTAGTGGCCTTTTTAATCCACGCAAAAAACTTTTTTTCCAGTTAAACGGTACACCCATTAATCTTGAATTTGCAAAACCCTGTAAAAGACCAGTAACACCCAAAATAGTCAAAAGAGTTACAATTGGGCTTGCAGCGCCTAAAGCTTGTGAAATCTCAAGAGCAGTTGTACTACTATTTAAAAATTTATTTCCCCTTGCCCCAAAACCAGAATAATAAAAACTCTTTGCATCACGATGAAGCAAATTTTCTTCATCCCAATAAGCAATCAATGCGTCTTGACCATCTTTGACTACATCGAAAATCTCATTTAAAGCCTCATACGCTTGGTCATTTTCAACAAAATAACGAATTATCTCTTTGGAGCCTTGCGGTGCAAATCTCAAAAGCTTTTTAATTCCCCACAAATCAAATTTTGTTTTTTTATATGTTTTCCAATTTTCAAGTACAAGATCAAGCTCAAGTTCTTCCCACTCATTATCTGATATAAGCGAATCTGAATCGAATAAAAAAGGTAAAGAATCTAGAGTTTGCTCAACTTTTAATAGATCTAACTTGGTCTTTATTTTCTCTTTTAAATTATCTTGTGCCGCACCATTTGAATTAGCTGTAAGTGGGCGTACCGAAAAACTAATACTTATGAGGTTAGCTGTGAGTGGGCATACCGAAAAACTAATACTTGAAATCAACACAAACAAAATAGCTCTGATTGAAAAGCTTCTTCTTTTTGACCTGTAAAACAAAAACATATTTCCCCCTAAAAGGATTAATACTAGACTAGCAAACACTCAAAATTTACATTATTCATATCAATATATTAGCTCCTTGCTAATCGCCCTTTTTAAAACCACAAGAATCATCTATTTTGCCACCGTTTTCCACCTTTCGCTTTTCCCATCTTGAAACAAGTGTAAAGTATGACATTATGTCAGGGTCAAGCGGTTTTTTAAACTTTTTTAAAAATTTTTTGGTTACAAGGACAGAATCGCAGGCTAAGATTTTCATCTTTGCCTTCTTACGCAATACAATATGAAGGAAAACGGGGCTATCTTCCGAGTCTTACCACATTAAATTATAGCAGAATCTTTTCAACATGCAAGAATTTGACGAATTGCTATCTTTATCAATACGAGATAACCAGCCAATACAAACTTCTAATTGTTCAATAACCCCATCAAGAGGGTGTTTTTTGCTGTCGACTTGAGGGACTCTTTTTTCAATATCACCTTAACAATGATACCAAAATATCGCGCAAATACGTTTTTTAGGTTTGGGCAAGCATGACCGATGAACAGCCAGGCTCTTTATTTCCTTATTAATGTGACTCAAACACCCTTAGAACCCATATAATCATTACGTTTTATTTTGCATCAAGCTGCCACTTTTCACTTTTACTCATGTAAGCGAAAATACGAGCATCTTGGTTTGGTAAAAATTCGAGAAATGGCTGCCTTTTTATCTCTTTGAGTATTTTATTTTGATCTTCTATAGAAAGAGACTTAAAACGGGCCAAATATGCAGATTTTTGTTTTACAGCGTTTTTTTCTTTTTTCTTCTTATCCAATATAGCAGGAATAAAAGTCTCTTTTGTTTTTTTCAACTTTGTAAAAATACAAATATTGGTATTTTTATTATATTTAAAACTTATATAAAGATCAGTTTTCTTATTTATTTCTTTTATACTTGGCCGCAACTGCCTAAGAACATCAGATGGATAAAAATCTTTAGCCTTATCTCTTTTCTCGAAAGTTAACTTCTCTGCCAACTTTTTTATATTTATTGTCCAGCCTTTATAAGTCTTAAAACTTTTCACCAAAATTTCGTACAACCGTGCAGAAGATGCTCTGCTGAATTTTTTGTACTGCTCAAAATCTATGTACTTATAAAACTTTGTTTCACAAAGCTGCTTAATGTATCCCTCATTAAATCTGATGATAAGCTCCCCGCTTTCTTTTTTCAAAACAACCTCATCAATTACATGAAAATAACGCGAAGTATATTCGTCTTTTTCAAAAAAAAGCCCATCAAAAAAAATCGTTGTTGAAGTCCACGTCTTAAGCGAAGACATAATACGATCATACTTATGTTTACCAATGTTTTTTACGCCAAAGAAAACATTTTTTGCTATTTGATGACGATTTGTTACAAGAGAATATTTTTTGAAAATGCCATCTCCATAAGTCCTATGCAAAAGATAATATAAGACTATCTTGTCAAAATGGCTTGGTAATCCCAACGGTGCTATGACTTCATACTTACCGTTTTCTTTCTCTATAACCCATTTGCTTGTCTTGCTCCTAGAATTTACTACCCAATTTGGATATTCCAAGAAATTAATGTCCTCCTTAAGGTTCTTTTTGTTGTCGCTCATCCAACTCCTTTTTCTAGTAAAAAAACGACTAGTTAAAAACAATAGCTTTTACCGAACTCAAAGATGTTTATTAATATTAACACGTCCTCGCAAAATGACAAACTTAAACAATTGCAATCATTAGACTTTTGAATGTAGTAGATTAGACTTTTGAGTGTAATTTATTAGACCTTTGAGTGTAATGCGTTAGACTTTTGAGTGTAAACAACCCTTAAAAAGACCGTGTGGCAGAGTTTTTTCAGAGTGCCTATATAATTAATTTTATAAAGATATTTATAAACTTTATCATCTGAAAACCTCTATTTTTAAATAGGGGATGAAAGAT
>JBHPCA010000032.1:0-15492 GCA_042576225.1 Candidatus Babelota bacterium
ATAAAAAAGTTTTATTGGATTTGATGTGAAAAGGGACGAGGTTTAAAGGTGCGAGGAAAAATAGAAACTCAAGTAGGAATGTTTGTTATCGCTGCTATAGGGATTCTTATTTACATGGGCTTCCACATAGGTGCATTTAGATTCGATATAGGTAGCTATGCCAAGTATATTATTTATTTTAAAGATGTGTCTGGTTTGTCCAGAAAAGCTGAGGTGCGTATTGCCGGGGTAAAAGTTGGCTGGCTCGAGAATTTGCAAGTAGTACCAGATGGTGATACTCGGGTGCAGGCAGATGTTATGGTGCTTAAAAATTTCAACCTCTACAGCGATTCTCATGCAATTATTAGACAAGACGGTTTATTGGGAACAAAGTTTATTGAAATTGTACCCGGGGATCCGCTCTTAAGAAGATTGTCAGCAGGAGATGCGTTGGGCAAGCCAAGTGTTTCCCCTGTAAACATAGATGAAATTTTGCAGCAGGTAAAAGATATTGCATCTAATGTAGAAGATGTTACCAAATCATTTAAAACGGCCATAGGGGGCGTGCAGGGTGAAGTGCAGTTGAGGTCTATTTTCACTAATCTAGATACTGCTTCGCAAAAGTTTGCATCACTTACAGAAACAATTGACAGAAACTTGTCACGGAATGAAGATAGAATAGAAGATATTCTAAAAATTGGAGAAAACGTAAATAAAGTTTCTCAAAAATTGGATGAGAGTGTTTTACCTGCGTTTCAAGATGGCATAGAACGAATATCAAATGTATTTGATAGAGATTTTGCTAAAGTCTCTGGCAGAATTGGTGAGGCAACAGATTCTTTAAATGATGCATTATCACAAGCAAGAGATGGATTTAAGCACATTAGTTCTGTTGCAGAAAAAGTTGATGAAGGTAAAGGTCTTCTGGGTAAACTTATAAACGAAGAAGAAACATATAGAGATCTTAAAGTTGCAGCCAAAGGTATAAAGAACTATTTTGCCCGCATAGAGAGATTGCAGGTTATATTTGATTCACACTTTGAGTCTATGCATAGACCTGCGGAAAACTATAGATATCAAGACTCAAAAGGCTATTTTGATATAAGAGTGCATCCTAATGAAGATTATTTCTACATGGTGCAATTGGCTACTTCTCAAAAGGGCTTTATCCACAGAAAGGAAACACTCAGGTCGTATGCAGATAATTGTGGAAATAAGATTGACACCTGTAAACTTGACTTAACAGATAAAGATAGACTTCGTTTTGTGTACAGAAAGAGAAAGCAAAAAATAAAACGTAATACTATAAAGTTAGGATTGCAGTTTGGTAAAATATTTGGGCCTATAGCAGTGAGATTTGGATTATTTGAAGGTTCTACCGGTGCTGCTGTAGACTTTGATATTCCATTCCCTACAGACAAGTTCCGCTGGGTAACATCCATAGAAGGTTTTGACTTTACTGGTTGGAATAGAATAGAAGACAGAAGGCCGCATCTCAAATGGATAAACAAAGTGTATATTTTAAGAAATATCTATATGTCATTTGGTGCTGATGACTTTATCAGTAAACATAATGGCAACGCATTCTTCGGTGCTGGTATAAGATTTGGCGATGATGATATCAAGTACTTTGCATCGTCACTTGGTGGAATGGGCGGTTCAGGAGTGTTTAACTAATACGTGAAAATATTTTGATCTAAAAAAAGAGCTACGAATTTTAAAATTCGTAGCTCTTTTTAATTCTATGTTTTGTGTTGGTGTCTACTGGAATGCAACGCCTGCTTTGAGCCAAATACCCCATTGGGAAATTGCACGATGCTTTCTTGTTCTTGGTGCAAACTCAGCTTCACCCCCAACGCCAGCAAATGGTCTCCACTTTTCCTCTCTGTCTTTCCACTCGTAGTTAGCATGAGCAAATATTTTGTGGGTAATTGCACTTGCAGAATGGCAGGTATCTAAATCCTCAGGTGAGAGAAGTTTTGGGTTAAATGAAGAGTACATCTGAACGTTAGGCTCATAGGAGCCATATACTTCTGTAGTAGCACCGTTTACTTTTTGTATAAAAGTGTCGTTTTCAAGTTCTTCAGAGTGTTGTCCATATAGTAGTAGCCAAGCAAATTCAGGGTTGTCGACACCCATGTTTTTGTCTGCAGCATCGGGATCAGTTTTTCTAAGTTTCATATTTTGGCCAGAATGTATATCTGCTTTACATTGTGAGCCTGACAATGGGTCATAAGATATTTCGTCGTCTACATCGCGGCCCCAGATTATAGCATCTCCTTTTAAAGCATATTTTGTTTCAGGCTCATTTAAGCAATAGTCTTTGCAAGGGCTTATTTTTTCTCTTGTTCTCGCCCAGAAGTTATAGCCTATGTCAAAACTGAAATCCTGACCTACGTAGGCAAATTTTATAGCAATATCTGCTTGAACATTTATTCTTACGTCTACGAGTCTTGTTGTATAATTTACTGCTGGAGTTAATCCGGACCATTTTTCGGTGCAATTTGTTGATATCGAATAAAAATAATTAGCAAATTTTGGAGTTACTGTTTGGCCAGTAGGATCTTGGTTGATTATATCTGCTCCATCAAAGCCTTCGAATTTATTTATACTGTCTGTTCCTGTGCCGACTAAGTCTGAGCTCTCAATTTCTGAAGCTTTTATCATTTCCATCAAAAGCGCATATCTACTGTTTGGTTTTCCGCAAAAATCAAATGATCTAGCCTGGCATGCTTTGAACATATGGGTAACAACCGCATCGAGCCATATCCCTGCGTGTCGATTTTCATTTTCTGAGCTTCTGTAAAATATCCAGGAGCTGTTTAGGCCAACTCCCAACTCCCAGTGTTTACCGTTTCCTACAATAGGTTCAAAAAGGTACCTAGCATCAGGGCGATTTCCGGTTGGAAACACCACATTTAAACTTAATCCTAAGCAATAGTCTTTTTTAAGAATAAAATCATATCCGAATGTTGCGTGAATGTCAGAGAATCTTGTTTTTTTAAGTTGTTTACATGGCATTGCTCCAAATAGCATTGATTTTCTTTGATCACCGAATGTTGTGCCTATTTGTACTGCATCGACAAAGCTGGCAGGTAAGAATGATCTGTCCAGGGGTGCTGGTACTTCAGGTGTCGGTGGTTGGCCTATACTCATGTACCCAATAGGAAAAGGTTGTTGACCTTTAACTTTAATGCATTCAGACATATTAAGTTCCCATTTTGTGCTTGCAATGGGGAAGTGAATTTTTAAATAGAGGCCTTTTACAAATTTGTTTAATCCAAAGTAAGTATTGAAGTCAACTATTATATTTTTTATTTTTGGACAAAACGTAACAATACTTTCAAAATCGATTGGTAGCCCAAAGTAATCAGCAAGCCATGCTTTTGGATGCCTATTTTCAACTGCAGATCCTTGGACAAGTAATGTTTGTCCATTTACAAGATCGTCACCAAATAAATACTGTGCTATCCATCCAGATCTAAATGAGCTGGTAAACTCTATAGATGAGTATAGTGAGCCATTTGTATCATCTCTTGCATAACGGTGAGTGAATGGTTGCCATCCAACCAGTTCTTTTGCCTTATTTAAACTTTGTGAACGGTATTGTAAAAATTGTGCTCCGTGACAGGGGTGTATTGCTCGACACTCACATGGCTTTATGCAATCATAGCAGTGTCGGCATTCACAAGGGCATTTGCATGTGTTTGGGCAGCAGCATTGGTTAATCTCTGTGAGAACTGAAAAACTTGTAAAAAGTAAAGAAAAAGTGCAAAAAATGGTCAACAAAAATAGATTATTTATATTTTTTCTCATGCTTATCTCCTTTCAAATTTAAAAACATATAGATCAGTTTATCATTTTTTTTCTTTTAATCTTTAAAAAATTTAAACTTTGTTTCACCTGAGTATGAACGCCTGGCACATGTATCCCGGCTCCGCCGGAATATAGGCTTACAATAAACTTTGTTTCAGCTGAGTATGAACGCCTGGCACATGTATCCCGGCTCCGCCTGAATATGGGCTTACAATAAACTTGATAAAAATATTAAACCGTCTATGTTAAAAAAATATAAGGGCTAGTGTTATTTAGAAGTTTAAAAAAGGCAATAGGAGCTGTGGTGTCTATACAGTCAGTTGAATATTTTTTCGTCAATACTTGGATCTGGGGAATGACGTGGGGACTTTATCATATCCCAATTAACATTCTTGTTATGTTAGGGTTGCTAAGGTTTGTAGGAAGGTTAAAAATTACATCTTCCATTTTATTGGCTTTTTTCTCAAAAGTTTTTGCTTCTGCTATTTATACACTTATAGTTTTTTTTCTTGTTTTTGTGGTTAAGTTAAAATTTGTGCTTCCAGAAAATATAAATACATTACAACATTTTAATGTTTTGTTGGCCTGTATTTGTTTGGGGGCGGTTTATTTTGTTTTGCAATCACTTTTTTTCTTGATGGTCAATAAGTTTTATCCTTTAAATTTACGAATGACGACGCTGATATCTTTTGTGGCAAATGTTATAACCGCGCTATTTGTTTATAGATTTTTGGAAATAAATTGAACAATTTAAAGATTTAATTGTGCTCAACATAATAGTTTAAGTGTCAAAGTTTTTGGCGCAAGTGATTTGTGATTATTTGCGCCATTTTTGTTATACTTTTAACGTTAGAAAAATAAAATTTAATTTTTTTTAATAGGTATAAAATTGAAAAAAGAGCTAATAAAAGATCTCATAGACTATCTCTCTGAATATGTGACAGAAAATAAAAGCCAGAAAATAGACGAAGTTCTTGCCGGTCGTACTCGGTATCTCTCTGTTGTGTTAGAGGATATTTTCCAAACTCATAATGCAAGTGCAGTTGTTCGGTCTTGTGAGTGTTTTGGAGTTCAGGATTTGCATATTATCGAAAAAAGAAATCAATTTTCTCCTATGAATAGTGTTGCAAAAGGCTCTGCAAAGTGGCTTGATTTCTATAGGTATAAGACAACTTCGGAGTGTTTTAAAGATTTAAAAAAATCTGGGTATAAAATAGTTGCAACAACGCCACACAAAAAATCTGTTGATTTGCATGAATTGCCTATCGATCAAAAAATGGTGCTTGTTTTTGGCACAGAGGGAGAAGGGTTGAGCAAAGAGGCTATGAATTTGGCAGATGAGTATGTGACCATTCCAATGGTCGGTTTTACAGAGAGCTTTAATATTTCTGTAAGTGTGGCAATCTGTCTGTACGATATCACCCAAAGATTGCGCGATTTACCCGTAGATTGGCAGTTATCACAGGCTGAGATTCTTGATATCAAGCTTAATTGGCTTAAAAAGGTCGTTCCGGGTTCAGATATCCATCAGAAGAGGTTTCTTGAGGGAAAAGGGGCTTAGATTCCACCGGCAGCCCATTTGCGCTAAAACAGGCGCCATTTGCTATTTTTGCAAAATTTTTGTATAATAGTAACATCTATCTAATAATTAATGGTAGGTTTATTGGATATAGCTTATAGAAGTAAAACATTTAAATTTGGTGGGGTTTATCATGAAAATTGTGCGTATTTTTTTATTAATTTCATGTTCAGTTTTGTTTCTCAATATGAGTTCTTTTGGTAAAGCAAAGCGCAATACAAACCGTTCAAAGCATGGCTTGGCAAAGAGAAAAAGCAGGCGAGGTAAAAGAACACTAAAAATGCAGTATATAAGTTTTGCAGTTATAAGTGGATGTGTAAAAACGGTAAAAGAGATAATTGAATCTGGCAAAAATATTGCTGTAATTAACAAAAATAATTTAAGAGACTCAAGTACTATTTATGATGCATTATTTATTAAAAATGAAGATAGCAGAAATATGATTGTCGATATGCTTTTGGGTGAAATAAAAAAAGAAAAATATAAAAAAATAAGAGAAGCTTATCTCAACAGAAAAAATTATCACAATAAAAAAGAAAAACCAGCATCTGCTTTAGAAAAAGCATTTAGTTTAGGTTACATGGACATATCCCAAAAGCTTATAGAGGCTGGTGCAGATTGTGATGATTCTGATCAATTTGATATAAACTATTTTTATGCGATTGTAAAAATTAGGCTTTTAAAGAAGAAGTTAAAAGAAGCACAAGAGAAATCCTAAAAACATTATATAAAAATAGTTTTACAGATATAATTTTTGTAATTTTATAATAAAAATTTAGCTGGAGGAAAAAATTAAAAAGTCAAAAATATTTTTACTAGTAGTTTTGCTTCCGATATCAGTTACTTCTTTATCGATGGATTTTCGTCAGCAAAGAACTTATGCTAAAAAAAGAGCTAGGGAAAAAGAAAATTGGGACTGTCCACACAGAGATAAGAGGCGAAAAAAATATAATAATTATTACAATAGAGAGTTACGCAATAGCAATAGGAGATTCAGTAGGAATAGGCGAAATCGAAATACTCCCTTACACGAGGCAATAAAAGAAGGTGATATTGAGGGTATAAAAAAGAGCGGGCAGTACGTTTTTGAAAAAGGTAATAATGGCCATTTACCCATTTTTCTTGCGTTAATATGCAATAAAAATAAACGTTCTTACGATAGAGCAGGTGTTTTTAAGACGCTTATTGATGTTGTGAAGGGATATTATCCAAACAGACTAAATGAGTTTTTAAATTATAGGGATCCAAGGAATAGCTGCCCCATTTTGAATTTTGCAATTTCAAAAGGTTGTATTGGGGTAGTGAAAAAGCTAATTGAAGCAGGGGTGGACATAACAGCAAAATATAGTGGTAGTCAAACATCATTGCATAAAGTAATTTTTGTAAAAGATAAAAATAAAAGAGAAGATTTGATTAATTCGTTGTTAAGTGCAATAAACAAGCCTAAGAGCAAGTATAAATTAAACAAAGAAGAATTCGTGAATGCTTTAGGAATAATGCCGAATGGGATACGTAGTACAGTTTTACATTTGGCAATCTCACAGGGTTTTGTTGGTATAGCAAAAAAACTAATTGATTTGGGAGCAGATATAACAGCAAGAGGTAGTGATGGTCAAACATCATTGCACAAAGCAATTTTTGTAAAAGCTAAAAATAAAAGAGAAGATTTGATTAATTCATTGTTAAGTGCAATAAACAAGCCTAAGAGCAAGTATGCATTAAGCAAAGAAAAATTTTTGAATGCTTTAGGAAGAATGTCTAGTGGAAGCGATAATACAGTTTTGCATTTATCAATCACACAAGGTTTTGTTGATATATCAGAAAGGCTAATTGAAGCAGGCGCAGATATAACAGCAAAAGATAGTAGTGGTCAAACATCGTTGCACTGTGCAATTTTTGTAAAAAATGAAAGTAAAAGAAAAGATTTAATTAATTCGTTGTTAAGCGCAATAAACAAGCCTAAGAGAAAGTATGCATTAAGCAAAGAAAAATTTTTGAATGCTTTAGGAAGAATGCCGAATGGGGTGTTGCATACAGTTTTGCATTTGGCAATCTCGCAGGGTTTTTTTGAGATAGCAAAAGAGCTAATTGAAGTAGGCGCAGATATAACAGCAAGAGATAGTGATGGTCAAACATCGTTGCACAAAGCAATTTTTGTAAAAGCTAAAAATAAAAGAGAAGATTTGATTAATTCGTTGTTAAGTGCAATAAACAAGCCTAAGAGCAAGTATACATTAAGCAAAGAGAAATACTTGAATGCTTTAGGAAGAATGTCAAATGGGAAGTGTGATACAGTTTTGCATTTGGCAATCACACAGGGTTTTGTTGGTATAGCAGAAAAATTAATTGAAGTAGGAGCAGATATAAGTGTTTTATCAAAAGGTAGTATGCCGGCTTTGCATAAGGCAGTTGTGAGTGAAAACATTGAGATGGTAAAATTAGTTGTCTCAAAGATTTATAAGAAAGATATAGATACTTTATGGAATAAAAATAGAACGGTATTACCGTTTGCTTTAAGGCTTTTAAAAGGTTCCCCAGAAAAAATATATAATCAATACGCAGTAAGGCTTGATTTGAATTATGTTTTAAATGTTTTTTATGTTTTGTTGTGCAATAATGCAAGTCTAGATATAAACGATTATTATGGAAGAAACGTTTTTCACTGGGCCCTATTTGGGCAATTGTATGACAAATATCTGTATCAAAGGCCTGAATCTAAAATTATTTTGCGTACGTTTATTCGCTACTCTGCACTTAAGAATAGGTTGCTTGAGGCGTTGTTTCAAAGGAGTGAAGATAAATACGATGGCAGCAAAAACTTCTTAGAAATGGTGTATGACATTTGCCAAGAAGATAAAACTAATGGGCGGAAGCTGTTGGATGTTGTTTTGAATACAAAAATAAAAGAATATGACAAAACTTTGCTTGAGATATTGGAAAAAATAAAAGATGGGGATTTTAAAAAAAGGTTAAAAAGCAAGCTTGAAGAGCTAAAAAGTTTGCGTGATAAAATTAAGAGTTAGCTTTTTGAGCTAATAATTTTTGATTATATCTTCAAAATTATTGTAAAAATTAAGAATAATGTATTTCAGTCTTTTATCTTTTGTAAATTGGTCTATGGTCTGGATAACTTTTGTAAATTTGTCTGGGAGTATTCTTAATTTGACAGCTGTATATGCAAAGCAATTAATTATTATTTTTGGAATTTTTGTATACGTAAAAATGAGATAAAGAGAGAGCCCGTTTTGGGGGCAAATTCTTTTTTTGCAGTATAACTGGATTAACTGGTGCCATTTTTTGATATCATGTTCTGGGATGCCAAATAAAGTTTCTTCAAATAGTATAGTGTCGAAATAGTCTGCTATTTGATCCCAGTTTTGTATTTGATCGTAAACCAAAATATCTTCAAAAAATTTTAAACATCTTATTGAGTTTTTTGTATTGGGAATAATTTCGTATACTCTGTTTTGCAACATATATTTTTTTCTTGTTTCATCTACAAGCGAATGGAATAACATGCCGGCCTCAAAAGAAGATTTTGCTTTTTTTATCATGTCGAGCGTTATATTTTTATAGTGAGTTTTTTCCCTTTCTATGGAGCCAAGATATCGTATATCTGGAAACGATGTTCCAATAATAAACTCTTTTACGTCTTTGTCTGGGAAATGTTTTGGGAGCATTAGCAATGCAAGTACGATGTGAGCTATTGGTGCTGACATAAGGTCCTTATATTTTTTCTTTTTCTTTGTTTTTTCTTTCGCTAAGTTGCGAGTGTCTCATGCTTGTGTCTTTTTGTTCGTTTTTTTCAGGTATAAGAGCATGTTCCTGAAAGCCAAGTTCTACAATCAAGTCAATAAAATCCATTGGTTTGATGCCAATTTCAGCTGCTTGGTGAAATATGCAGGTTGCAGGGGTCATGCCGGGGAGTGTGTTTACCTCAAGAAATACGACACGTTCTTTTTTGTTATTATTATGGGCTTTTTTTGCCGACTGGTAAAAGCAATCTATTCTGACGTATCCTTTGCAGCCCAGTAGTTTATATGCTTTTTCCATCTGTTTTTGCACAAACACAAGTGCGTTTTTTGGTAAAGGGGCAGGGGTTTGATTCTCGCCGGCTCCGGGTAAAAACTTTTCTTCTATGCTCAGTATATCTTTTGCAGTGACGGTTTGGCTTGGTGGTAATGCTTTTGGCTCATTATTGCCTATGACGCCGATGGTTAGCTCCATGCCTTGCACAACTTCTTCGATGAGAGCGTGTGTTTTTCCAGATGTGAAAAGTATATCAAGTGATTTTTCAAGCTCTTTTTTATTCTTTACTTTTTTTACCATCATGCTGCAGCCATCGTTATGTGGCTTTACAATGAAAGGGAATGTGAACTCAGAAGTTATCTGTTCTATGATTTTGTTTTTGTTTAACATAAAATCTTCTTTTGAGATTAATAAAGATTTTGGGGTGTCAAAGCCATTATTTTTCAAAAAGTTATTAGTTTTGAATTTATTTGCACATAAGGCACTTGCCAGTACTGATGAGCCGTTATAGGGCATGCCTAGCATTTCGAGTGTTCCTTGTACGCAGCCGTTTTCACCTTGGCCTCCATGCAGTGCAATGAAAACAAAATCTGCAATATCGGGCAAATCATGCCAGTTTATTTTGTCTTTTGGATTAAGAAGTTCTTTAATCTCTTTGGTAGAATTACGTATTAATTGACGATTGTCTATTTTGTAAAGTTCCATATTTGTGTCGACAAAGATTGGCATAGCCTCATATTTTTGTGGCGAAAGTTTGTATGTGATGTTTCTCCCCGTCTCTAGAGAAATCTCTCTTTCATTTGTGTTTCCCCCCATTAGTATTGCAACTTTTATTTTTTTCTTATTCTTCTTATTCATGTGCTTTGTTTTACTTTCTTGGGTAACAATATTGTTCAGCAGTCCATAGTGGTTCAACTCTGTTTCTATCACATGGTTTATCAGTTGTGTATGGTTTATATTGTCCTCAGCAGCTTCTCTGAAAAAAAAGCTTGCAGGTCCCATACCGGTAAGCGTATTTGGATCTATGATAATAAATTCGCCACTTTTGGTTAAAAAGCCATCTATGCGGCCAATATTTTTTATGTCTAAAATCTGCATAACTTGGGCACATATTTTTTTAATTAACTCTATATCTTTTTTATTGCATCTGGCAGGGGTGTATTCATATCCACAGCCTGGCATATATTTTTCTTCATAATCATGTATATGCTTATTATTTTCTATGACTATTTCTGTGGGTGCAAGAGGGATCAGCTTGCCAGTCTTGTAATCTGTTATGACGCAGCAGGAAATTTCCATACCATCAATTTTTTCTTCAATAAGTACAGCTTGCTCAATGCCTGGTGTTATTCGTGAGGCCCTAAGTAGCGCTTTTGGTAACTCTTTTTTTGAAAATACAGCCTCAACGCCCAAACTTGAGCCTTCCTTGTAAGGCTTTACGATATAGGGTGGACTTACTTGTGCCTTTTCGAGTTGCTCAAATATATTTTTTTTGTGGGCTTCAAATCCAGATACCCCGTAGTTTGTTGCGGATAGCACCATTTCATGAGGGTAGACGGTTATGCCTTTGGCGACAGATATACCATGCTGCTTGAGAATATTTTTTTGCATGATTTTGTCCATTCCCATTGCGCTGCCAAAAACTTTGGATCCTACGTATGGGATGCCAAGAATTTCTAAGAAACCTTGCACAGTTCCGTCTTCTGCGAATTTGCCATGCATAGCGATAAAAATAAAGTCGACTAATGTTTTTAGATTATCCCACTTAATTTGTTTTGATTCTTTTTCTAATCTGTGTTGAAAATCGCTTGTTTTTCCTCTATGCAAAAAATGCCAAGGTAGCAAGAAAAGTTTACCATTAGGTTTTTGAAATATAGGTATAATCTCGTATTTAGATGTGTCCAGATGGTCACAGACGGTTCTTCCTGAGTTAAATGAAACCTCTCTTTCTTGGGATTTCCCACCCATTAAAACGCCGACCTTTAATTTTTGCATTCACCAAGCCTTTTTGAAAGTTGTTAAAATTTAAACTAAGCTTCTATTATAGTATAGAAAGATTTTATTAAAATAATAATAAAGAAAGATTGAATGAGTAGAGATAAAAACCTTATTTGGCTTGATCTTGAGATGACGGGTCTTAATCCACAAAAAAATGTTATTCTAGAGATAGCTACTGTTATCACAGATAGCCAGCTAAATATTATAGAAAAAGGCCCTCATTTAATTATTCATCAGTCTGATCAGATGCTTGAACAGATGGACAAAGATGTAATAGGTATGCATAAAAAGTCTGGGCTTACTCAAAAAGTGAGGGAGTCTACCATTACAGTCGAATATGCAGAGAAAAAAACGTTGGAATTTTTCAAAAAGCATTGTGATCCATATACGGCATTGCTTGCAGGTAATTCTGTATGGCAGGACAGAAATTTTTTGAGGGAGTATATGCCAAGTCTTGTGAATTATTGCTACTATCGTGTTTTGGATGTGACTGCAATAAAAGAGGTAGTCAAGCGCTGGTATCCTAATGACCCACATAATGAGTTTAAAAAGAAAGAAACCCACCGGGCGCTTGATGATGTCCTAGAGTCACTACAAGAGTTGCGGCATCTGAGAAAATATTTTTTTGTGAGGTAAGCAGTACAGGTTTTTAAGTTATCAAAGAAGAAATATACAGATTTGGTTATCAAGATAATAGGTACATCAACAAGCTAACAGTATTATTCTGAATTACATTAACGGGGGAACCTTATCATGTTCAAATTACATAAAATTTTATTGATCACCATGTTCTATTTTTTAACAATTGGAAAGCAGTCCAATTGCATGTATACAAAATATAAATACGGCACAGATTTTTATTTTTCAACAAGATATGCGATAGAACAAGGGGATTTGAATGAAATAAAAAAGCTTATTAAAGAGCTAAAATGGCCTGTAGATGCAATTATTGATAAAAACGAAACACTACTTCAAATAGCTTGTAAACACCATAATTTTAAAATAATTAAGTTTTTAGTTGATAATAGTGCTAGTGTTAACCTTAGTTTTAGTGATGGTAAAAAGACAGCGCTTCATATAGTTTGTGAGAACACTTTGAACGGGAAATACCATAACTTTGAAATAATTAAATTTTTAGTTGATAATGGTGCTGATGTCAATAAGCTTGATTCTAGAGGCAGTACGCCATTTTCTATAGTTTGTAATAATCACAATATAGTAGCTCGCAATTTCTTAATGGTAATCGAATATTTCCTTGAAAAAGGTGCTGACATTAACAGGCGTAGTTTTCGGGGTTGGACATCTCTAGCGTTTGCTTGCTGGAAAGGCAACCTAGGCTTAGTAAAATATTTAGTTGAAAGGGGTGCTAATATCGAGCAAAGTAGACTTTCCTTTTCAAAAGAAGTAAAAAACTATTTAAAATTGGTAAAAGA
This sequence comes from Candidatus Babelota bacterium, assembly GCA_042576225.1. GTDB lineage: Bacteria > Babelota > Babeliae > Babelales > Vermiphilaceae > GWF2-30-66. The sequence goes on from JBHPCA010000032.1 coordinate 12,835, forward strand.
ATATAATGCTTTAAGTAGTAATCAAAAAAATAGTAATCAAAAAAGGTTGGTTTTTATTAAGCAAAAAAAAGATAAGAACAAGGAAGATTTCAAAAATCTAATTAGACTTACCTTGAGTCAAGCTATACGAGATAAAACAGGCAAGAAGATGGGTTTCTTCAAAAAGTTATATAAACATTTTTGCAAAAAGCAGAAACATAAAGAATTTGCAGAAATATTTAGTGAAAAAAAGTCTTTTTATCTCAAAATACATTTTAAAAAAGTATGTCACGAAATGAATTTTTTAAAAAAGCTATCTGAAGTTGCAAACAATAATTACATAGATTTAATTATTAAGACAAAAATTAATTAAGGGGGAGGTGAATTGTGGGGGACTTGATGGCGTTAGGGTGCGCTATTCCCTTAAGAGGGTGGTTAATTGCAAAAGGTGTTGTCAGACGGCAAGCTCAGTATTTTTAAAGGCTTTTTCTATTGTCAACCATGAATGTTTTTGCAAATATTTCTTGAATTTTATCTATTTTAAGTGTAAAATAATATGTTGTACCCTCCTGTAGGGTTTGGAGATCTCCTTTTCCCTTTGTGCCTGTTAATATTGTATTCAAAAGGCATGTAAGGTGTCGTATAAACTTTTATAGAGTTTTATAACCTAAACACACTAATATTAAAGAAAAAAGTGTAGTTTTTACGTTTTAAGGAGTTTTATTATGTTCGATTCGATAAAACAGTTTTTCAAGAAAATTGCTCAAGCTATTTGGGGTAAATTTGAAAGCAAGCAAGAGCTGCGCAAGTTTCTTTCTCTAGCATTTATTTTCTTTTTTGTGATTTTAGTCTATTGGACGCTCAGGCCAATTAAAGATAGTGTTTTTTTTGTTACTGTTGGTGTTGAGAATTTACCGTGGGCAAAAATATTTTCTGCTATATTTGTTCTTCCTGTTGTCATGTTTTACATGAAGATTGTTGAAGTTTTCCAAAGAGAAAAAGTTTTTTACACCATGATGGGAATTTATGCAATTGCAGCTTTAGCCTTTACGTTCTTTTTTATGGATCCAAAAATTGGTCTTGCAAATACAACAGTTTCATCAAGCCGAATAATTGGTTGGCTTTGGTATTGGTTTATAGAAAGTTACGGTTCTGTAATTATTGCCTCATTTTGGGTTATTGTGACCGATATAACTTTGCCAAAATCTGCTAAAAGAGGGTTCCCTTTAATATATATATTTGGACAGCTTGGAAATATTGTAGGGCCTTATGTTATTACTGCAAAGAACTTAGGTTTTGCAAATAGTGCACCAATTCCTGCTATTTGTGCGGTTATCATGGTTTTGATAGCGGTTATGCTGTGGCTTTTTATGAAGTATACGCCAAAAGATCAACTTCAAAGATATGAAGGTAAACAAGTAGAAGGCGCTAAAAGTAAAAAGAAAAAAGTTGGTTTTGTTGAGGGGATAAAGACTATATTTTCAAATGGTTACTTGATGGGAATACTTTTTGTTATTATGGTTTTTGAGGTTATTGTAACTATATTTGATTTCCAGTTTAAGTTAATGGCGCGTGCGGCCTTTCCTTTGGAAATAGATAGTTCTGCCTACTTGGCGCAATATGCCTATACAACAGGTGCTGTAGCATTTCTTTGTCTATTTTTCGGTATAAACAGTATTCAGCGTAAACTTGGCATATTTATTTCTCTTTTGGTAACACCAATATTGGTTTTATCTGCTATCTTTTTGTTATGGTCCTATCCTATTTTAGGCGTAGCTTTTTGGATAATGGTATTTTCAAAAGCAGTCAATTATGCCTTAAACCAGCCTACTCTTAAAAACCTTTATATTCCGGTGCAAAAAGAAACAAGATACAAAACGATGGGTTGGATAGAGGCCTTTGGTGGACGAAGTTCAAAATCTATAGGTTCGGCTATTAACTTATTGAGAAAAGTATATACAAGTAAGCATGGTGCCATAGGTGCTGCGTTGTTTTTAAATATAAGTTCATCTATATCAATTGCTCTCGTAGGTATTTGGTTCTTTGTAGCGTTTTACTTGTCCACTAAGCATAAAAAAGCTGTTACTAATGACGAATTTGTTTGCTAAACATTTTAAACTAAAGAGTCGGTTTCTATTTAAATCGACTCTTTTTTGATGGGAGGCAAACGAGCAGGCTTTGATATGCCCATACGAATATTTTGAGGGGCTATTGAGGCAGTTTGGCCTCAAAAAGCCTGTTTTTGCGATGATTTATCGACTTTGTTGTGTTTTTAAACTATACTAGTAATCGAGAGGTAATTGAGTTAACGAGAGGTTATTTTACAAGAAAACAGCAATAGAGCAGATTAAATTGTGGAAAGAATTGTGATTGTTGGCTCAATAGGAGCCGGTAAATCTTCGCTTGCAAATATTTTGTCAAAAAATTTACAGATCGAGCATATTGAGCTTGATAGTTTATTTTGGCTTCCTAATTGGCAGGTAAGGCCTACAGAAGAATTACGAGAGCTGGCAGCAAAAAGGGTGGTACAACCAGCCTGGGTTGTGTGTGGTAATTTTTCGGTGTTGCGGCCAATTATTTGGGATGAAGCAGATACGGTTATCTGGCTTGATTATCCATTTTGGCTTTGCTTGTGGCAAGCTCTTAAAAGATCTCTTGTAAATATTGTAAAAAGTAGAA
>JBHPCA010000033.1:0-15047 GCA_042576225.1 Candidatus Babelota bacterium
GTCAGCATCCATGTGCGATACATCCGTGCCGTTAATTAAATATTGTCCAGAGGTTTTGATAATGTTTGTATTTCTTTTGATAAACGTTTAAAATACTTGATTTTTTTATCAAATTTTCCTATATCTTTTTGTTTTTTTGCGAAATTTTGGATAGAATTTTTTAGATTTTTTACATGTTTTATGTCGCTTTTTAATTTATCTATCGTTTCTTTTAGCAAAGTTTTTTCTACTTCTTCTTTTTTGTACTTCTTGGGGTCTGTTGAGAATTTTATAAGTTTGCCCAATATCTGTGGGGTAATAAAATAGACAGGTGCTTTTTTTGTCGTCAAAAATTGGTCATATTCGCTTCTTTTGTGCCAAAACTCTTTTATTAACTGTTTTGCTAGATTGTTTTTGGGTGCGTATGTCCATACATTTTCTATCCATTGAGAAAGTTTTAATGCTTGGCCAATGCCTATGTAGTCAGGTTTAAATAAGTTGTATAGGCCTTTGAGTTCTGGAATATCGCTTTTGATGGTAGTTGGTGTTTGTAAAATTGTGAGTACGGATAGTATTGCGAGTATGCGAACAAAAGATTGAACTTTTTTTGGTATTTTCATAGATTTCTCCCTTTTTTAAAATTATATTTATTCTCAAAATACAAGTACTTATTCTCAAAATACAAGTATTTGTGTAAATTATATAAGTTTTTTGTTTTTTTGGTTTTGCGCTACTATATGTAGATGGATATTAAATCTTTTTTAAAGGGACTTATTTTTAAATCAAAAGTTATTAAAAACTTTTTTATTTACGCTTTTGGGGCATTTTTGCTCAAAGGCATATCGGTTATTATCGCGCCGATAGTAATGCGAATATTAACCCCGGCAGACTATGGCCTTCTTTCTTTGGTGACCAATTTTATAGCCATAGTTTTTACTTGTGTGGGCTTGGGTCTTAGGCAGTTACTTTCTGTTGAGTATTTTCATTGTGATACCATTGGTAGAAAGAGGTTAATTAACGATATAATTGCCATCTACTGCTTGTGTATGGTTCCTGCTTTTTTACTACTTTTTGGGGGAAGAAATATTATAAATAAGTTTATTTTTGTGAAGCAGGCGAGCAACCATATAATAACTTTTTGTCTGTTGGTAGCTTGTTTAAAGTTTTTCTCAGAGCTTTTTTACCAGGTTTTGCAATATACGGGCCGAGCTCTCAAGTTAACTGTGGTCCAGGTTTTTGCTGCGCTTATTTTGCTTTCTCTTAATCTATATTTTTTATATTTTTTAAACTGGGGAATCTTTTCAATTATCGCAGCACAGTTTGCAAGTTTACTTTTTGTTTTAGTAATCGCAGCATTTTTTTATATCTCTGACTTTTATTATGCGCATTTGGATATCTCATGTAGTTTGTCAAAAAGTTGGTGGTACGTGCAACGAGGCCTGCCTTTTGTACCCAGAGTGTTGTTTGCTTGGGTATTGGCAGTGGGTGATAGGTGGGTATTGGCAAAATACGCGACATTGGCAGATGTTGGCATCTATTCAGTTGCTGATATGTTTGGGCAGCTGTTTCAGATGGTTGTTATATTGCCATTTAGCTACGCCTATATCCCATACATGATGGAGAAATTTGCAAAACATAAAGGGTGTTTTTTGTCTATAAAGAGCATAGATAAATGTAACTTGCGAAATATGGTTCTGACGATGATTGCTCTAGTTATAGTTGTGTCTTTGGGTCTTATTGTGTTCAGGCCACTAGTGTATATTGTTTTACCCCCTAGGTATCACATGGCTTTTTCGTATATCTGGAGCTTGCTAATAGGGTATATATTTTTACTCGGCACCTACTTTGCATCCATATTTTTACAGTTTCAAAAATGCATATACTTTCTAATTTTTGCGTTACTGGTCCCTGCGATATGCAATATTATGTTAAACCTACTACTAGTGCCCCATTTTGCCATTTGGGGTTGTGTAATTGCCACGGTGATTTCTTATATCTTATATTTTTTAATCACCGTTTTGTACAATTTTTATCTTAAAAGGGTCAAATAGTTTAAAAGGGGTTACTAACCCTAAGGGTTGGTAACCCTGGGGTTATCACTAGGGGTTAGCAACCCTGAGGGTTAGCGAGAAGAAAAAAAGTTTTTGAGGCCTTTAAAATATCCTTTGAGGTATGCTTTGTTTCTGTATAGAATACCTTCTGCAAAGAGGCCCAGTATGCTCCAGGTATACGCAAATATTTTCAATCTATTTTTGGGGTAAAAGTTTTTGAAAAAGAGGTAGCTATAATTTTTTATGTACATAGCTTTGTTTTCTTCTATCCTATCTCTTGAAACTGGACTATGAAGATGTTTTAGTTTTGCTTTTGGGTTATAAAATAGTGGGTGCTCATAAGAGATTCTTCGTGAGAAGTCACAGTCTTCCATATAACAGTATTTTTTTAGCTTTTCGTCAAAAAAGTGTTTTTTAAAGACCCATGATCGGTATGCCATCACGCAGCCTCCCAAAACTTCTACTTGCTTAAATGTGTTTGTCCCGTATGGGTGCTTGGGCATGCCAGACAGTGTAAACTTTCCTGATGAGTAGATACGTTGCAGCATAAACAGATTTCTCAATATCGTATTAAAAGATCTTTTTTTCTTTGGTATGTTTGTAATATCGCCCATTCCACCTGCGTACTGAGGATTTTGTGCAAACACATGATTCATTTGTTGTAAATAATTTTTTTCTAAGATCACATCATCATCAAAAAAATGTATAACTTGGCATGAGGCTGCTTTTGCGCCAATATTTCTCTGGTATGTAAGTCCCGGGGCTGTATGCTTGTATATAAGTTTTGTTTTAGGAAAATGTTTAGATGAAAAGCTTTCAAAAAAAATGGGATTTTTATATATTTCTTCATCGCTACTGTCTACAATTATTACTTCGTTTGGTTTTTCTGTCTGTTTTTTAAGTGAATCTAAGAAATTAACAACGTCGGCAGGTCTGTTTCTTGTGCATACTATTACACTGCTTGATATGCTCATAGTAATGCTCCTTTTTTTGTTTAATTATGATTAAATAGAGTTTTAAATTTCTTGAGATTTTAACAATTATATTCAAACAAAGAAAGTGTGGTGAAATATTTTAAATTCAATAATAATTTTAAGAGTATAATATAAAGTTTATAAAGACATTATCGGCAGTGATATTTGATTTTGCGATTAATTTTTTTGTTTTTATCTTTTGTCCATAGTGTGGAGATATCCAAGTGTCTTCTATTTCAAAGTTTAAAATATTTGAGATTAAAATTATTTTTTTATCTTTTACAGTAAGCTCTAAGTAGTTATTATTTTTTACGGGGGTTACGTTTGGGCCCAAAATAAAGTTCCAGCATGACACTAGATCATTAGGGCTCGAAATATCGTAATTTTTGTTTATTACTTTTTTGCAAGTTATCCACTGGTCCTTGATGATTATATTGTTATTTAGTTCGTTCAAAGATATGGACCTTTTTGCCTTTAGCCCAAGGTGTTTGTAAAGGTTATGTTCTGTGCTTATCTCAAAAACATGTTTATTTCGCTTCGCCTTAATACCCAGCATCTTTGATGCGGGGATGAAAGGCCCTTCGGCGGAGCTCAGGACAGGCGTGGCGTCCGTCGAAGCCCCTGTGGGCCGAAGCCTTGGCGAAGGCTTATTGGCGAAGACGGATTTAATTTGCAGACTTTCCCAGATACTCCGTAGCTTGCTGCGGGGAGCATCATTTTTTTGATAATAGAGATTTTCTGGGATATTTAGCTCAAATATTTTTTCGCTAAACTGTACGGGTTCAATACTATCGATAAAAAAGGTGCTATGGGCTTTTGCAGATCTAAAATCATTTCTTAATTTGCAAGAAGGTGTGTAGACGTAGCTACCGCTATCGGTCAATATTTGTGTGCCATCGATATTTAAGGTAACAGCTGCAAAATCGTTGTGAAAATGTCCTGATGGTTGTTTTTTGCTATATGTGTGATGTCGTAATGTGATGTGATATTTTTTTGTTTTTATTATAGATATGCCAAAACTTTTATAATTTTTTGTGTGTTTTTTATTCTTTATATTTTTAGTCTTGTTTTTATAACAAAGTGGGTGCAGTATATGTCCTGAGTCGTTATCACCAATAAGAATGAGTTGGCCATTCTCCGGTGTGCACCATTCTATAAATTCTACCACTTTGTTAAGTTTGATAATAAAACTTTGAGGCAATATTATTCCAGTATTTTTGCATGTAATATAAAAGTGCATAAAAATTTCTGTAACGAATTTGTGATAAGCAGTTGAACCTTCATAGCTTGTGCCTTCATCAAAAATTTGTCTATCAAATTCTTTTAATATTTCCTTGTAGCACCATTTAATTTTATATTGAGAGTTTTTAAGTTCTTTAAAAAACAGAGATAAACAAAAATAGCCTAAAAGATCTGACAAATAATGGTTAGATGTTTTGGAGTCAGAAAGCTCCCAGTTATTTTCAAGGTATATAAAATGGTCATATAATGAGCAAGTAATTTTCTTCCAAAATCTATCACATATATTTTTTGAATTGCAAAAAAAATAAAAAGCATGAATAAGATTAATAGCTCTTATTGCTACTTCCATAGGGCAAGTCCAGTTTATCCCAAGCAAAAAACTGTTTTTATCTATCCAATCAGTGACGTTATACAAAAAAGAGTTTGCATACTTTTCTTTTTTATCGGATATATGGTAAGCATGACCCAAGATGGCTAGATGATGAAGCCTAGAAAGTTCCCAGGGGATTTTAATGTCTTTTTCTTCTTTTTCTGTTTTTCCCGATGCTATTTTTATCTCTGAATAGAAAGAGTTTTCATTGAAGCAATTTTCTGCAAGTTGATTTCTGTTTTTTAGCCTAAAATCTAAGTGCCAGTTTATTTCGTCAAGTTGTGTATTGTCTGAGCCTAGCACGTTGAATATATTTTCTGTATATTTGTTAGCGAGATTTATAATTTCTTGCGAGTTTTTAGTGTTTTTTTTGTAAAAATTTGTGTAGAAAAATTTTTCCTTTGATTTCTTTAGAGTTTGCAAAAATTTTTTGAAAGATTCTTGATTTAAACATTTTTTTGATAGATTCTCCCAGTTATGGGTGGCTTTGTGGTTTATAGCTTTTTCCATATATTTAAATATAAAAATGTTTTTGCGTATTCTATTTTTTATAATTTTATATGTCCAAAGGGGGCCTGCTAGATAAGCTTTTTTAGCTATTTTAAATGGTTTCATGATTTTTTTTAATACAACTTTTTATTTTATTAATAAAATCTTTTTCAGAATGTACGTCGAAAGTTATTACTTTATAGGGTCTTTTACATACATTGCTTGCTATGACTGGGATGTTAAAAAATAAGGCTTCCTGTATGCTTATACTGTCACCATCAGAAAGGGTAGGGCGTAAAAATAGATCTATATCTTTAAAAATAGGCCATATTTCGTGTTGTCCAATTATAAAAAATACGTTATTTTCCAATTTATTTATTTTTATTTCTTTTTTAATTTTTTCAAAATGGTTTTTATCTGTGATTTTTGATATTGCAAATATTAGTCCTATCTTAGGATAAGATTTTTTTAGTCTTGGTAGAATATAGATGGATTTATCAAGGCCATAAATATCTTTTTGGTTTAACAGATATAAATTTGATGCATTTGCCAAAAATACAGGAGTATGACGTTTGATAAAGTTATTAATATCTTTAGGGTAGGATGAGATGATTTTTTGTTCTTGTGATATGTCTGGCGGTAGAAATGCGGGTTCAATTGAGTAAATTGGGCAATTTGACAAATTAATACTATTTTCTGCGTAGCTTTGATAGTTTGAGTTGCCAATAAAGACCAATTGCTCTATAGTTTTCAATATTTTTGTAAGTCTTGATAGTTCTTTTTTATTTCTCTTGTACATGTGTCTGCAGTTGTGTTCGACTAAAACTGTCTTAAAGTTTAATATTTTTTTAAAAAAAGAGATAAAATATAATTCTGTTATGCTGTTTGGCAAGCAGGTTGAGTGGTAATACAAGATATCTATTTTGCGCCAAATTATTTTATGCCAGAATAAAAAAAGAAAAACGTAAATCAAGTAAGGAGCGAGTAAATATTTTCTTCCTCTAAATTCAGTTTTGAAGTGATATACCTGGTTGCCATTCTCTTTAAATTTTTTCGTTATCCTTTGAATATGAACAGATACACCACCGAGTGGTGGCGGGGTAATGCCAAATATTGCGATTCTTTTGTTTTTTATATCTTTATAGTATTGCGTTTCCATGAGATAACTTTATATATTTTGTTAATTTCACACTTCTATGTCATCAAGGCGCCACAGAGCAATATATTTTCCCCATTTTTGCATATCCTCTTCAGCAGACATTTCTTGAAACTGCATAATCGGCACAGGAAAATTAAATGGGTATGCTCGCAAGTTCATACCTCTAAAGTTGCCTGTCATAATATCCATATTTACTCTTACTTTTGGATACGTGGAGGTTAACAAATATTTAGCGCCACTTTTTTTGAAATTTTTAACTGCTGCAAATATATCTTTATTAGATAGGTGCGCCAGGCAATCTCGGCAGAGAATAATGTCAACTTTGGGTAAAATATCTACAACAACATCTTTGCAGAAAAAAGAGCATATTTCGTTAGAATATTTGCTGCGATTTGTTTCTATAACACTTCTGGCGATATCTACCCCAATATATTTTTGAATATTAATTTCCGTATCTTGCATCCAAGTGAAATCGCCGCAACCGGCATCAAGTATAGATTTTGCATCTACTGCTTTTATAATGCTTGGAAGTAGAAATCTTAGTGTTGTTGTTGCCTCAAGTGTTGATCCTGGCCCAGAAAGAGGGATCCCATCTTCTGGCGCCCAATGTTTTTTTTCGTATATCCAATTAAATGCTTTTTTTCTCCATTGGTCACCTTCTCTTTTTTCTTCGCCTTTTATTTGGCTATGCACGTTGCGTGCAAATATGAGCCCTACAAGAAGAGCAACCAAATATACAGTATTTTTTTGCTTCATAATTTTCCCTTTTAATAAAACCCGAAGTAGCCTTGGCGTAGACGGGTTAATTATTTTTTTTATTTCCCAATAATCCTGAGTGTCCCACTCTTGAGTGTTTTAATCGTAGTTTTACAATGGAACCAAGCATTTTTGAGCCTGCTCTCACCATATCAAATTTACTGCCTTGTTGATCATACCAAGTTGTTGGAATTTCTTTTAGTGCAAATCCATGTTTTTTGCTCAAGTATATGAGTTCTACGTCAAAAGCCCAATCTTTCATTGTTATGCTTGGCAATATTTTTTTAATCACGTGTGATTTGAATAATTTTGCACCACACTGAAAGTCTCTAAATTTTATTCCCATAAGTAATCTTACAAGAGGATTAAATATTAACTCTCTCCCCCACTTTTTTATAAACGGGCGTTCTGGTATGAGCTTAGATTCTTTCATGTACCTGCTGCAAAATATAACGTCTTGGTTGCCAATTTTTTCTATAAGCTCATAAAAATATTGAGGTTTTGTTGCCATGTCTGCGTCCACAAAACCTATAAGCTCACTTTTGTCTTTGAGTGCTTGGCCAAATCCTGTTGTTACGGCTAGCCCTTTGCCGGCTTCTTCTAAATTAATTATCTGTATCGCGTTATAGGTCTCTTGCAATTTTTTCACAATATCTAGTGTTCTATCTTTGCAGCCGTTAAGTACTACTATAAAACGCGTGTTTATCCCTTTTTCTTTTTTTACTTTATCAAAAAAATTGCAATAATGTACGAGTGTCTTTTCTATTCTTTTTTCTTCGTTATATGCTGGAATTATTATGCTTACGTTCATGTTTTTTCTCTCGTGCTCCCCTATGGGGGATAAGTTGTCTCAATTTAAAATATCTCTAGGTTGTTTCGTATTTTTCCCGCCTCTAAAAAAAGGGGGGGGGAATCACACCCTTTATCTCAGTTTAAAATATCTCCAGGTTGTTTCGTATTTTTCCCGCCTCTAAAAAAAGGGGGGGAAATCACACCCTCTATCTTAGTTTAAAATATCTCCAGGATGTTTTCTTCTTCCCCCCGGAGGGGGGAAATCACGCCCTTTATCTCAATTTAAAATATCTCCAGGCAATAAAACTCATTAGCAATAAAAACCAAAAGTGTTTAAACCGGTTTATCTGTGTCGCGCCATACGTTCTATCTTTGTAATGCACCGGCATGTCAATAATTTTTAGGTTAAGTTTAGCGGCTCCAAATAATAAGTCAAAGTCTCCAAATGGATCAAAGCTTCCAAATGCGCTGCGATTTTTTGCAATTTTTTCATAATCTTTTTTGAACAATACTTTTGTGCCACACAAAGAGTCTTTTATTTTTTGCCCAATTATCCATCGCAAGAGTAGGCCAAATGAAAAGTTAGCCAGTATTGCGATCGGTCTCATGGCATTAGATTCCATGCCATACACAAGTCTTGAGCCGTTAATAAATTCGCCCTTATTGTTTGCAAGAGCTTCAAAAAATTTTGTGAGCTCTTCGGGTGGCGTGGTAAGATCCGCATCTAAGATCATTAAAATGTCTCCAGTTGCGTTCGCAAACCCTTTTCTTACTGCGTCACCTTTCCCCTTGCCATCTTGCTGATAATATTTGATATTTTTGTCTTTGTACGCATTTGCTACTCGTTTTATTTCATCAAATGTGCCGTCTTTTGAATTACCCTCAACAAAAATAATTTCTGTATATTTTCCCATATTAGGGCATTTGGTAACGGCTTTCTCTATGTTTCCCCGTTCGTTTTTACAGGGAACAATAACTGATACAGAGTAAGGCTTGTGATAGCTTTGAGATCTCTTTGGCTCTTTTAGATCTTTTGATAAGTCACTGGCTCCTCCATTTTTTGCCATAGGCCTTGCGATGATCCATTCGTGCAAGCATAATCTTCGTATAAGTGGTATTTGGGCTAAAAATGAGTTAAAAAAAGTTGATATAATTGGGATGTACATAGGCACAAGCATTCTATGCCCATGAGTGACTTTTTCAAACCCGGACAAGCACAAAAAATTTTGCATATCATTTTTTGAGATCCAATTTTTAAGGTTTGTCGGCCTTTTGAGACCCAGTTTTTGTGTTAGTTTTAAAGTTGGCTCCCAAAGATAAGAATAAATATCGATTATGATTCGTGTATTTTTATCACAAAACTTATGCAATCTCTCAAAAAGGTTTTGTATATCGTTGGTTTCCATGGTTACAGAAGGCAAAACGATGTAATCAAATGTTTCTTGTAATTGAATATTCTCTATAGGGTACGCATAAAACTTATAATTGGGATATCGTGATCGGGCTACTTGCAAAGCCTCTTCATCCCCACCCATCCCAACACCAACTGAAGGTTCTAAACTGTCTAATAAATATCCATTTTTACAGTTTATTACTAAGACTTTGGAATTTTTTGGGATTGCAAATTTAAAAAACTTAATTAGTCTGTGATGATAATATTTGTTTTTGTGTAGCCAATAATCAAATGGTTTGCTTCTTGATTTATTCGCGGGTTTAGATTTGGACATATACTCGCCGTCTTTATTGTTTTTGTTTTTTTAAAATTAGGTACTATTTTTTATAACTAAAAACGGGAGATTTTTCAAGAACAAATATGATTCTATTATCGCGGCCTATTCTAATTATCTATCTTTTGGTTTTTCGCTTTTTACGTGCGTTCTCAGGTCTATCAGTTTGATTCTTGTATATGCGCTTAACCTTTCGCTTTTTGGTATTTCTTCTTTTGCCTCTTTTTAAATTTAATTTTAATTTACCCAGATCTTGGTCACTCTTGTGTTAATTATTATGTTTATTGGTTATTTTTTATTGAGAAAAAGAGGTGATAAAAATACAATTTATACTGGTAAAGATTATGTTGGGATAGCCAAATATTTCAAGGGTATTGGAAAAGATAGACAAGCGTTAGGGTTTTATGAAAAAGCGGTGAAAATAGACCCAGGAAATAAAGAGGCTAATATTAGTTTGGCTCGGTACTATGATAGTCTGGGGCAGTATGATAAAGCCATAGAGTCTTACAAGAAAGTAGCGAGTAAGAGGGGAGTGTTTAAGAAATTCTTTTATGATATTGGGTATATCTATTATTACAAAAAAGGTGACAATGCAAACGCAGCCAAATACATAGAAAAGTATATAGATAGTTTGGGTGGTGTGTGTGATAATGTTGGGGTGCATATAATCTTGTATGATACGTATGCAAAGTTGGGTAATTTTGCAAAAGCACGCGAGCATAACAAAAAGATAGATAGTTTATGTCTTAAACAGGGGCTAATTAAGAAAACATATAAAGAGTGGAAGGGACAGGATGTTTGTGGTAAAACGGTGCTATTGCGTGATAATGTGGGTATCGGTGATATCTTTTGTTGGTTACGATTTGCAAAAATACTAAAGTCCCAAGGGGCACGTGTCATTTTAGAAACAAGAAAATTTTTGATTCCGATACTCACTCAATCTGGTTGTATAGACCAATGTTTTGTTATTGGGCAGGGGAAGATACCGTATTTTGATTATCAAGTAATAATAGGGAAAATTGCGTCTTATTTTGTTAAAAGTGAGAATGATTTAAAAACTGATGTACCCTATATGGCTGCTGATCAAGGTTTGATTAATAAGTGGGGAGATATATTATCGAAAGATAGAAATTTTAAAATAGGGATATGCTGGGATCCGTGCCAGTATAAAGATAAACTGACGGGAAAAGTACAAGAAAATAGAAGGGCAATGCCGTTTTGTTATTTTTTGCCACTTACAAAACTAAAAAATGTGAGTCTCTATAGTTTGCAGCAGGTTAATGGCCTAGAGCAACTGAACGGTTTGCCTGTATACTGCAAACTAAAAACGTTCGATAAAACGTTTGATAAAACGCACGGTAGTTTTTCAGATACTGCGGCGGTGATGAAAAACTTGGATTTGGTTATAACGGTTGACACCTCTGTTGCGCATTTGGCTGGTGCTTTAGGTGTGCCTGTATGGATGTTGTTGCCAGTTGTTGCAGATTGGCGTTGGTTGTCTGCCAAAAATAAAACGGCCCTATATCCAACAATGCGTTTGTTCAGACAAAGCCGGTTGGGTGATTGGGAATCAGTTATGAGCGATGTGTATTGTCAGTTGTGTGAGGTTATAAAAGATATAAATAAATAAAAAATCTTTGAAGGGGAAGTTGTGAAGAAAATTATGATATATCTGGTGTGTATTTTTGGTTTGTATGCAAAACAGGCATATGTGCTTGACCAAATCCCTGGCTCAACTCTTGCCCAAACTCTTGATCCTATGACCGTACAGCGTTTGGGATCAAAGATTAATGATGAGAATGCCATAAAGTATTTGAGAAGAGCTTATCTTATGTCAGGTGATTTAAAAAGGGGGTATGAGCTGGAAGATTTTTTATATGAAAAAGAAGAAGAAAAGTGTAAACGCTTATGGCGCGGAGAGAATCTATGTGGCAAAACCATTTATATTTTTGATAATATTGGCATGGGGGATGTGTTTTGCTTTATGCAGTATGCCAAATATATGAAAGCGCAGGGTGCGAAAGTTATTTTGGGGACAAGAGGATTTTTGAGACCTATAATGTCTTCCTGCCCGTATATCGATGAGATTATTCCGCGATTTGGGGATGTGCCCGAGTGTGATGTGTACGTTTATATGCACAAGCTTCCTCGGATGGCATATAAAGCAGGTTTTGGTATCCCTTGCCATGAACCAGGTAACTATAAACCATATCTTTTTGCAGATAAAAAATTAATACAAAAGTGGAAGGGTGTGTTGTCCCAAGACAAAAACTTCAAAGTTGGGATATGTTACGATGCGAGTGTGCAAAAAACTATAAGCGGAAAAATAGTAAAAAACGACAGGTCTATCCCACTGCATTGTTTTTATGAGTTGAGTAATTTGCAGGGTGTAAGCTTGTATAGTCTTCAGAGAGTTAATGGTACACAGCAGCTTGATAGTATGCCACAAGATTTCAAGCTATACGTATTTGATGAGAATTTTGATAAAGAGCATGGTAGCTTTTCAGATACTGCTGCAGTAATGAAAAACTTGGATCTTGTTATTACGGTCGATACTTCTATTGCCCATTTGGCCGGAGCTTTAGGTGTTCCTGTTTGGATGCTGCTCAATTATGACTCTAATTGGCGCTGGTTTCAAGATAGAACGGATACCCAATGGTACCCAACTATGCGCATTTTCAGGCAACCTGAAAGGGGTGACTGGGATTTTGTTATGAGTCAGGTATTACAAGCGATTTCCAAGATAATCGTCAAATAATTGCAAATAATTGAGGGGTTTTTTGGTTAAAATAAAGGAATTCCTACTTGTTTTTCAAGTTTTGCCAGCAATATTTCTCTTTTGACTAGAAGCTTTTCATGATAGATATTTTCTTCTTGCAGTTCTATTATTGCATTAATAGAAGATTTTTCTAGTTCCAAGATTTTTTCTGCGGCAGGGATAATCTCTTTTTTGTATAGACTTATATTTTTATTTAGGGCTTGAATTTCTAAAACAAGTGATCGTATATTCCCCATTATTTTATTGCGCAAGTTTTGCAGTTCAAGTTTTCTCGCCAGTGCCATACACTCGCTTTCATCACTTTCTCTTTTTTGTTTTTGTCTTGCCCAAATAGGAATATCAAAGCCTATTTTTACATACCAAGCATACCTATCATAATCTTTTTTTCTTTGGATAATAAATTCTAGGTCAAAATCAGGGAAATAGTTTCTTCTTGCAAGCTTTGCCCTTTTTTCGTGTTTGATTATCAATGCGCTGTGCCCTGCAATATCAGGCCTATTTTTGAGTGCAAGCGCTTCAAGTTTGTTTATATCAAAAGTTATCTTTTCATGGAATATTGGTTTAGGGGTTCCCAAATAAGTTGAGAGTTGCTGATTCAAAAGAGCGTTGATGTTTGTTTCTATCGATTTTTGTTCTCCTTCAAGGGCATGTATCCCCTCTTGTATTTTTTGAATTTTTATGTGTGCGTGTAAACGCACTTTTTTATTGTTTATGGTTGTGAGCACGTTAGATATTTTTGTTTTATTTTGTTTTTTTATGTTTTTTACAAAGTGGGCTATGTAAAGTTCGTAGTATAATGTTTTAAGTTTTAATATAAGTTCCAATACTTCTTCTTCTCTGTTGGAAGCTATAAATGCTGCATTTTGTAATTTTATTTCCTTTTTTAGTTTGAGCTTTCCTGGAAATGGAACTTTTTGGTAAATTCCGTATCTTCTTTCTCTTTTAAATAGACATTGCCCTAGGTGTTCATTATCTTTGCTTTGGTATTTAAATTTGGGGTCTTGGGGCAAGCGTGCCCTTTTTGCTCTAAGCTCCATGGCTTTTACAATGGCATTATTTGCAGATACTCTTGGGTTATTACTTAGAGCATGGGATAGTAAGTTGTCCAGGTGCAAAGTTTTACGAGAAAATATTTTGTTTGTTTTTGGTATTGGCATTGTGCGATAGCATGTAAATAAAATCGTGACGATTACAAGATAATACAAAGCCTCTTTTCTCATTTACTCTCCCGTGACTTTTAATAACGCGAATTCGAATATTCAAAAGTTCTAAAGATACAAAAAAATTAATGTCTATTTTATATGGCAAATATGCCTCCCGCCGTTTTCCCTGAGCTTGACGAAGGGTTTATACTAAAAGCTTATTCTTTCTAAAAAAGGTTACAAAAACTGTTTGTAGCTAATTTTTTCATATAATAAAAATATGCTAAACTCTGTAAAAACTAATATAAACCCTTCGTCAAGCTCAGGGAGAACGGGGAGGTAAGCTTTTTTGTCTGCATAGGAGCCCTTATTTTTGTTGCCGTTTTAGAATATTTCAAATTTTGAGTTTGCGTTTTAATAATAAATTATCTTATTTTTTTATCTTCTACAATTTTGCCGTCAACAAGTCTTACCATTCTATTAGTTTCTTCAGCCACGTGTTGATCATGAGTTATAATGATTATGGTAACATCTTTTTGTTTGTTCAAATCTTTAAACATTTGCAGGACTTTCTCACCCGTTGCTGAATCTAAGTTCCCCGTTGGTTCATCTGCAAGAATAATAGACGGGCTGTTGGCAAGTGCTCTTGCGATAGCAACACGTTGTTGCTCTCCACCAGAAAGTTCTGTAGGAAAGTGGTTTAGTCGGTGTCCCAGGTGCACCATTTCAAGTAGTTTGGTAGAGTGTACGAGTGCTTCTTTTTCACTTTTGCCTGCATACAACTGTGGAAGCGATACGTTCTCAACAGCAGTCATGTCTTGCAGTAGGTTAAATTTTTGAAATACAAAGCCGATTTTTTTATTTCTTATGTGTGCTAATTGGTCAGCATCCATGTGCGATACATCCGTGCCGTTAATTAAATATTGTCCAGAGGTTGGAGTGTCTAAACAGCCCAATATATTCATGAGCGTCGTTTTTCCAGAACCAGATTTTCCAGTTATTGCCATAAACTCTTTTTCTTTAACTGTTAAGTCTATATCTTTCAAAACTTCTACCGGGTGTAGTCCTGTATTATAGGTTTTTACAATATCTATTGCTTTGAGTATTTCCATGCTACACCCTTTCTAAAAGTGCATCCACTGGGTTTAGTTGTGATGCTTGATATGCTGGATAATATCCAAAAAAGACGCCGATCATTACTGTGACAATAAGAGATATAAGCATGGGTGTGAACTCTATCAACACGTTAAACTTTGCGGCATGGCTTATAAAAATCTGCCCCGCAAGTCCTAAGGCTACGCCTATCAACCCTCCTAACATGCAAAGTGTCGTAGATTCTATTAAAAATTGTCTTCGGATTGAGCTCTTTGTTGCGCCAATTGCCATGCGAATTCCAATTTCTCGGGTTCTTTCTCTTACTGAAACAAGCATAATATTCATAACGCCTATTGAGCCAACAAGCAATGACACTGCTGCTGCAATAAGTCCAAATATTTTAATTACACCGGCTGCATCTCTTGCAACTTCTTCTATAGATTGCTGATCAAATATTGTAAACTGATCTTCTTCGCCCGGCTTTGTGCCATA
>JBHPCA010000034.1:0-14025 GCA_042576225.1 Candidatus Babelota bacterium
TCCAAAAACATAATTGTGCAGGGTTTAAACATACAACAAGATATCGACCGTGGAAATTAATTTTATGTTTGGCTTTTGCAGATGAAGAACGAGCTATGGATTTTGAAAAATATTTAAAGTCAGGATCTGGAAATGCTTTTGCAAAAAAAAGGTTTTGGTAAAAGCGACGGTTATACCAAAACTTCTATTTCTAAACTTTCCAAATAAGCCTCAAATAGAAATTAACTCTGATGTTCCGCCCTGTTGCACTACCAATTTTTTTCTGGTAATATTGTCTATGGCTAGATGTACAAACCCAATTTTTGTCTGGAGTAAGATATGAAAGTATATAAAAAATTATTAATCATAATGCTTTTTGTTATGTCAATATTTGTAACACCAAGTATGTACAGCAAAAGTGATAATGCCTTACAAAAAAAAGTTATGATGGCTCTCAGAAAATCAATGTTTAAAATCTTTGGGGTAAATAGCCTTGAGGGGTATAAAAGGCTTGTAGTTTTTAAAGTGAATGCTTTTATAGCACGGAAAAGATATATCAATTTAGAGATAGTATCTGATGGTATAACCATTATCTTTCTTCCCGTCTCATCTAATGATGTAAAACTTGTAGAAAAATTGATAAATCTAGGTGCAAATGTTAACCACAAAACTAAAAACTCTAATACACCATTACTTACTTTGATAGCTTACTCAGCATTGTTTGAATTTGACCCTGCACCCCTTGCAGAAATTCTTATGAAAAATGGTGCTAACCCTACGATTGAAAATAATAATGGGGAAAATGCTATAGAGATAGCCAATAAGCTTGGTTTAGGCGGGATGTTAGCGGTATTTAAAAAATATGGCTATCAATAGTTGTTAATGATTAATTATATTAAATGTTTGTTGTATAGGGATTAAATGAATAAATTTTATGTTGTTTTCTCTTTCTTGTTTTTATCGATAACTAATGTGTATTCTGGGTATGGCCCAGGGGCAATCGTAAACAGAAGAATAAATGATTCTATAGATCGGGCTGTGAATGGTTTTTGCTTGAACTTAAAAAGAAAGAGAATAGGGAAAGGTGCGGAATCTGTAGTTGAAATTGTAAAGGCTGCGGCGTATGGAAAATTTAAAGGAGTTAAGCAGCTTTTGAGAGATGGGGCAGATCCAGACACTAAGAGTGTTGAAGGTTTTTCTCCTATGATGATGAGTATTGCAAACGATTATGTCACCGCCTGGAATAGACGCGATTTTCTTAGAGAGCAAAAAAATAATCCTGATAAAAATGAGAAAGCTATGGCTGGCTATACTCTTTTGGTTTGTGAAACAATCTCTTTTTTTGCTAAAGATAATACAAATGATATCGTAGAGCATCTTTTAAAAAAAGGGGCTAATCCTAATCTGAAAAATAATGACGGGTATACAGCATTAATGTTGGCGTCTTATGTCGGCAAAGAAAAATTAGTACAGCTACTTATTGATAACGGCGCAGATGTAAACGCAAAAAATAATGCTGGGGATACGGCGTTAATCATAGCAACAAGCAAAAGGAATAAAAAAATAATTAAGGTTCTTTTAGATAACAAAGCTGATATAAATATTACAAACAATTCTTTTTTATCTGTTTTAAAAATTGCCACGTTTAATAGAGATATTCGATTGGTTAATCTTTTTCTTGAACATAAAGCAGATCCAAATATCAAAGATAATAAAGGGAATACCCCATTGAGTGAGGCAACAAGAAAGGGATGTGTTAAAATAGTTAAAGCTTTAATAAAACATAAAGCTGGTATTAATATACCCAACAACAATGGAACTTCACCTCTTAGGATTGCTGCAAAAAAAGGTAATATTAAGCTTGTAAAATTACTTTTAAAAAATAAAGCAAATATTGATATTAAAAATATTAATGGAAGAACCCCACTTTTTGCAGCCATTCGAAAGAAAAAGCTTGCTGTTGCTAAGTTATTAATTGAGAATAAGGCTGATGTAAATATTGTAGATAAAGAAGGATTCACGGCTCTTATGGTTGCAGCTAAGATGAATGATGTGGGGGCTGCGAAAATTCTTTTGAGTAACAAAGCTGAACCCAATATAAAAAATAATGATGGTGATTCTGTAATAAAATTAGCGGTAAAAAATAATAGTGAAGGCTTTGTAAAACTTCTTATCGAACACGAGACGGATGTTAATGTAAAAGATAATAATGGCAAAACGTTGTTAATGGATGCAACAAATTGTAAAAATGTTAGAATGACGAAACTTCTTTTACAAAATGGCGCAAACCCTAACGTTTGTGACAATAATATGAATACGGCACTTAACATTGCAATTGAAACAAAAAATACAGCTATTGCTAAACTTCTTATAAATAACAATATCGAGGTCAATACCAAAGATATTAATGGAAGTACGCCTTTGATGTTTGCTGTGTCAAATAATAACTTAAAGATGATAAAATTGCTTTTACAAAACAATGCAGATCCAAATATTTTGGCTTTAAACGGAGATTATGCCCTTAAGTTAGCTGACCAATCAAAAGAAAGTAAAAAAGTGAAAGCATTGCTTATTAACAACGGTGCAAGAGACATAACTGAGAAACAATTGGATATAACTTTAAATACCTTGGGCCTTACATAATCTGAAGGTGTTGTTAGAAAAATTAGAAAAAAATGGTTAATATCTTTTTTTGTATGTATTATATTTTCGGCTCTTTTATTTTTCTACAATACAAAAAAAACTAAGTATATAGGAAAAAATGATTTATCTAGTAAGGCATGCAAAATCATTATACAATCCTGATATTCCAGAACAAGAGAGAATTTTAAGCTCAGAAGGTAAAAAGCAAGCAAAAGACTTGATCAAAAAGCTTGAGCCTTTAAATATT
This sequence comes from Candidatus Babelota bacterium, assembly GCA_042576225.1. Taxonomy (GTDB): domain Bacteria; phylum Babelota; class Babeliae; order Babelales; family Vermiphilaceae; genus GWF2-30-66. Next base: position 2,870 of record JBHPCA010000034.1, read on the forward strand.
GAAAAAATCTATTCGAGCCCAGCTAAGCGAGCAATTGATACTATTGCGCCATTTGCAAAAGACGGGCCTGCCCGACGAAGCCGTAGGCGAAGACGGGTTGGTTTGGAAATTGAGCTTATTCCCGAATTTAGAGAATGCACTATGCAGCCCTGTAAATCTTTTGAAGAGTGGAAACGCTTTGTAAAAAAAAGCTGGGAAGATTTTAATTTCAAGCCTGAGGGCTGGGAGTCCAGCTTGGAGTGTCAAATTCGCGTGTGCAAAAAAATAGAAGAACTTGGAATAAAAGATCTGCAAAAGAATATTGTTATCAATTCCCATGGAAGGGTAATTTCGTTATTTTTGAACAAAATTAATAATTCTTGGGGTTTTGACCAGTGGGAAAAACTGCCTATGCCTGCGATTGTCAAGGTTTGCTTGAAGACAGGTGCTATTTGTGAATTGTAACGTTAACGCATGGAATCTATCTTATTAAAGCTGTTTTTGGTGTTATTGCGTTCAATTGCTTTTTCAAATTGCCTGCCAAAATAATACGAGCTCCAAAACTGCTATAAAAGCCTTTTTTAAGGCAATTTTCGCTTCTAGCCCAATTTTATGGTATAATATTGATAGGAAGGGCTTCTTAGAGCTGTTTGGGGGTTCAAGATCTTCTCGAACTCAAATTGTTGGTTTTAATAGAATAATAAATTGATTTAAGTTGGGAATTTTTAAGAGGAAACAATGTATGAAAACAGATATACAAAAAGAGCGCTTTAAGCTCGTTACATTTGTATCGTTAATCTTGCGTAAGCACGGTAAGGTGTTATTGCAAAAACGTTGTTACAACGAGTATTGCAGTTTATCATATGCTTGTCCGGGTGGTAGTATTGACGGTAACGAATCTGTTCTGCAAGCTGCAATAAGAGAAGGAAAAGAAGAGCTTGGAATAACCCTTCAGTCAAAAGACTTAAGTATTGTACACGTAATTCACTTTATATCTTCACACGGTGAATTTATCAATTTCTTTATCGAAGCTAATCAATGGAATGGTGAACCCAAAGTTATGGAACCAGAAAAGTGTAGCACCATCGAATGGTTTGCAATAAACGCTTTGCCAGAAAATATAACGGTGGTAAATAGACAAGCGATTGAATTATCCAGCAAAGGTATTTTTTTCAGTGAACATGGTTGGTAAAGAATTCCACTTAATTATATATCGCTTGCCGTGCCCGTTTGTCAGAAATAATTTCATCATGTTCTTTAAGATATTTTAATTGATAATCAAGAATCTTTTGATCAAAGTCTTGCGGCGGCAATTTATCAATTGCTCGATAAACAAAGCCTTTAAAAATAATCCCTCGCTTTTTCATTTCCTCCTGAACAGATTTTACATAGGATTCATTATCATCGAAAAAAATTACTTTTTTAGGTTTCAACTGCATAACATCTAAAAATTCTGCCAGGACAGGCCCCTTAGCAAATGCATCAGTCAAGAGAATGCCATTATAAAACAAGGGATGTCTGTTGGCATGAGAGGTTAAATGAGTCAGACAAACTTCTTTTTGCTCAAAACTTGAACTAAAATCAATGCCAACCTCAAGCAACTTTTCATACCGCAATTTTTGAATAAGAGTGCCTCCTACAAAACCGGTTATACAATGCGTAAGGGCAATAACAGTAAGTCCCCGCCCCTGTAATGTTTTAATAAGATTAACTACACCTGGTTCAATTGGTTGATCAACATTATTAATCATTCTTTTGATTAAAACATGTAGTTTGGAATCTAGAGGATTTTCTTGTGATTTGCTATGCTTTATAACTTGAGCCCAAAATTTTTTACCCTCTTCAGTTTTACGAAACCACGGCTGAAAAATAATATTAGCAGCTTTGTAAGTAAGCGTATCATCAACATCAAAAATAATGAGCGTATCTTTATCCGCTTGATCAAGCTCATTCTGCGCTTGTTTAATTGAAGTAATTTCTTGAATGGTTGATTTTTTTTGAGAGCACGATGTAAGTGAAATAAGCAAAAACAACGCAAGATATGTAATTATTTTATCTAACTTTCGAACATTACCCATTTTCATTTATGCCCCCTTTAAATATTCAAACCCTGACTTTAGCACATTACAACGCTTCATCTTAACACTCAAACCCTATAAAGTAAAGAATGATCCTCGTGATGTGGTGAGTTTAATTGAACTTTCAAAAATTTCACGCCGTAAGGTTTATCAAAATCTTTTTTGGGCTACAGGATATAACATTATTTCAATTCCACACTTAACCTGCAAGTGGGCCTTTTTTGGGTGAGTTTTTAGTCAGTTAATTGGGATATTTAATTCTGCAAATGTTGTTTTGATTTTTCTAAGACTGAAATCAAATGTAACATTACCGTTCAGGAACACGTCAACGAAGGGCCGCCAACTTTCGCTAAAGCTTCAGTTGGCAAGCCATCCTTCGCAAAGAAGGATTTTTCTTTTTCTAATTGATTTTGCATGAGAATAGCGAAAGTTGTGCTCCGAAGCCTTGGCGAAGGAGTACCAGTTACGAATTTAAGAAGTTATTTAAAATATAACTTCTTTCAAAAAATTATGTGGAGATTATAACCCACCATGTATTATGTCTACTTAATCCAATCAACCAACTTTCCAGATAAAAAATATATTGGATACACAACTAACCTAAAAGAGAGAATCCAAAAACATAATTGTGCAGGGTTTAAACATACAACAAGATATCGACCGTGGAAGTTAATTTTATGTTTGGCTTTTGCAGATGAAGAACGAGCTATGGACTTTGAAAAATATTTAAAGTCAGGATCTGGAAATGCTTTTGCAAAAAAGAGATTTTGGTAAAAGGCATTAGTTTTAAGAAAGCCCCATAGTTTTAGCTTTATTCACATTATTTTTTAACGATAGTAGATTTTTTCATTTTTTATTGAGTGTATACCCATAAAATTCATTATCTTACTTACAATTGCGGGTTCAAGACGCTCTCTTCTTTTTGCTCTAAACGTTTTATTTTTAAAAACTAATTCTTTATTACTTAAATCATTCCACGTAATATCAACATTTCTAAGTGATATGTATAACTTTTTGTTTAGTTCTTTTACCTTTGATAGTGTTTTTTTGACATCGTTTATTAGATTTTGCTTTTTTTGTATATTACTACCATAAGAAAGAAAATTGTAACTTTTCAAGAAAGCTCTCAAGACAAAATTTTTGTTTTTTGCATAAATAGCTGACGAATGTAATATAGACCTGCCAAACGTGTCTTTTAGGTTATTTCTTAGTGAATATTTTAAGATTTCTTTAAAATCATTTGTGTTAAAAAATCTATAATTAAAAGGGATATACTTAAGAAATTTTTCAATGTCTTTTTTTCTAAATATTATTTTTCCTGAATTTTTACGTAACTTGAATAGATCAGCGATAGCTGTCTGTTTGTCATAGATGGGGGAGTCTTCATCCTCCACTAAGCTTATTATTTTTTTTACATTATCATTAACATTTTTTGTATTTTTTTGTTTTACTAAATTTAATAGGCGAATTATTTCCTTGCGTTTTTGTAGAACATCTTTGCCTAAGAATTGTTTAGGAGAAGGAGGTGCCCCACCTATCGTGTCTGTATTATCTAAATCAGCCCCATTTTTTATTAGAATCTCGATAAGTTTTTTTGTTGAAGGAAGATAATGTTTTCCATCTAGCAAAAACAATCCGTAATAACCATTTGCATTTCGCAATGGAGTGCGTCCAGACTGATTTTTAGCGTTAATATTAGCCCCTCTGTCAATTAATTCTTGGATAAATTTTGGCTTTACATAAAATGGTGGTGCTACATGTAAAGGAGTATCGCCATCTTTATCTCTTACATTGGAATGTGCCCCTTTCTCTAGCAGATATTCTGCTATATCAAAACGCTTCTTCTTCAAAGCTCTTACCAACGGACTAAAAGACGAATTTTTTGGGTTAACACTTGTATCATTTTCTACTAGGTATTTAACAATTTCTAGATTGCCATATTGACATGATTCAAATAATAGTCTATTTCCCCAATCATTATTAACAAATGCTCCTTTTCTTATCAAATATTTTATAACTTCAAAATGTTTTTTTCTACAAGCCTCACTCAATGGTGTTATATAAGAATTATTTATTGCATTAATATTTGCGCCTTTTTCCACCAAATGTTTAACAATATCCAGGTACCCATTTTTGCAGGCCAGGTGTAACGGAGTTAATCCTTCGTTATTTGTTGCGTTAATGTTGGCACCCTTCTTTGTTAAACTCATAACAATTTTTAGTCGACTGATAGAAAGGCAATCTAGAAATTGTTAAATACCTAGTAGAAAATGATACAAGTGTTAACCCAAAAAATTCGTCTTTTAGTCCGTTGGTAAGAGCTTTGAAGAAGAAGCGTTTTGATATAGCAGAATATCTGCTAGAGAAAGGGGCACATTCCAATGTAAGAGATAAAGATGGCGATACTCCTTTACATGTAGCACCACCATTTTATGTAAAGCCAAAATTTATCCAAGAATTAATTGACAGAGGGGCTAATATTAACGCTAAAAATCAGTCTGGACGCACTCCATTGCGAAATGCAAATGGTTATTACGGATTGTTTTTGCTAGATGGAAAACATTATCTTCCTTCAACAAAAAAACTTATCGAGATTCTAATAAAAAATGGGGCTGATTTAGATAATACAGACACGATAGGTGGGGCACCTCCTTCTCCTAAACAATTCTTAGGCAAAGATGTTCTACAAAAACGCAAGGAAATAATTCGCCTATTAAATTTAGTAAAACAAAAAAATACAAAAAATGTTAATGATAATGTAAAAAAAATAATAAGCTTAGTGGAGGATGAAGACTCCCCCATCTATGACAAACAGACAGCTATCGCTGATCTATTCAAGTTACGTAAAAATTCAGGAAAAATAATATTTAGAAAAAAAGACATTGAAAAATTTCTTAAGTATATCCCTTTTAATTATAGATTTTTTAACACAAATGATTTTAAAGAAATCTTAAAATATTCACTAAGAAATAACCTAAAAGACACGTTTGGCAGGTCTATATTACATTCGTCAGCTATTTATGCAAAAAACAAAAATTTTGTCTTGAGAGCTTTCTTGAAAAGTTACAATTTTCTTTCTTATGGTAGTAATATACAAAAAAAGCAAAATCTAATAAACGATGTCAAAAAAACACTATCAAAGGTAAAAGAACTAAACAAAAAGTTATACATATCACTTAGAAATGTTGATATTACGTGGAATGATTTAAGTAATAAAGAATTAGTTTTTAAAAATAAAACGTTTAGAGCAAAAAGAAGAGAGCGTCTTGAACCCGCAATTGTAAGTAAGATAATGAATTTTATGGGTATACACTCAATAAAAAATGAAAAAATCTACTATCGTTAAAAAATAATGTGAATAAAGCTAAAACTATGGGGCTTTCTTAAAACTAATGCCTTTTACCAAAATCTCTTTTTTGCAAAAGCATTTCCAGATCCTGACTTTAAATATTTTTCAAAGTCCATAGCTCGTTCTTCATCTGCAAAAGCCAAACATAAAATTAACTTCCACGGTCGATATCTTGTTGTATGTTTAAACCCTGCACAATTATGTTTTTGGATTCTCTCTTTTAGGTTAGTTGTGTATCCAATATATTTTTTATCTGGAAAGTTGGTTGATTGGATTAAGTAGACATAATACATGGTGGGTTATAATCTCCACATAATTTTTTGAAAGAAGTTATATTTTAAATAACTTCTTAAATTCGTAACTGGTACTCCTTCGCCAAGGCTTCGGAGCACAACTTTCGCTATTCTCATGCAAAATCAATTAGAAAAAGAAAAATCCTTCTTTGCGAAGGATGGCTTGCCAACTGAAGCTTTAGCGAAAGTTGGCGGCCCTTCGTTGACGTGTTCCTGAACGGTAATGTTACATTTGATTTCAGTCTTAGAAAAATCAAAACAACATTTGCAGAATTAAATATCCCAATTAACTGACTAAAAACTCACCCAAAAAAGGCCCACTTGCAGGTTAAGTGTGGAATTGAAATAATGTTATATCCTGTAGCCCAAAAAAGATTTTGATAAACCTTACGGCGTGAAATTTTTGAAAGTTCAATTAAACTCACCACATCACGAGGATCATTCTTTACTTTATAGGGTTTGAGTGTTAAGATGAAGCGTTGTAATGTGCTAAAGTCAGGGTTTGAATATTTAAAGGGGGCATAAATGAAAATGGGTAATGTTCGAAAGTTAGATAAAATAATTACATATCTTGCGTTGTTTTTGCTTATTTCACTTACATCGTGCTCTCAAAAAAAATCAACCATTCAAGAAATTACTTCAATTAAACAAGCGCAGAATGAGCTTGATCAAGCGGATAAAGATACGCTCATTATTTTTGATGTTGATGATACGCTTACTTACAAAGCTGCTAATATTATTTTTCAGCCGTGGTTTCGTAAAACTGAAGAGGGTAAAAAATTTTGGGCTCAAGTTATAAAGCATAGCAAATCACAAGAAAATCCTCTAGATTCCAAACTACATGTTTTAATCAAAAGAATGATTAATAATGTTGATCAACCAATTGAACCAGGTGTAGTTAATCTTATTAAAACATTACAGGGGCGGGGACTTACTGTTATTGCCCTTACGCATTGTATAACCGGTTTTGTAGGAGGCACTCTTATTCAAAAATTGCGGTATGAAAAGTTGCTTGAGGTTGGCATTGATTTTAGTTCAAGTTTTGAGCAAAAAGAAGTTTGTCTGACTCATTTAACCTCTCATGCCAACAGACATCCCTTGTTTTATAATGGCATTCTCTTGACTGATGCATTTGCTAAGGGGCCTGTCCTGGCAGAATTTTTAGATGTTATGCAGTTGAAACCTAAAAAAGTAATTTTTTTCGATGATAATGAATCCTATGTAAAATCTGTTCAGGAGGAAATGAAAAAGCGAGGGATTATTTTTAAAGGCTTTGTTTATCGAGCAATTGATAAATTGCCGCCGCAAGACTTTGATCAAAAGATTCTTGATTATCAATTAAAATATCTTAAAGAACATGATGAAATTATTTCTGACAAACGGGCACGGCAAGCGATATATAATTAAGTGGAATTCTTTACCAACCATGTTCACTGAAAAAAATACCTTTGCTGGATAATTCAATCGCTTGTCTATTTACCACCGTTATATTTTCTGGCAAAGCGTTTATTGCAAACCATTCGATGGTGCTACACTTTTCTGGTTCCATAACTTTGGGTTCACCATTCCATTGATTAGCTTCGATAAAGAAATTGATAAATTCACCGTGTGAAGATATAAAGTGAATTACGTGTACAATACTTAAGTCTTTTGACTGAAGGGTTATTCCAAGCTCTTCTTTTCCTTCTCTTATTGCAGCTTGCAGAACAGATTCGTTACCGTCAATACTACCACCCGGACAAGCATATGATAAACTGCAATACTCGTTGTAACAACGTTTTTGCAATAACACCTTACCGTGCTTACGCAAGATTAACGATACAAATGTAACGAGCTTAAAGCGCTCTTTTTGTATATCTGTTTTCATACATTGTTTCCTCTTAAAAATTCCCAACTTAAATCAATTTATTATTCTATTAAAACCAACAATTTGAGTTCGAGAAGATCTTGAACCCCCAAACAGCTCTAAGAAGCCCTTCCTATCAATATTATACCATAAAATTGGGCTAGAAGCGAAAATTGCCTTAAAAAAGGCTTTTATAGCAGTTTTGGAGCTCGTATTATTTTGGCAGGCAATTTGAAAAAGCAATTGAACGCAATAACAGCAAAAACAGCTTTAATAAGATAGATTCCATGCGTTAACGTTACAATTCACAAATAGCACCTGTCTTCAAGCAAACCTTGACAATCGCAGGCATAGGCAGTTTTTCCCACTGGTCAAAACCCCAAGAATTATTAATTTTGTTCAAAAATAACGAAATTACCCTTCCATGGGAATTGATAACAATATTCTTTTGCAGATCTTTTATTCCAAGTTCTTCTATTTTTTTGCACACGCGAATTTGACACTCCAAGCTGGACTCCCAGCCCTCAGGCTTGAAATTAAAATCTTCCCAGCTTTTTTTTACAAAGCGTTTCCACTCTTCAAAAGATTTACAGGGCTGCATAGTGCATTCTCTAAATTCGGGAATAAGCTCAATTTCCAAACCAACCCGTCTTCGCCTACGGCTTCGTCGGGCAGGCCCGTCTTTTGCAAATGGCGCAATAGTATCAATTGCTCGCTTAGCTGGGCTCGAATAGATTTTTTCAATATTTAAAGGCTCAAGCTTTTTGATCAAGTCTTTTGCTTGCTTTTTACCTTCTGAGCTTAAAATTCTCTCTTGTTCTGGAATATCAGGATTGTATAATGATTTTGCATGCCTTACTAGATAAATCATTTTTTCCTATATACTTAGTTTTTTTTGTATTGTAGAAAAATAAAAGAGCCGAAAATATAATACATACAAAAAAAGATATTAACCATTTTTTTCTAATTTTTCTAACAACACCTTCAGATTATGTAAGGCCCAAGGTATTTAAAGTTATATCCAATTGTTTCTCAGTTATGTCTCTTGCACCGTTGTTAATAAGCAATGCTTTCACTTTTTTACTTTCTTTTGATTGGTCAGCTAACTTAAGGGCATAATCTCCGTTTAAAGCCAAAATATTTGGATCTGCATTGTTTTGTAAAAGCAATTTTATCATCTTTAAGTTATTATTTGACACAGCAAACATCAAAGGCGTACTTCCATTAATATCTTTGGTATTGACCTCGATATTGTTATTTATAAGAAGTTTAGCAATAGCTGTATTTTTTGTTTCAATTGCAATGTTAAGTGCCGTATTCATATTATTGTCACAAACGTTAGGGTTTGCGCCATTTTGTAAAAGAAGTTTCGTCATTCTAACATTTTTACAATTTGTTGCATCCATTAACAACGTTTTGCCATTATTATCTTTTACATTAACATCCGTCTCGTGTTCGATAAGAAGTTTTACAAAGCCTTCACTATTATTTTTTACCGCTAATTTTATTACAGAATCACCATCATTATTTTTTATATTGGGTTCAGCTTTGTTACTCAAAAGAATTTTCGCAGCCCCCACATCATTCATCTTAGCTGCAACCATAAGAGCCGTGAATCCTTCTTTATCTACAATATTTACATCAGCCTTATTCTCAATTAATAACTTAGCAACAGCAAGCTTTTTCTTTCGAATGGCTGCAAAAAGTGGGGTTCTTCCATTAATATTTTTAATATCAATATTTGCTTTATTTTTTAAAAGTAATTTTACAAGCTTAATATTACCTTTTTTTGCAGCAATCCTAAGAGGTGAAGTTCCATTGTTGTTGGGTATATTAATACCAGCTTTATGTTTTATTAAAGCTTTAACTATTTTAACACATCCCTTTCTTGTTGCCTCACTCAATGGGGTATTCCCTTTATTATCTTTGATATTTGGATCTGCTTTATGTTCAAGAAAAAGATTAACCAATCGAATATCTCTATTAAACGTGGCAATTTTTAAAACAGATAAAAAAGAATTGTTTGTAATATTTATATCAGCTTTGTTATCTAAAAGAACCTTAATTATTTTTTTATTCCTTTTGCTTGTTGCTATGATTAACGCCGTATCCCCAGCATTATTTTTTGCGTTTACATCTGCGCCGTTATCAATAAGTAGCTGTACTAATTTTTCTTTGCCGACATAAGACGCCAACATTAATGCTGTATACCCGTCATTATTTTTCAGATTAGGATTAGCCCCTTTTTTTAAAAGATGCTCTACGATATCATTTGTATTATCTTTAGCAAAAAAAGAGATTGTTTCACAAACCAAAAGAGTATAGCCAGCCATAGCTTTCTCATTTTTATCAGGATTATTTTTTTGCTCTCTAAGAAAATCGCGTCTATTCCAGGCGGTGACATAATCGTTTGCAATACTCATCATCATAGGAGAAAAACCTTCAACACTCTTAGTGTCTGGATCTGCCCCATCTCTCAAAAGCTGCTTAACTCCTTTAAATTTTCCATACGCCGCAGCCTTTACAATTTCAACTACAGATTCCGCACCTTTCCCTATTCTCTTTCTTTTTAAGTTCAAGCAAAAACCATTCACAGCCCGATCTATAGAATCATTTATTCTTCTGTTTACGATTGCCCCTGGGCCATACCCAGAATACACATTAGTTATCGATAAAAACAAGAAAGAGAAAACAACATAAAATTTATTCATTTAATCCCTATACAACAAACATTTAATATAATTAATCATTAACAACTATTGATAGCCATATTTTTTAAATACCGCTAACATCCCGCCTAAACCAAGCTTATTGGCTATCTCTATAGCATTTTCCCCATTATTATTTTCAATCGTAGGGTTAGCACCATTTTTCATAAGAATTTCTGCAAGGGGTGCAGGGTCAAATTCAAACAATGCTGAGTAAGCTATCAAAGTAAGTAATGGTGTATTAGAGTTTTTAGTTTTGTGGTTAACATTTGCACCTAGATTTATCAATTTTTCTACAAGTTTTACATCATTAGATGAGACGGGAAGAAAGATAATGGTTATACCATCAGATACTATCTCTAAATTGATATATCTTTTCCGTGCTATAAAAGCATTCACTTTAAAAACTACAAGCCTTTTATACCCCTCAAGGCTATTTACCCCAAAGATTTTAAACATTGATTTTCTGAGAGCCATCATAACTTTTTTTTGTAAGGCATTATCACTTTTGCTGTACATACTTGGTGTTACAAATATTGACATAACAAAAAGCATTATGATTAATAATTTTTTATATACTTTCATATCTTACTCCAGACAAAAATTGGGTTTGTACATCTAGCCATAGACAATATTACCAGAAAAAAATTGGTAGTGCAACAGGGCGGAACATCAGAGTTAATTTCTATTTGAGGCTTTTTTGGAAAGTTTAGAAATAGAAGTTTTGGTATAACCGTCGCTTTTACCAAAACCTTTTTTTTGCAAAAGCATTTCCAGATCCTGACTTTAAATATTTTTCAAAATCCATAGCTCGTTCTTCATCTGCAAAAGCCAAACATAAAATTAATTTCCACGGTCGATATCTTGTTGTATGTTTAAACCCTGCACAATTATGTTTTTGGA
>JBHPCA010000035.1:0-13960 GCA_042576225.1 Candidatus Babelota bacterium
ATGCACAACAACATGTAACTGTACAGAAAAAAAATACGCAATAAAAGGCGATGCTACACTTTATGGTAAATACGGAAACGACATTATTGTTCCTATAGGAGAAACACAAAGCCGCGCAACAATACACGGCCCTGTAGAAGATGCAGCTGGGTTAATTCTCGTAGACAACGGAGAAGATGCTTACTACGGCGTCAATCACAACGTAATAATGGATCTTGTAGACACCGACACCGCGATTACCTCAATACAACCTGTATTGGTAAACAAGTGCATGCTCAACATGTGTAAATCTCCAAGCGCTGTTACGCACAAACTATTTGCACACATGAGCTATGCATGGAAAGATGCAGATGAGAGATGGTTACCGTTCTTAGGACTCGGTGCTGAGGTTGAATTTGCACAACGATCAAAATGCTGCAATGATTGCTGTGGTTGTGATTGTGATTGCAACTGTGATTGTAACAGCTGTTGCCAAACAAACTGTAACAATTCATGCAACACATGTAACTCGTGCTGCAATGATTCTTGTTGTGATGATTGTTGCAAAAAAGCTGGCGTTTACCAATGGGGTCTATGGCTCAAAGGTGGCGTCTCATTTGATTAATAGTTTTTAAAAAGTTAACAACTTTTAAAATAAAAAAATGCCCGAAGAAATCCGGGCATTTTTTTATTTTAAAAAATTAAATTAGATTTTTTTAAATAAAAACATGAAACGATCTCTAGGACAATTTTTATAGCATCAACATTGAAAAAACAAAGCATATAAAGCACATTTTGCAAACATCACCATTGGTATCCCCCTCCTGCAGGATCACTTAATAAAATTTTTTCTTTACAAAAATAAATTGAAATTATTATACTGTGTCTAGTGATTAATTTGAAAAATATTTAGAAAGTATTTTAAATAAATTTAAAAAAATATATACTTTGAAATCGTTAAGTAATTAATTAAAGTTAAGCACACAAGTTACCAAACAGAAAAACTTAAAACAACAATAAAAAGTGAAGCCGAAAGGAGGAACGGGAGACAAAAAAATTAAATTAATTTTAATTAAAAACGTAAAAATATAAAGAAAACTAACAGAAACTAATAAATGAAAACACGTAAGGGAGTTTTTACATGAATCGAGTGTTAAGAGGTTTATTTGCATTTTCATTACTTACCAGCTTTGTCGTGTATGGCGCTGACAGCTGCTGCACAAATGCAACAGGTTGCAACACATGTAACTCGTGTTGTTACGATTGTAACAACTGCTGCTTAGGACCATGTGACGGATACCCATTTTTGCAAATCCGTTCACAAGGTAGAGACTCCGCAAGAGAACTTGTTGGATGGCAACAATTTACAAACAAATATGATATGGACTCAACATATGGTGCTTTCTCTGCAACGGTTGAATATTCAAGATCATTTAGAAATGAAAGACTTACTCATTTCTTGTTCGGAAACGATCTTGTAAACTGCTGCGAGTTGCACGTTCAGGGTAGCCAAGCACCAAACAGAAATCCAAAAGCTTGGATGGCTGACTCTTTTGGATTGCCAACAGACTTTGAAAGTAAAATATCTTTCTGCCCTAAAATTCAAAACATCGTTATAGATCTTAATTTCTACTTAGGACTTGATGAGTTGGCAGAAGGCTTGTTTATGAGATTAAATGCACCAATCGTATGGACAAAATGGGAATTGTGTCCTTGTGAAAGAGTATGCAACCAAGGCGAAAACGGATTTGATGCAGGGTACATGTCTACCAGCACAATACCAAGAACATCATTGGCAAAATCATTCTTGCAAACAATGAATGGTAGCTACAAGTTTGGCGATATGCAAACACCTATCAGATTTGGTAGAATCGGCAACAACTGCTGCACAAAAACAAGACTTGGTGAGATTGATTTCTCATTCGGATGGAACTTCTCTACAGAAGAAGACCATCACTTTGGAGCGTTTCTTTACGTAGCAGCTCCAGCCGGAAACCGTCCTTGTGGCACATACCTATTTGAGCCAATGGTTGGTAACGGTAAACACTGGGAATTCGGCGGAGGATTCACAGGCTCATGGATTTTCTACAGAAGTGAAGAATGTGAAGATAGATATATGGGTCTTTGGCTTGAAGCAACTGTTGCACACTTGTTCAAAACATGCCAATGTAGATCATTTGATTTCTGTTGCAAACCAAATAGCAGATACATGTTACTTGAAGAAATGGGCTCAAACGACGACGTAATTCAAGGCGAAGTTGATGGCGAATCAGTAACAGCTAACTACCAATATAAAAAGAACTTGATTCCTGCAATCAACTGGGCAACATTCAACATCGATGTCAGAATTGATGTACAAGCTGATATTGCTCTTAAATTTGGCTATATCAGTGACAACTGGGATTTTGATATTGGGTACAACCTATGGGCAAGAACAGGCGAAAAATTCTGCTGCGATTGCTGCGCATGTGACACAGGCAAGAAATATGCTATCAAAGGTGACACATGGCTCTACGGTGCAGAGGGAGCAGCTGGCGATGGTGACAAGTCTGCACTCTCAGCTTCACAAAGCCTAGCTAATATTCGCTCAGGTAAAAACTACCCAGCTGTGGATAGTGACAATCCAAAAACAAACCCAAGAATCGACAACCCATATAATGCTGAAAAAGACGGAACTGATCTATATGTAATTGGTGATAGCCCTTCAGCTAGAATCAAAACATCAATAGATCCTGTGTTAGTTTCACGCAACTTACTAAACTTGGGTAAATCACCAAGCGCAATTACACATAAAGTATTTGCTCACATTGGCTATGCATGGAAAGATTGCCAAGAAGATTGGGTGCCATTCTTAGGAATTGGTGGTAAAGTTGAATTTGCGCAAGACAACTATAAAGATTGCTGCTGCGACTCATGCAATACATGCTGCGATCCATGTTGCAATACAACATGCTCAACAACATGCAATACTAATAGTTGTTCTAACTCATCTAATTCATGCTGCAATAACAACTGCTGTGACTCGTGCTGCGATAGCTGCACAAGACGTGGTGGTGTTTCCGTTTGGGGAGTATGGATTAAAGGTGGTGTAGCGTTTGACTAATTTTTAATAGTTGACTCACCTAAGAGTAAACAAAAAATATAACTAGTACAAAATTAAGGGGCCTGGAAAAGCCCAGGTCCCTTAAGAAAAACAGGAAAAATAGTAGTAAGTAAGAAATGAAAATTAAAAATAAGGAGAGCTATATGACGTAGAAAAAAGGTAAGTGTCTAAAAAAAGAAACCTCAATAAATTTACAAACTTTAATATTTATTATTAAAAGGAGTTTTTAATATGAACAGAGCATTAAAATACTTGCTTGTTCTTGCGCTCATGACAAACTTAACAGCATTCAGCGCAGACTGCTGCAACACCTGCTGCAATACTTGTAACACATGCTGTAACTCATGCGACGATTGCTGCGATGACTGTAGTTATCTAGGGCAATGCGATGGATATCCATTCTTACAAATTCGTTCACAAGGAAGAGATTCAGCACGTGAGTTAGTAGGATGGCAAGAATTCATCAACAAATATGACGCTGACTCTCACTACGGAGCATTTTCTGTAGCAGTTGAATATTCAAGATCATTCAGAAACGATAGACTTACTCACTTCTACTTTGGAAATGATCTCGTAAACTGCTGCAAATTAATGGTTCAAGGTAGTGCCGTTGCAGACAGAAATTCAAAAGCATGGTTAGCTGACTACTTTGGCTTATCTCCAAAATTCAAATCCGAGTTAACATTCTGCCCAGAAATACAAAACGCAGTAGTAGATCTTGCATTCTACTGGGGCGCTTCATGCGAAACAGCAGAAGGACTATTTGTTAGAGTAAACGCACCTATCGTGTGGACAAAATGGAGCTTATGCCCATGTGAAAAAGTCTGCGATGTTGGTGAAGATGGTTTTGATGCAGGTTACATGCATGAAGATGCAGTAGCAAGAGCAGATCTTGCTAACTCATTAATGCAAGTAATGTGTGGTGGATACAAATTCGGTGATATGCAATCACCAATCTGCTATTCACGTTTCAACAAAGGCTGCTGCACAGAAACAAGACTTGGTGAAATTGACTTTACTCTAGGTTACAACTTCCATCTAGAAGAAGACAGACATTTCGGTCTGTTTGCGTATGTCGCAGCACCTGCAGGTAACCGTCCATGTGGTAAATATCTCTTTGAGCCAATTGTTGGTAATGGTAAACACTGGGAGCTTGGCGGTGGATTAACTGGTTCATGGATCTTCTGGAGAAGTGAAGAATGCGAAGACAGATACATGGGTGTATGGTTAGAAGCAACAGTTGCTCACCTATTCAAAGCTTGCCAATGCAGATCATTTGACTTCAAATGCAAACCAAACAGCAGATATATGCTTCTTGAAGAAATGGGAACCAATGATGACGTAATTCAAGGTGAAGTCTCAGGAACAAGCACAACAGCTGCATATCAGTACAAGAAAAACTTGATCCCTGCGGTTAACTGGTCAACATTCAATGTTGATGTAAGAATTCCAGTTGTTGCAGATATCGCAGTAAAACTTGGCTACGTCAAAGAAAACTGGAGCTTCGATCTTGGTTACAACCTATGGGCAAGAACAGGCGAAAAATTCTGTGACTGCTGCTGCAAAACAAACAAAAAATATGCATTCAAAGGTGACGCATTTATATATGGCGCAGAAGGTGATGCTGGCGATGGCGATAAATATGCCCTATCAGCAACACAAAGTCTTGCGACTATCCGCTCAGGTAAAAACTTCCCAGCTGTAAATGCAGACAACCCAAAACAAAACCCAAGAATTGATAATCCATTCTTAGCTGAAAGAAATGGCACAGATCTATACATCATTGGTGACACAAACAGAATCAACACATCTGTAGAGCCAATATTGGTAAACAAATGCATGCTCAACTTAGGCAAATCACCTAGCTCAATCACACACAAAATATTTGCACACTTTGGCTATGCATGGAAAGACAGAGAATGCGACGACTATGTACCATTCATAGGAATTGGTGGTAAAGCTGAATTTGCACAAGATAACTACAAAGATTGCTGCTGCTGCGATTCATGTTGCAACGACTGCTGCGGATGCAACTCTTGTGATTCAAACTGCGGTTCATGTGGCTCATGCTGTGATTCATGCTGTGACGACTGCTGCGGATGTGGCTCATGCTGCAATGACAATTGCTGCTCCAGAAGAGGCGGTGTCTCTCTTTGGGGAATCTGGGTCAAAGGTGGTGTAGCATTTGATTAATAATTATCAATGTTTAGTTTTTAGTTATTAATTATTGTTGATTATTAATCATTAATTTTTAATCCACCTTGAAAACAGACAAAAAAATAAACTAGTACGAAAAGAACCTGGGGTAAAATCCCGGGTTCTTTTTATATCTCCCCAAACAAAGCATTTTACAAACACATTTGCGAAAAATCTAAAGTGTGGGCCACAGGCCACACACCCCCAAACAAAGCATTTTACAAACACATTTATAGTATGTATTGAAAAATAAAAACTTTAATATTAAAATAAGGAGACAAAAAATGTAGCATCCATAAAACTTGGGGAGATTTTAATGAACAGGATACAAAAAACAAGCAGCTCACAAAAAGAAATATTACACAAATTTTTTTCGATTTCTATAGCAACACTTTTACTGGTAAGTTTATACACAAGTTCTCCCATATACAGTAACTCTTGCTCCTCATGCACACCATGCAGCACCTGTTGCGATTACTCTTTAGGCATTTGTGATGGATACCCCTATTTTCAAATACGCTCACAAGGAAAAGATTTAGCAAGAGAACTAGTTGGCAGGCAAGAATTTGTAAATAGATATGATATTGATGAATCTTATGGTGCTTTTTCGTTTGCAGTAGAATATACTCGAGCATTTAAAAGAGAAAGGCTTACTCACTTTTTATTTGGCAATGATTTAGTAAACTGTTGCCAATTATATATCCAAGGAAGCAGCATTGAAAACAGGCATTCAAAAGCGTGGCTTGCTGACTATTTCGGATTACCAACGGATTTTGACTCTCGAGTAAGTTTTTACCCAAATATTCAAAATGTTATTTTAGATCTTAATTTTTATATTGGCCTCGATGAACTCACACCAGGATTATTTTGCAAAGTAAATACCCCATTGGTCTGGAGCAAGTGGGAGCTTAATCCATGCGAAAAAATTATTTCACGAGGCGAACTTGATTTTGATGCCGGATACATGTCTCAAGATGCAATTACAAGAGCATCTTTGGCAAACTCGTTTTTACAAATTATGGCCGGAGGATACATATTCGGTGATATGAAAGTTCCGATGAAATTTGGAAAAATCTCAAACTGTGGAAATACAAAAACAGCCATCGCCCAAATAGATCTCACTTTAGGGTACAACTTTTTACTCAGAGAAGACCGCCATTTTGGAGTATTATTTTATGGATCCGTCCCAACCGGTACACGCCCAAAAGCAACCTATCTGTTTGAACCTATGATTGGTAATGGAAAACACTGGGAACTGGGTTTTGGATTTACCGGTTCATGGATTTTCTGGTGCAGCGAGGAAGATAAAAATAGATATATGGGACTATGGCTTGAGTCAACACTTGCACATCTGTTTAAAACATGCCAATGCAGATCTTTTGATTTTTGCGGCAAGCCAAATAGCAGATATATGCTGCTTGAAGAGATGACTAAAGGCGATGGTAATCTCACAGGCCCAGCCCCTGAGTATGAAGCTGCCAACTACCAATATGCAAAAAATTTAATTCCTGCAATTAACTGGTCAACATTTAATATAAAAACAAGAATTGACATACAAGGTGAAATCGCAATTAAACTTGGCTGTGTTAGAGATAACTGGAGTCTAGACATTGGGTATAACCTATGGGGAAGAACAGGTGAAAAATTCTACTGTGGCACTTGTAACTGCAACTCAAATAAACTATACGCCATTAAAGGAGATTCTGATGTTTACGGGCAATTTATAGTTACCACAACAACAACCATAGTTCCTCTTTCAAAAACACAGAGTTTAGCAACAATACATACCGCAGCAACTGAAGATAATTCGCAACTTGCATTCTATACCGATAACGGTAACCACAGAGCAATAACTCCAATGGGCGGTGGAGACCAAGTCACCACATCAATTCAGCCGGTTTTAGTAAAAAGAACAGATCTTTATTTATGCAAATCACCAAGTTCAATTACACATAAACTATTTGGCCATCTTGGATATGCATGGAAAGAAAGCAATTTGAAAAGCATCCCATTTGTCGGCATAGGTGGCAACATAGAATTTGCACAAGACAAATATAAAACGTGTTGCTGCTTGAATAAAAATTGTAATTGCTGCAATCTGGACAATCCCTACTACACTAGATCTAAAAACAATTGCAAAAAATCCCCAAGAGCTGGCCTTTCACAATGGGGCGTCTGGGCCAAAGGCGGTGTCTCTTTTGATTAAAAAATCGCATATATAATTTTAATCGAAAAACCCGAAAAACAAGTGGGCAGCGATAGCAAATATTACTATCGCTGCCCACGCAAATCTTGTAGCATTATTTAACGTTATCTTTATTTCTCAAGTTTTATGATAACATCCTCAAATCCCTTCTTTTTTTTATCTGCCTTTTTTTTCTGTTTTAATAATTTTTTTGTCACTTTTGGTTTAGAGTACCATGCTAATGATAGAACATATTTTTTAGGACTTTTTAAAATACTTATTAATTCACCCTTTTTTATATCAAAAATTTGAATTTTTTCACCAATAAATCCTACAACAATGTATTTGCCATCAGGGCTAAACGCCATTGAATTACACCCACTTAAAGTTTCTATTTTTTTCAACAACTTACCCTCCTTATCAAAAAATCTAATGTAATCAAAACCTCTAAAGGCAATAATATTTGGATTCTTAGGACTAAATAGTGCATACTCCGTCATTGGTATAGTATATTCTGGCGCACCAAGCGGAAATGTTATTTTTGGAAATTTTGCCTTCTTCCATACTGAGCCCTCCTTATCAAAAATTTCAGGAAACTTACATGAAACAGAAATAATGCACCCATCAGAACTGAATGATACCTTATTATTCGGGCAACTCGCTAACTTTTTAAAAGTTTGTACATTTTTATACTTCCATCCCGTTTTTGATGTATTTTTCCAAATCTTAGTTGTGCCATATTGTCCCGTAACAAGAACGTTTGTAATTTTGGGGCTAAACGCTACTGAATAAACCTTATCCAAAGCATCTAAAACTTGTATAATTTTCCACTTGCCGGCTTTCTTTTTATAAATTCTAATTTTTTTATCATCAGACGCAGAAGCCAAAAGGAGACTGTCTATACTAAATGCCACTGAATTAACCCGATTTTTATGGCCAGTTAAAGTTTGTGTGTTTTCCCATTTTTCTGTATCCCAAATTTTAACTATACCCGCCAGGTCTCCCGAAGCAAGATACTTCCCATCTGGACTAAACACTACTGAATCGACACTTTTCTTGTGACCTTTTAAAGTCTTTATAATTTCGCCTGTTTTTGCATTAAAAATTTGAATCTTGTTTACATCTGAAGCAGCAATGATGCCCTCTGGCCCAACCTTGCCAAAGCCTAGTTGCGCAAAAAAAAGCATTGCAAATAAAACTACGAACATTACAGATTTTTTTATAATTAATTTCATGGTTTATCCCTTTTTTTTTTTTAAGCAATCGCATCCCTCTTTATTTCTCAAGTTTTATGATAACATCCTCAAATCCCTTCTTTTTTTTATCTGCCCTTTTTTTCTGTTTTAATAATTTTTCCTGAAATACTTCTTTTTCTGAAAATTTAACAAGCGGCTGCCACGCAAGAACAACCGATCCTCCAAAACCTTTTAACATTTGTATTTTCTTCCAATTACCGTCTTTTTTCTTTTCAAAAATTGCGATCTTACCTTCTTTAACCAATCCTGAAGCCATATACTTCCCATCAGATCTAAATGCAATTAAACCAAGCTGAGTTTGACCACGAACCTCAACATCATTTTCAAGAGTTTTTATTACTTTAAATTTCCATTTTCCCTGCCCACTGGAAACTGTCGAAGAAACACTTTTTTCTTTCTTAAAAATTACAAATTTCTCTAATAAAGTAAACTCCCCTTCTATTGTTAATCCTGATGCAAGATATTTACAATCAGGACTAATTACTGGTGAGATAAAAATGTAATTAGGGATCTCTCCTACTTCTTCCCATGTATTTGTATCATAAATATCTAAACCAAACCTACGAAACACAAAAAGGTTTTTGCTATCAAAGCTAAACTCTACTGAAAAAATCGGCTCATTATAATTAAGATCTACTAAGATTTTCCACTTTTTTGCATCCCAAATTACAAAACCTTGCTTATCATCTTCCTCATTACCTATCCCTACAGCAAAATATTTACCATCAGGGCTAAATGATCCTGATCTGGAACCAAATTGATTGTCTTCTAAAGTTTTTACTTTCTTCCATAAGAAATGATCTCCTTTTTTATAGACTATAACTTTTCCATCATAGTCCAGCGTACCATCGCTTGTCGATATAAGATATTTTCCATTGGGGCTAAAATCTAATGAACGAACCATGGTCTCACAATCCTTTAGAACCTGTATTTTTTCCCACTCCCCAAAACCCTTCCAGAAGTAATATTGCCTTTTATAAACTTCAACTACCCCATCTTCAAAACCCGCTAAAAAAAGCTTCCCATCAGGACTAAATTTTACTGCTGTAACAGGAATTGCCTCACCTTTTTTTGACGTTCGCTTCTTAAAAGTTTTTATGTTATAAAACTTGCCACCCTGTTTTTTCCCCCAAAACTTGATTTCACCATTTTCAAATCCTGAGGCAAGAATACCACTTAACCCCGGCTTCTTTTTTTTCGCTGGTTTCATTCCTACGCTAAACTGAGCAACAAACAACGTTGCAAGTAAAATTGTAAGTGCTACAGATTTTTTTATAATTAATTTCATGGTTTTTCCCCTTTTTTTTAAAGCAATCGCATCTCTCTTTATTCCTTAAATTTTATGATGATATCCCAAGGCATCTTTTTCTTTTCCTTTTTTAATATTTTTTTTGTCACTTTTGGTTTGGGGTGCCATGCTAAACAAAGCACGCCTTTTTTATGGCCTTGTAAAGACTTTATAAGTTTACCTGTTTTAATACTGAAAATTTGAATTCTTCCATCTTTAAGCGCTATAGCAAGATACTTACCATCAGGGCTAAATACTACTGTTGTAGCATAACGAAGTTCTGGTGTAACAACACCCAAAATACTTTTTGCTGCCCACTGCGCACCCTTCTTTTCCAATAATATGATAAAACCATCTGAAGTCCTTACAGTGAGAAGATTTGGGTCTTTAGGGTAAAATGCTAAACTTATAATAGTTCCATGTTTGAATTTGAATGATTCTGTTTTTTTCCACAAAGAATCACTCTTTTTATCAAAAAACTCAATAACTTCTGAAGATGATATGTTAGCAATACACTCATCAGAACTAAGTACCGTTCCGTAAAAAAGACCATCATTTTTTATTTTAAAAGTTTGCGTATTTTTATACTTCCACCCTGTTTTTGATATATTTTCCCAAATTTTAATTGCTGACCTATCTGCTGCAACAATATAGTTTGTGATTTTGGGGCCAAATGCTACTGAACTAACTTCTTCATCCATAGACAAGGTTTGTTTTATTAATTTCCACTTGCCACCCTTATTTTCATAAATTTTAATTTTTTTATCTGAAGACCCAGAAGCTAAAAGAAGACTGTCAACACTAAATGCTACTGACTTGATCAAACCTTTATGGTTTTTTAAAATTTGTAGGTTTTGCCATGTTATTGTATCCCAAACTTTAACTATCCCGTCAGAAAATCCTGATGCAAAATTTTTACCATCCGGGCTAAATGCCATTGATTCAATAGAACCCTTATGGCCTTTAAAAGTCTTTATTGTTTTGCCTGTTTTTATATCCCAAATTTTAATTGTTTTGTCAGTGGATCCTGAGGCAAGAATTCCACTTAATTCCGGTTT
This sequence comes from Candidatus Babelota bacterium, assembly GCA_042576225.1. GTDB lineage: Bacteria > Babelota > Babeliae > Babelales > Vermiphilaceae > GWF2-30-66. The sequence continues at coordinate 11,066 of JBHPCA010000035.1, forward strand.
CTTTTTCTTCACCGGTTCCACCATACCCACACTAAGCCAAGTAACAAAAAGCGTTGCAAGCAACACTGTGAGTGATACAGATTTTTTTATAGTCAGTTTCATGTTTTCCCTTTGCTTTACGTAATTAGTCATTTATACGTATTAAACTTACACCTTTATCAGTTATAATTATAAAGAAAATGCCCAAGAAAAATCAACAATTTGCAAATATTTTTCAAGTATATCGCTCTGGTAAGGGATTACAAGAAAAAAAGGGGTGTATGTTTGGAGCACAATAACTCTATTAAGAGCAGTTTTAGTTTTTATTAAAAAAATATGCCTTTTTGCTATAACGAGGCCCTATATCAAACACATCAATATATTTGTTTACAAAACTTGGGGCAACATATTACAATTTTTTTGACAAAATTAAAAAATAAAACGTATGGGAGTCTGGGAATGAGAAAAAAGTGTATAAAAGTATTGTGTACTATTTCTTTGTTTTTTGGTTTTGCCACTTGGGCGCCATTAAGTTACACAACCTGCTCCTGCTCTGGATCTTCGGTAAATTGTGGTGAATGTGGGCTAGACGAACCGACATGTTGTAATAGTTTATGCAACGGATATCCTTTCTTGCTTCCACGCTCACAAGGAAGAAATGCAGCCAGGGAGCTTGTTGGTTGCCAAGAATTCATGAATAAATATGACATGGGATCGAAATACGGATATTTCTCTGTCGCTGTAGAATATCAGAGATCATTCTGGGCTCAACAGATCCCCAGATACTATTTTGGCCAAGATTATATCGAGTGTAAATATTTAAAAATACAGGGTAGCAAAGTCGCAAATAGAGACCGTAGGGCATGGCTTGCAGATTACTTCGGCTTGCCGCCAGATTATGACTCACGAGTATCATTTTGCCCACGCGTGCAAAATGCAATAGTCGACTTAAATCTATATTATGGCCTAGATAGTGTAACCGAAGGACTTTATGTCAAAGTAGTTGCCCCAATTGTCTGGACAAAATGGGAACTCAACCCTTGTGAAAAAATCTGTACTGATGGGATACAATCATTTTCCGCCGGATATATGGCAGAGGATGAAGTCACAAGAGAAAATTTATCAAAAAACTTTTTACAATTTATGTCCGGCAACTATACTTTTGGTGATATGAAAACACCAATAAAATACGGTTTAATGTCTTGCCACAAATGTACAACAAAAACAAGACTTTCTGAACTTCGCGCGTCTTTGGGATATAATTTTGTTCTCGATAAAGATTATCATTTTGGCTTCTTTTTCCAAGTTTCAGCACCACTTGGCAATCGTCCATGCGCAAAATACTTATTTGAACCAATAGTTGGTAACGGAAAACACTGGGAAATAGGCGGTGGACTCTCTGGATCTTGGATATTTAATCAATGCGAAGATAACCCAGAAAGATATATGGGCATATGGATAGACATGACCTTAACACACTTGATAAAAAGTTGTCAACGCAGATCATTTGATATACTTTGCAAATCAAACAGCAGATACATGTTACTCGAACAGCTAGATACAAATGAAAAAGATCTTAAAATTGTATATGATGGGGAATCAATAGTAGCCAATCTCCAATACAAAAAAAATCTCATACCGGCTATAAATTGGTCGACGTTTAGAACCGATGTGAGAATTGACCTACAAACAGATATTGCTATTAAATTGGGCTTTGTCAGAAATAATTCCAGCTTTGATATTGGTTACAACTTCTGGGCAAGATCAGGGGAAAAATTTGCACGCGAATGCCGCTGCACCTGCGAACCAACTTGCAAATATGCAGTGAAAGGTGATACGTTTGTCTATGGCTACTACGGAGGGGCCCAGGAGAATTCCATACCACTTTCGGCAACACAAAGTGAGGCAAGCATACATTCGGGCAAAAATCACCCTGCATTTTTGTTAGACCCAACAAACCCAATAGACACTAACCCATCTATCGACAATAAAAACCCTGATGGTTACAATACTTATTCTCAAGCAAATCCGTTAGTTGCCAAAGGAAGCACAGAACCTGTAAACACATCAATACAACCAATATTATTGTCACAAGCAAATATTAATTTACAAGACTCACCAAGCGCACTCACACACAAAATTTTTGCACACTTTGGCTATGCATGGAAAAATGATATAGACAACGAAAATAATAATAATGGGATACCGTTCGTAGGATTTGGTGGTGAGATAGAATTTGCTCGAAATCGATGTAAAATAGAATGCCATTCCTGTAACAAAAAACAATGCTATAGTTGCAATTCATGCTCATGCCAAGACACGTACTATGCATGCGATTACTGCTGTGATAAACATTGCGGCAAAAGAATGGGAATATCTCAGTGGGGTGTCTGGCTCAAAGGCGGCGTCGCATTTAATTAAATTTTTGATTAGGAATACGTTTTTATCTTGATATCGCTATAACGTTTTATTTTTGATTTAGATGACGATATATCACCCAGCTTAAAAAGCGTTTTCTCCTTATTGCCACATGCCATGAGAAGCTTTGAAGCCCAAAGCAATCCTGGGTATTTTGTATCGTCTATAATTTTTTTCACAAAGTCTGGTTTCTTTTTTTCATCACCTACAGGAATAGTAACAAGCTTACCCTTAACTAATTCAAAAGAAATATCTTTGTCTTTTTCATATTCAAAAGAAAAATCTTCCTTGTCCTTATCCTTGAAAATAAATAAGAACATTCGGTAAGGCTTACTCAAAGAGCAAAAAGAATAATCAAATGAACCCCTACTAGATTCAACGCTTTCAATAGACAAATTCCTAATTTCTCTTTTTTTATTTTTAATTTTTTCAAGTTTTCTTTCTAAGACTTTTAACATAGATTGTTTTTCCTTTATTCTTCTCCTAAACTCACTCGGT
>JBHPCA010000036.1:0-13343 GCA_042576225.1 Candidatus Babelota bacterium
GAGAATCTTTTTTTGAGTTATTCTTTCGTGGTTTATTAATTTTCGGATAAGCTCTTATAAACCTTATAACCCACAAAATACACAACTGAACTTAAAATATAAGAAAAAATCCCAATAAACAGTAGGGGTAAACCATACAAAAAACCTGCAGCGCATACAATTACTAGTAAAGAACCGGCCACTACAGATAATTTTGGGTTAATTTTTTTGAAAGAAACAAAGTGCACCGAGGATATCATCAAAAAAGCTAGACCTAACACAAATAAGCCAAGCCAAATAGGATTGCGCAAAAATGGCAAAATGTTTTGTGAAACCCACGTAAAGTGTATTACCAACTGCGAAACTAAAAAAGCTGCCACTGTAGTTGGTAAACCAATAAAATAGTTAATGTTTTGTGTTTTTGTCGCACTGGCAATATTAAATTTTGCCAACCTTAATAACCCGAAACACAGATACAAAGAAACTGAAATAAGTCCTAAAGCCCCCAAATTATGAAAGTACCAACTATAAAGCAAAATTGCAGGCGCAAAGCAAAAAGAGACTGCATCACACAAGGAATCAAGCTCCATGCCAAGGCAACTGGTAGAGCCAAATGCACGTGCCAATTTTCCATCAAAAAGATCCATAACACCTGCTAACATAATGCAATAGGCAGCACCTATAAAATCACCATCCAATGTTTTTATAACTGAAAAAAGCCCGAACACTGCATTTGCAAACGTAAAAAAATAAGGGATAACAAAAAGATTTTGCTTCCCTTTTTGCTTTAAATTTTTCAAACTAAACGCCTTCAAAATTAATCCCAATCAATACCATTAAGACCATCTGCCAAGCACAGTCTGTCCACCATATACCCTTTGGCCAACACCAACATTCAATTTCACCTCAGCAGGCAAGAAAATATCAACCCTGGAACCAAAACGTATCATTCCATATTTGTCCCCAGCTTTTAGCGAATCACCCTCATTAACCCAACAGCATATTCTTCGCGCTACTAAACCTGCAATCTGTCGCACTTTTATGGTTTTACCATTTTGTCCCAAAATAAGTAAATCATTTCTTTCATTTAGCTGGGAACTTTTTGGCAAAAAGGCAACTTTGAATGCTCCTTTTTTATATTTTATCTCTTTTACAGTCCCAGACATAGGCGCCCAATTCACATGCACATCAAATGGAGAAAGAAAAATAGAAACTCTTTGCGCATATCCATCTAAGCCATTATCTTTGTCATAAACAACATCTACGACTTTCCCATCAGCAGGACAAATAAGCACCGCGGGGTTATCTAAAGCCTCTTTGCAAACCCGCTGCGGGTTTCTAAAAAAATAAACACTAAAAATAAAAAGCCCCAGCACAACATAAATTACTGGTTTAAAAAACAGTAACGCAAATACTGCAATTGCACCTAACACGAGCAATATTGGCAACCCTTGCGTCCATAATAAATTATTTTTAAACATATAAAACATACCCGCTTTCCCAAATCAAATTTTTACACTAAATTTTTTATTAAACTTTTAATCTTTTTATATCAAACTTTTGTTTTCCCAATATAGCTTTCCTCAACATTCCCAATGGCCTTATATCGCCGATTAATAAAAATCCTTTCACAAATCCATCCTCAAGTAAAATCTTGTAGAAAAAGCCATCTCCAAAACTCACAACATTTTCATATTTTGCTTTATGACAAAAAGAGGTCAAATAAGAAGCAAAATCTATCCCCAAAAACCTCGACACTGCAAATGGCAACGCCCCGTTATACGCAACGGGCTCACCTGCCATAGATTGCGCCGCCACCATACCTTGCATACATGCATCCGGCCAGGTACAACTTCTCATATCCTGCCCGTTAACAAAATCTTTCACCTGAGCAGCATCACCACCAGAGTATATATTTTTTATGCTTGTTTTCATATACTCATCAGTAATTATACCAAAATCACCAATTTTTACACCTGCCTCCTTTGCCAGGTCAATATTCGGCTTTACCCCAACCGCAAATATAACCATATCGGCTAAAACAAACTTTCCAGAATTCAAAGCAACACAAGACACTCTATCATCTTCTGAAATAATCTCCTGCACCGTCTCATTACGCAAAACAGTAACCCCACGGGCTTCCATTAACTTTTCAATATACTCTGCACCTGCTTTATCACAACAATGGGCAAGCACATGCGAACCTCTTTCAACAATTGAAACTTGTAATCCTTTTTTCGCTAGAGCATCTGCACACTCTATTCCTGTCATCCCAGCACCAATGACAACCGCATTTTTTGGCTTATTACGTTCTATAAACTCTAAAATAGAATTCGCATCCTGCAACGTATGAAACGTAAAGACGCCATTTACCCTTTCACGTACCCCCGCAATATTTGGCATCAAAGGTCTCGCACCGGTCGCTATAAACAATCTGTCATAAGAGATTTTTTCTTTTTCCTGTTTTTTTTCCTTCAGCGTATCTTCATCTTCAGAAGCTAACAGAATCTCATTGTTATCAGACAAAATCCTCTCTACTCTTCTACCCAAAATAAGAGTAATCTTTTTCTCTTCTAACTCCTTCTTAGCCCCCACAAATACATCTTGCATTTGCACGTCGCCCGCCAGATAATTTGCAAGCTTGCACTTGTTATATAGCCTCTCTTTCTCTTTCGATATACAAACAATCTCAGACGCTGGGTCCAAATCTCTTAACTTTTTCGCAGCCGTTAACCCTGCTGCTGAGTTTCCAATAATCACATACTTTTTCATGTTAGCACCTAACTAGCATCTAAATTAGCATCTAAATTTTCTAGGCTTTAAAGTTACTTCCCCCCAAAAACCTAATTTTTGCTTATATTTTTACTCCATTTTACCCCACTGTGATTACCAGGATACTACACTACAGCCCTTTTGTCATCCAAATTTTTGCAGCATTTCGCTTGAAAATATTTCAGATTGTGGTAAAATATTAGAGAGGTTAGATAAATCACCCCCCAAGTGCTTTATCCCGTTTTTCTCATAGAGTTTTTATTTTGTATAGTTTTATAATATGGAGTTTTTTGTGAAGATTCTACGTATTTTATGCATCTTTTCTCTATTACCATTTATTGGAAATTGTGGCGGAAATAACTGGCGCCAAACTGCAAAAAAAGATCTAGATTTTATATACATCACACTCAAAAAAAACCATCCTGGAGCCGCAAATCCCGTACAGGCATGGGAGCCTTCATTTAATCAATGGCTCGAACAAGGCTATCAAGAAGCAACTAAAGCCCTTGACTCAGTATCTGACTATCAGGCCTACAAACATCTCTTGCTTGATTATACAAGAGGATTTTTCGATACTCATCTTTGGGTACATATAAAAAATAAAAAAAAGAATTCTACAGAAAACTGGAAACTCTCATTTGAATGTGCGTATACAGGAAAAGAAGTCATAGTAACAGAAAGTTCTGATCCAAAAATAGCTTGCTCAGATATTTTGATTTCTGTTGATGGGGTTCCTACTAAACAGTTCCTAAAAAAAATAGTCTCCCGTTTTTCTATCAATCCAAAAATAGAAGCTTCACTTTACAAAACAACTCGTTTTCTCTCTCTCGTTCGAATAGATCCTTGTTCCACCCATTGGCCAATATTCGCTCTTGCCAAAAACTACACCTTTAAAACCAAAAATGGCAAACTCGTAGAATACACAACACAATGGGAAAAAACAACAGAAGCTGTTTCAATAAAAAGATTATCTGAATTCTCGCTCAAAGAACTAAAAGACAATTGTGTGTGGGTTTCACTACCCAGTTTTCATCCAAATAACAAACAAGAGAAAAATCTAAAACATATCATATCTACTATAAAAAAATATCGTGACAGTAATGCGATTATATTTGACTTACGAAATAATGGTGGGGGAAATTCTGCCTGGGGAACAAGTATAATCAAAGCCCTCGTTGGAAAAAAATATTTTACACAAAAGGCTACCATTATTTCTGAGTATTGGCGTGCTTCGAAGGGCAACCTCAAGCACTTACAGGGCTACCAAGAAATTTTTTCTACACAATTTCCCGCAGAGCACCCTATACACCAGGAACTAAAAGATCAAGTCCAAGGCATTGAAAAGGCAATCGCAAATAATAAACAATTTTACATCTTAACCCCAAAAAAGGAAATTGTACCATATTCGGTTAAGTCGAAATTAAACCCTTCAACAAAAGTCTTTTGCATTGTTGATGAATATTGTGTCAGTTCATCGCTTATTTTCATCGATGAATTAAAGATGGTGACGAATCCGGTTCTTGTAGGTCATCCAACAAATGCTGATACCGACTTTATGGATATAAGAAAGCTAGACCTACCAAGCGGCTATGGCTCATTATTTGTACCGATGGCATTTTTGGTTGGAAGAAAAAGAAAAAGCAATGAATGCTATATGCCGGACATCCATATCTACGACACAATGCAAAACACACAAAAATTACAAACCTATATGATTGATGAAGTGATCAAGAAACAATGAAACTAGAATATCTATTTTGGAAAACAAAAAAGTAATGCTAGGATCTTTTTAAAACATCAATTATTTCTTGCATAAATGTTAAAATACAAAAATTAAATAAAGCTTGGGGTATAATATGATAGAAAAACATCCCAATAAACTGTATACAACGATAACACTTTCTGATTTTAAAGATACTCACTACATAAACCAGTTAATAGAACTAGATATCGGGTTAGAATTAGCCCCTTTGTCATTTGCCCATATTAATTCGCCTGCTATGTCTGTATTAAAATTTTTGTGTCAGCATACTTACCCCTTTTTGACAAGTTAAGCATCTTTTTCTTAAAATCAAGATCTACAAAAAAAGTATCTATGCCTGATTTTTCATAAAATACTTTTATAGCCTTGTTGCTTTTTGTAAACGCTATTTCATTAATCTTTTTTTCTTTCCCGCAAGACATTTTATAATCATATAATATTTTATTACATATCATGTTGCCTTTTGGTAAACCATAAACCCTCAATTCTTTAACATTGCGCCCTAAAGAAAGACGATGAGGGAATATACCGTTTTCAGGACCCTTATACCAAAATAAATCACAAAGAGCCAGCTGGTTATGCGTATTAAATTTATATTTATTTTTTTTATCTTCGTGCTCGGATTTTATATTGCAAGCAATCTCTAAATACAATTTTCCAGTTAAGGCATCAACAGCTTTAAGACAATGATGCGAACCGTTGTAATTAACAAAGAAATATTTACCGTTTTGGGTAAACCCATAATTATATTCTGAAAGTTTTGGCATGCACAGCTCTGAGAACTTAACCTGCAAGCTTGAAATATCTAACAAACACAGATAGTGGTCAACCTCAAAATCAAACATCTTTACATCAGGCTTGCAACGTTTAACACAGATAGATTTACTGTTGCTACTTAACTTATAATTTTTTACGCCTCCCAACTCCTTATGAGTCCAATCTAGAGTATCAAAAATTCGCAAACACCTGCCTGCTAGAAGAACAACAAAGTATTTACCGTCATTGGTGAAATCGAAATATGTTCTAAGTTTAATATCCTCAATCTCAAACACCTTTTTACAACTAATTTTACCATTTAAACTTTTAGTTTTATAAAATCTCAAAAATTCTTTATTTAAACTATTATTAAAGTATCTAAAAACCAAAAATAACCCGTTTTTACTAGTTTTGCACATACAAACAACCTCTTTAGGGTGCTCTTTTATTTCCTTTTTCAATACAAGTTTTACACTCTCCGCATCAAAAATCTTTAAAAAACTGCCTACAGCAAGCCAAACATATTTTCCATTTTTTAAAAGCCCATAACCATCCAATCTGCTAGCTTTTTTTATTTCTAGTTTTTGTTCCCCATTGCTAATATCAAATATTACGTAACAATCCCTAAAATTCCCCCAAGAAATATAAGTCAAAGAAAGATTTCTGCATTTTAACGCCTTTGTAACTTTTAAAGCTTTTTTTATTTTATCTTTATAAAAAACCTTTTTGCCTTTTTTCTTATCCATAGCAAGCAAATTATTACTTGTACTCACCAGAAAAGCCAATAGAAACATTATAACTATTTTTATAAATATTTTTTCAGATATCACGATAATCTCCAAATAATTTGAAAATATATGTCGATGCTAGATTAACAGTACTCAAAAATTGCAACTTCTGCTTAACATTCTAGCAAACCTCTTTTTAGCCTGCAACATATAAAAACCGCTTTCTCTAATTTGAGAATTCAACTAATATTTGAGAATTCAACTAATATATGTTTGAGAAATAAATTCAAAATTTTAGGTGTATTTTTTATACAACGCCATGGATTTTTTTCTAATTTGCGCATAATCAACAATAGGTTTTGGGTAATCAATTTCCTTATATTTTGAACATTTTTCATGCCATTTTTGTATATCCGCATTATTTACTTCCCTAAGCTCTGGCACCCATTTTTTAATATATTCACATGCACTATCAAATTTTTTAGATTGTAACCAAGGATTAAAAATCCTAAAATACGGCTGGCTATCTGCTCCAGTTGACGAACTCCATTGCCAATTTCCATTATTAACAGAAGGGTCATAGTCAATCAATTTTTGAGCAAAATATTGTTCTCCTTTTTTCCAATCAATCAATAAAATTTTAATTAAAAAATTGCTTGTAATAAGTCGCCCTCTGTTGTGCATAAAACCGGTCTCATTAAGTTGACGCATACAAGCATCAACAATTGGAAATCCAGTTTTTCCTTTTTTCCATTTTTCAAACAATGACTTTTTATTTGGCCAAGAAATTTTATCGTATTTTTCTTTCATTGCATGACCAAAAACATGGGGAAAAAAGAATGCAATGTTATAATAAAAATCTCGCCAATAAAGTTGCTTTATCAAATCTTTAGAATTAATTGATTTATTAATAACGTGGCAGACTTCACGAATTGATACGCAGCCAAACTTAATATAGGCAGACAATTTGGTTGTTTCATAAATTAAAATATTCCTTTTTTTATCATAATCTTTAAATTTTTTCATTTTTTTTAAAATTAGAAGAGCATTTTTGCGACCTCCCTTTACAGCTGCCTTATTGTTTTTTTTGTAAAAACTTCCAATATTGCCTTTAAATTCATTTTTAATTCTATAATTATTAGAAATATAATTCTTGTATCTATTCTTTGCAGTAGGTTTTATTTTATTTTTTTTTGCTTTGTTGTAATAAGGGGTATATTTTTTAAATGGTGTATTTGAGCCCGTCAAAAATGAACCAATGGGGTTTAGCAATAAGTCTTCATATGACTTAAAATCAACGTTATATTCTTCACAAACTTTACAAATTTTTTTATCACGACTTATTGAATATGGTGTATAGTCAACATTTGCAAAAACTGCTTCAATTTTATTATTTTTTATTAAATCTTTAACAACTTCATGTGGCTTACCAAAGAAATAAAATAATTTAGAATCTTTTTTCTTAAGCTCTTTATCAAGCTCACTTAAAGATTCAACCATAAACTGAACCGCATTATCAGACTTATAACTGTTTTTTAAAATTTGTTCAGGAGTGAATATAAAAATTGGGACAACTTTTTTTGATAATTTAAGTGCTTTCAAAAGGCCCATATTGTCACTAATTCTTAAAGATCTTCTGAAAATAAAAATAGATTTTTTATACATTTTAAGTCCATATTTTCTTAATTTTTACTTGTTAATGGTAAAAAATAAATTTATTGATGCAATTTTAACTGTTATTTTTTTAAGATAACAATAGTTTTTTATATAAAAGCTGAGAATATACTTGTTTTAATATTTTTATCGTTTTTATTATATTTTAGTAAAAGGGAGCATGGTATGCGAAAGACGGCAATCATTTTTTTTGTAATTGCTTTGTTTAACTTTTGTTCTTTTCCCGATACAAAAAAAATTGAAGATAAAAAGAAAATTAAAGTTGTGTACAAATCTAAACCTTTTTATTTCAGATTCCCACCGAAGCTCAAAGATATAAAAGGCAAAAAAATTATAATCGCAAAGATCGACTACGACCATCCATATTTGGGCAAGTGCACATACGAAGTAGTTAAAGATCTTGAACGTTCAAAGTTTTTTGGTTGGTGCAATACAAAAAAAATCAAAAGAAGAAAAACACAAATTTTTGAGTTAGATAAAAAATGCAAAAAACTTACTCTAAGTGAAAACAAGGTCGAAATTGGGTTAAATGAGAACATGAAGGAAATTATTACAGAAATAAACAATAAACATCGAAAATTATCAAATTAAAAATATTACCGGTAAAGATTTCTCCTACGAAGTTTTAGCGAAAGGTAAAAACGTGTCTAGGAATTGAGATAGTATAGTTTGTATCTATTTATTAGATTTCTGATTCAAATTTTATGCCAAAGGGTAGTAATATAAATTTCGCTTTTGTGTGAAAATATAAACATGTTAAAATGGAAATAGTAGAAAATTAATAGGGAGTAAAGATGAAGAAATATATATTAGTTGGGTTAGTTATTTTGATTATAGGGGTTGGTATAATGTCGCTACAAAAAAATAAAACTGAAACAGCTTTATTTGCAGGAGGTTGTTTCTGGTGTTCACAGGCTACGTTTGAAAATGTAGATGGAGTACTAAAAGTTGTTGTTGGTTACACTGGAGGTAAAAACAAAAATCCTACATACCAAGATTATGCACAAAAGGAGCATGTTGAGGCATTTAAAATCACATTTGATCCAGCAAAAATTTCCTACAAACATTTGCTTGATGTTTTTTGGAAAACAGTAGACCCTACCGACGCCCAGGGACAATTTTCAGACAGAGGAAAAAATTATAGAACGGTGATTTTTTACACCAATGAAAAACAAAAAGAGCAAGCAACACAATCTAAAAAAGAGCTTGAAATATCGGGAAGATTTGAAAAGCCAATAGTAACAGAAATTATCAAAGCATCTCCGTTTTATGAGGCTGAAGATTATCATAAAAGTTATTATAAGAAAAAACCAATTAAGTACAAAGCATATCGAGCTGCATCCGGACGTGATGCATTTTTTAAAAAAATATGGAAAAAAGCTAACCCTGTATATAAAAAACCATCTGATAAAGCATTACAAAAGAAACTATCCCCATTGCAATATCAAGTAACGCAAAAATGTGGCACGGAGCCACCGTTTAATAATGCTTACTGGAACAATACAAAAAAGGGGATCTATGTTGATGTTGTTTCTGGAGAAGTCTTATTCAGCTCAAAGGACAAATTTAAATCAGGTACAGGATGGCCAAGCTTTACTAAACCACTTGAGAAGAGTAATGTTGTTGAAAAAGAAGATCGATCTTTAAGTACAATACGCACCGAAGTAAGAAGCAAGAAAGCTAATTCTCACTTAGGACATGTGTTTACTGACGGCCCAGGCCTCACCAAGTTGCGTTATTGCATAAACTCTGCGTCATTGCGATTTATACCAGTCAAAGATTTGGAAAAAGAAGGATATGGCCACTATCTAAAAAAGTTCCAGGATGAAAACCAATAAGTAGTAATCAAAAAACTATTCTTCTATAATAACCAATAATTCATTTCGCATTAAAAATGGTAAAATAAATGGCGGATTATAACGAGCCAAGATAACGTTAGAGCGTTGCGTTATGCCGTCTCGCTTTAAAAGAGCCATAAATTCTTCTTTTTTTTGCTTTACCCGTTTTGCTGAAGGATACCAGGTAAAACTATATGCGGCTACTTTTTCAGATGGTTTTTCTGTTATTTTTATTCGATCATCTTTCGGTTCAGGAAGCGTTTCTTTTTTATAAAAGGGTGGCATTACAAATGCAATATCATATCCATCAATTTTCACTTTTTTTTCTACAAAAACTGGAGCAGTCATTGACATACGCACATTCTGCTTGTTGCCACCAAATATATAGTTTGCAAGTACACGAAACCCTTTATTTGCAACAGCTTTGTACGAACCTGGAAATACAACATGTGCGATGATATATGGTTCATATTTTCTAATTTCATACCCATGTTTCTTTTGCAAAACAGTATATCCAGGTTCCTTTAGGTTAACTTGCAAGGCATACCATAATTGCCAACCGACAAATGCAAAAAAGACTAAGAAAAGAATTGCTACCAAAAGCTTCATAAATACTCCCTACCTTTTTGATGCAAAATCTCGAAAACACCTTATAAACCATCTTAACAATATCGAACATCCTATAAGCATGTCAATAAGCGTTCTAATAATTTATAATTTGCACTTTGATGAGCTTGAGGTTAAATTGTAAAATATTACTTTAGATATGGCTTCTTTAAAAACCCAAAAAATTTCGCAACTATATTCGAAGGAAATTTACTTATAGCAGTATTGTAGTTTTTTGCTGCCTCATTGTAATATCCTCTTGCAAGCTGCAACTCTTTTTCGATTTCGCCTAGATCTTTTTGCAAGGACAAAAAGTTTTCATCTTCGCTTAACTCTGGATAACTTTTTGCAAAATCAAATAACGTTTTTAATGCCTCGGATAAGCCTGATTCTGCTTCTATTTTCTCTTTCATATTTTTTGCATCCGCAGAATATAACCGTATTTCTATCACCTCTTCTAAAATTTCTCCCTCACCAACACCATATTGCTTAAACACAGCTACTAAGCTTGGAATCAGATCACACCTCCTTTTAAGCTGCATATTTATGCCACTCCACCCTTCATAGGCAAGTGCATCCAAACGCACAAGTCTATTGTACGCAGAAAGTGACCATAGAATGAAAGAAAACAATGCTACTATGACAATTATACCCATCACGATCAAAAACATGATAAATCTCCTAATTTACTGTCAAATACACAAAAAAACCAGCCTGGGCGTCTCCTCTCCTTCGATTCTTCGACCTCAGGACTAAAGGCGCGCAAATTCAACATTTTTTCTAACTAATAATATGCGCCCAACCCAGCCTTCGCTTCCGCTCATCCTGAGCCTGACGAAGGACTGCGGGCATGGCAGGATTCGAACCTTCCGCCGTCGCTAAAGCTATGGCGGACAGGGTGGCCTATACAACCATAGTTTACCCTAAGCTTGAAAAAAGAACAATCAAACGCCTAAGGAAATATGCCCCTTAGTTGACGCGTTTCTTAACCGCGTTGTCGAATTTGGCTTTAGCTTGCAACACATCGTGCTAAAAGCACCTGGGCTAAAGACAGCATTTTCTAGTTTGGGAATTGAGCCGGCACATGTGTGAAAACGCCTTATTTTAGGGGCTGTTGCAGCATTTTTCGCTTCATATATTATGTTAAATGATGGAAAAAACCCTGTTTAACCAAATTTTTTAAGGAGCGATTATGGTAAAAAAAATATTAGCCCTATTTCTTGTGGCTTCGTCAATAAGCATTATGGCTTCGCGAAGTATCGAATTTGAAGTTGGTGATGATTATGTCAAAGCAAAAACATGGGCTGCACTCGGTAAAAACGATGAACTTTTTCCTATTTCTGTGAGAAAAGATTTAAAATTAAATGAATTCCTCTTTTTTAGTGGTCCCATTCCTAAAGGAGGCTACAAAAGCCCCAATACTCTAAAAGAAATAAACCAAGAACTTATAGAAGCTATAGAAAAATATCTTGGAAATAGTAAATATCGGTACAAAATTAAAACTTATATAATGGTAAAATGTTTGATTAGTAAAGCATTATTTCCATTTCGCTGGTGTATCGGACAGTTTGGTAAATATATATCAAAATTTAACGTGTGGTTGTTCCCTAATAGAACCATTCTAAAAAATAAAATTGGGTAACCGGCAACGTTTTCAAAAAATATAGACCTATATTTAATTTACACCTATATTATTTATTGTTTATATTATAAATTCAATAACCCCAAAAACCACAAAATAGGAAAATTATGCTCAAAAAACTATCTCTAACTGTTATTGCAGCGCTAATGACTTTATGTCAAACAACTAATATGACAGCTGCACAACGCAATTACGGCTCTATTTATTCATGGAACCTTAACATAAATACTACTTTGTATAACTCTGGTTCAATATCTGGTAATAGCGTAAGTATAACGGGTGTCACTGAAAATTATAAAAAGGGAACAATATCTGCTAGCTCTTCGCTTAGAATTAACAACTTCAGAATTTCGATAGACAAGTCAAAAAACGAAAAAGCAAGTGTTGCACTTAAATACCCAAACGGGTATCTAAACATATTCTGCAAACCTAAAAAAATTACCTTGGATAGCCAATATGGGATCAAACAAACTAAGAACGCTACAATTTTTACAATAACACCCGATTTTAAAATACAAGCTCCTAAGGGAAGTCACTTGGAGATCCTCGATGGTGTTATTCATATATTAAGCAATGAATTAGAAGAACCTGTAAAAAAAGAGAAAGAAGAGCCTAAAGATACAGCTTGGTATACAAAAATATTTAATAAGCTTATGTATTATCCTAGAGTACTTTTCAGAGCTGTAGTTTGGAAAAAACACGAATTTATCACAATAGAAGATGGCAGGTATGAAATACTGAAGCCTAAAAAAATTATAATAAATAATTTTGCAGATGGTATTGACTTAATGAATGAAGGCTCACTATTCATAGACAATATAAGACTGGAAATTTCTTAAAAAATACTTTTGTTAAACAATATAGGAAGGCCCCTTTTTGGGGCTTTTTTGCTAGAAAGTTATTTTTTGATGAAAGCAAACAGTCGTCTTGTGCCATTTACATTTTTATATTTTACCTCATAACTTTTGATATTTTTTAAACTTTTCAAAAGATTACTGAGCGTTTCTTTTGTGTGAAGATAAACTGTATGTTCGATTCCCATTATCTCCTTTTTCAAAACATTGGGCTCTATAAAAACGCCGTTTCTAATTTTATTCTCCGTTGCTGCTGGTAGATCAATTATCAGGGTGCCATTTTTTGCTAGAGCCCTGCACATTTCATTAATTGCCTGAATTTGGTCATGCTCGGTTAACATGTAGGAAAAGGTTGACCACATACAAACAATGATATCAAAACGTTCGTCTTTATATGGCAAAGAACGCATGTCACCAACTTTAAAAGTAAGCTTGAGGTTTTCTTTCTTAGCTTGCTTTTTAGCTTCTTCGAGCAAATTCGGCGACAAGTCAATTCCCTCTACCTGATATCCCATTTTTGCTAATGGAATTGTGATCCTACCGTAACCACAGCCAACGTCCAAAATTCTATGCTTTTGTGATATAAACTTTTGCAAAAATTTTATTTGGGCAGCAGTCTTTTCTTCGCTGGACATAGAAGATAAGCCTTCTACTCCAATTTTTTCATAAAAATTTTTTGGATCCATTATCGCATAACCGCTTTCATACCTAGGAATGGCTCTGCCAATTATT
>JBHPCA010000037.1:0-12874 GCA_042576225.1 Candidatus Babelota bacterium
CTAAAAAGAAAGTCACCAAGAAAAGAAAAGTAGCCAAAAAGAAGGTTACTAAGAAGAAAAAAGTGGCTAAAAAGAAAGTCACTAAGAAAAGAAAAGTAGCTAAGAAAAAAACAGCAAAAAGAAAAAAACGATAAGCTACTTTCGTAAATACGTAATAAAAAAGGGCTCTCTTTTAGACGCAACCAAATGAAAGAGAGCCCTTATTTATGTAAAATTTTATTTTACTTCGCCCTCCTGATCATCCTGCCTGTCCACGACGGAAGTCTGACGAAGGGTTAATTCTTCTCGATAAAAAATATATAAGCCAATTGCAACGATAATCACAGAGATAAAAAACGTCAATGTGGGCATTTCACCAAGGAATATATTGCCAAAAAACGCTGCAAAAAGAGGGCACATGAAACCTGCAAACGACAAAAAAGTTATAGAATATCGCTTTAGCAGATGACCATAGAGATTATATCCGATAACATTTGCGATTAGAATCAAGAGTAAGGCGTACCCCAAAAACGCTGAAATATCCAAAATAAGCGATGAAGATGGGGTTTTAAAACTATGGACGCCTTCAAGCAAAAAAGAGGTCGCAAAAGCCAAAATTCCCCCAGAAAGCATACCAAACCCATTTATCATAAAGGGCGAATATCCACCAATTTTGGTTAATTTCTTGAAAACGACCCATCCATAAACTGCTGAAAACACGGCTACTAGCAACGAAATCTCAGGCCATGAGAGAAACAAAAATGCATTTTTCCCTATTTCTCCAGGCGATTTTCCGTTTGCTAACACCAAAAAAAAGCCAAAACAACCGATAACAAGCCCTATCCATTTTCTCAGTGACATTTTCTCTTTCAAAAATAAGTAGGCAAACAGCGCTGAAATAAATGGGGAAAGATTGTAAATAAAAGCCGTTTTAAACGAAGATAAGTATTTTAGGGCCCAAAATTCAAACACATAGGCTATATAGATATGAAATAGTGTTATTTGCAGTAATAATGGTAGATGTTTTTTCTTTATAAAAAATTTGTTTCTTTTGAAAAAATAGAGATATCCAAGTAGCAAAAGGCCTCCTAAGGTCATTCGAAAGCCAATAAAGAAAATAGGATTTGAATAAGACAATACAGCTTTGCCTATGGTGAACGTACTAGCAAACAATAGATACATCAATATAACTAAAAACATAGCGTGTTACCCGGCTAAGCTTGATGATATTTCTTCGTCAACAATTTTTACCCGTTTTATGTTAAGAGCTTTTCCTGTTGCAGGGTCAACGTCGATATAAGCTCCTGTCATGAAATATGGCGCACTTGTTTCAACTTCGAATTTAGTCGGCATTTGTGTTGTTAAATGTGTAATAACCGGTTCTTTTTTCATGCCAATCATAGAATTTAGTGAGCCAGCCATACCAAGATCTGTGATATAAGCCATTCCGCCAGGCAAAATACGCTCATCTGCTGTTTGAACATGTGTGTGTGTGCCTACGAGGCCGGATATCTGACCATCCAAAAAATAAGATAAGCCCATTTTTTCAGAAGTTGCTTCTGCATGAAAATCAACAAAAATAATATTGGTTTTACTTTTTAGGTAGTGAATAAGCGTTTCTGCGGTTTTGAATGGACAATCGACATGTTCACGCATAAAAATGCGCCCCTGCAAGTTTATAACTCCAATATCGCAACCCTTGCAACTAAATACCGTTACACCTTTGCCTGGGCACGAACTTGGAAAATTTGCAGGACGAAGCAAATCATTATTCTCTGATAAATACGCGTATATCTCTCTTTGACGCCAAATGTGGTTGCCAGAAGTAACCACATCAACCCCATTGTGCTTAAAAAAACGCATAATTTTGGATGTTATGCCTTTGCCATGAGAGCTATTTTCGCCATTAACTATCACTGCATCTATTGCAAGCTCCTCTCTTAAACGCCCAATATGCTTTTGAAACAGCGTTCTTCCCGTTACTCCGACAATATCACCCAAAAATAAAACTCGTATATGGCTCATAGTTCTTATCCTGTTATTTTATTATCTCGCGTATTCTATAACTCTTTTTTCACGAATTACGTTTACTTTAATCTGACCAGGAAAACTCATCTCTTCTTCAATTTTTTTGACAATTTCACTTGCCAAATTTCTTGCTTTCTCATCATTGAGCCTGTCTTCTTCAACTATAACGCGAATCTCTCTACCCGCTTGCAAAGCATATGCTTTCTTAACACCATCAAAAGAATTTGCTATATTCTCAAGAGACTCAAGCCTTTTTAAGTAGGCTGCTAAAGTCTCTCGTCTAGCCCCGGGTCTTGATGCTGAAAGCGTATCTGCTATAACAACAATAGGATCATATATCGATTTAAAGACACCATCCTCATGGTGAGAAGCTATCGCATTAACAATGACAGAATCTTCTCCACAACGTTTTGCAATATCTGCACCAATTTTAGCGTGAGGGCCTTCAATCTCAGCTGAAACTGCTTTTCCAATGTCATGGAAAAGCCCCGCCCTTAAAGCTATCTCACTGTTTAATCCGAGCTCTTCTGCAATCATACGACTAAACTGCGCAACCTCTTTAGAATGGACTAAAACATTTTGGGAAAAACTTGTTCTAAAATGTAATTTACCCAAAAGTGTTACCAGCTCTGGGTGCACACCCTGCAGGTTAAACTCCAAAATAGCCTGTCTTCCATAGTCCTCAATTATCTCATCTAACTCTTTTTCGCATTGCTCAACCATCTCTTCAATTCTGGTAGGATTTATTCTCCCATCAGCGATTAGACGCTCTAGAGCTCGACGTGCAATTTCTCTTCTTATTGGATTAAAACCAGAAATGGTTATTACCTCAGGTGTGTCGCCTATTACAAACTCCATCCCTGTTGCCATTTCTAAAGCTTTTACATTTCGTCCTTCTTTACCTATTATTCTTCCCTTCATCTCATCGCTAGGAAGATGAACAATACCAGACGAGTGGGGAGACACAAGATCAGCTACATGGCGTTGCATAGATGACACCAAAATCTCTCTTGCTTTTGACTTTGCGGTCTCTTTTGCTTCCTCTTCAATTTTTTGTATCCATTTTTGGCTAGAAAGCTTTACCTCAGACTCCAACGTGTTTAAAATCGCCTGCTTGGCTTCGCTTTGAGTCATATTACTCAATCTCTCAAGTTTGAGCACAAGATCACTATACATTCTTTTCATCTTATTTTCATCAGATCTTATCTTATCTTCTGCGCGAAGAAGGGTTCGTTCTTTTTGTTGTAATTCACGTTTCAAACCGTCTAAATTTTCTTCTTTTTTATCTAAGTTTTCGTATTTTAGATTTAGCTTACTTTGAAGACGATCAAGCTCCATTCGCTCTCTCTTTATCTCCAATTCAAATTCTTGACGTTTTTTGTATATATCGTCTTTAACCTTTAAAAAGGCCTCACGCTTTTCGCTTTCTATTTCACGCTTTATATCTTTCCACTTTACACGAGATTCTGATAAAAACTTATTAGCTTTATCTATCCTTTTTCTAGAATAGATCAACATTAGAGCGACAACTAGAACGCCCATAACGCCAAAAGCTATTAAAGCTATATTAAACATAATAATCCTTACTTATATATTCAAACACATTAAACAAAATTAAAACGCACAATACACATTGCGCATTGGCAAGAAAAAGTAAGGACTAATACTATTGTAAAACCAAAAAGCTGAAAATCAAAAAGAAGAACTCAAGCCTTTTTTATCTATAATATCTGCAAGCTCTCTATGTCTATCCTCGTAATTTTGCAAAGAATTATTTAAATTTACAAGTTTACTGGCTACCTGCAAAGCCGCCAAAACCGCTACTTTTTTGGTATCATGTAAACCCGACTTATCGGCTATTTCCTTCATAAGCGTATCTACCATCTGAGAAGCTTTTAAAATTACAACCTCTTTCTCGTCACTTATCAAGGAATACTCGTCGTTAAAAATCTCTATTTTTAACTTCTTTTTTTCAATATTCATTTCACCCATTACTTAATGGCTTAATGGTTTACTCATTGTTGATTTTCTTCTACTAAAGAATCAATACTCTGTATCAAATCATCAACAACCATCTTAGTCAATGCTTTCTCTTGACTCATTTCATCTAGACTTTTACTATTTTCAACTATCGCACCTTCAAATGCTTCTAATTGCTTTTGCAAATCATCAACTTTTTGCGACAGCTTAGCATTTTTACCTGTCAATCTAGAATTTTCTGTTTTCAACTTAGCATTCTCAATCTTAAACTTACTCGAAAGCTCCACTAAATTTTTTATCTTATTCTCCAGAAGGCCAAGTGCTTCCATACTAAAAATCTCCCCTAACTTACTTACAATCAACTCATATTAGAGAAAGTGTAATAAGTTAGCTATTTTCTTGTCAAGATTAAAAGATCAACCTTTAGACATATCTGCTAGCTTAGAGAAAATTTTTGGGTCAAAAACAGCTATCTGACTCAACATCTTTCTATTAAGCTCAATATTGGATTTTTTCAAACCATTCATAAACTTGCTATAAGACATACCGTTTTGCTCAGCAGCAGCACTAATTCTGGAAATAAAAAGAGCTCTCATATCTCTCTTCTTTAACTTTCTACCTTTAAATGCAAAAGCCATGGCACGCAAAAGAGTTTCTTTTGCTCTTCTGAACACATTTTTACGTTGCCCCCAAAATCCTTTGGTCTGCTTTAATACCTTCTTATGTCTCTTTCTTGTGACTTTACCACTTTTTATTCTACTCATGTTATTATAACACTCCAGACGAATATATATTAATCAATAATTAACTACAATCTTATAAAACTATATTTATAAGCGCTACCTATAAGGTAATAAAACCTTAAATATACTTACGTCTGCAGCACTTACATACAGGGCTGAACGCAAATCTCTCTTTCTTTTTCTTGTCTTCTTTGTCAAAAGGTGTCTCCTGTAAGCACCTGACCTTTTAACTTTAGACCCTTTTCCTACTCTTTTAAATCTTTTTTTTGTTGCTGAATGAGTTTTCACTTTAGGCATATTTTCCCCATTTTGCTATTTTATACTTCTTACATAATAAATTCTAGACCAAAAGCTCCCAGCTCTTGAATCTTTTTCTCTAACTAACTTATCAAAAATACCTTGATCTTTAAGCGCATTTTCTACACGCTCAAACAACATTTCTCCGAGCTCTCTTTTGTTAAAGGATTCTCTACCTCTAAACATAAGCGTTATTTTCAAATATTTACCAGCTTCAAGAAAGTCTATCGCACGATTCATTTTAGTCTGAAAGTCATGTTCTCCAATTTTGGGTCTAAACTTGACCTCTTTTATCTGTATAATCTTCTGCTTCTTTTTAGCTTCTACCAGCTTTTTCTTTCTTTCATAAAGAACCTTGCCAAAGTCCATGATTTTAGTAACCGGTGCTCCCTCTCGACCTGTTTCTGAAACAAGAACCAAGTCTAACTCAGCCTCATTGGCTATCCTTAAGGCCTCTCTTTTTAGCAAAACCCCTAAGTTTTCACCATCTTGGTTTATCACTTGCACCTTCAAAGCTCTAATCTTTTCATTTATAAGTGGCAAATTTTCTCTTTTATCTTTCAAGGCTATAACTACCTCTTCTTATATAATTACAAATTTAACAAACTAACTATTATTACTTATATTTCTTTCTTCAATAATCTCTTTTAGTACAACTAAAATATTTTCGGTAACCTCTTTGTTTTGTTTGAGGAAATGCAATGCTTGATCTCTTCCTTGTGCGATTTTCTCACTCTTGAAGGAAAACCATGATCCAGATTGCTTTATAACACCGTAATGCAAGCAAGCATCCAACAAATCAAGCTCTTTACTAATTCCTTCATTAAACAGCAAGTCTAGCTCCACCGATTTGAATGGTGGCGCAACCTTGTTTTTTACTACTTTAACCCTAACTCTATTGCCAAAAATCACATCATTTTTCTTGAGGCTTGCTATTCTTCGTACTTCCAATCTCAAAGAAGAATAAAATTTCAAAGCATTTCCGCCACTGGTTGTCTCTTTTTTCGCAAAAGCCATTCCCCCAATTTTATGCCTAATCTGATTAATAAATATCAAAATAGTCTTAGATTTATTCACAACAGAGGTAAGCTTTCTCAAAGCCTGTGACATTAACCTTGCCTGCAAACCAACATGGACATCTCCCATATCACCTTCTAGCTCAGCTTTAGGAACAAGTGCAGCAACAGAGTCTATAACTATAACATCCACCGCCCCAGATCGTATAAGCATCTCTGCTATATCCAAAGCCTGCTCACCATAATCTGGCTGCGAAATTATAAGATCATCAATGTTTATTCCAATATTTGCCGCATGTTTAGGGTCTAATGCATGTTCAGCGTCTATAAAAGCGCATATACCACCGTTCTTTTGTGCCTGTGCTATAGCATGCATTGCGAGGGTTGTTTTTCCCGATGCTTCTGGCCCAAAAATCTCAATAATTCGTCCTTTTGGTAGCCCGCCTACACCTATTGCCTGGTCTATCAGGATTGAACCGGTAGATATCGCCTCGACTCCTTTATTCGCTGTTTGCCCTAAAAGCATCACAGCTCCATTTCCATACTGCTTGTCAATCTGAGCAAAAGTAACTTCCAGAGCTTTCTTTTTAAAGACAACATCCTGGTCGTTTACAGAGCTTTTAACTGCTGGCTTTGATGTCTTTGTTTTCATAGTGTCAAACTTCCTGTTTTTTAATCATCTTGTATATTTCCCACCTACCTGTCTATCTTTATTTTAGCTTTTTTACGTAAAAAAGCAATAAATTCTTCTAATTGAGCCATATTTTTAAATTTGGCAAGCTCTTTTTTTATTTCCCCTTGTTTCTCTAGGTACTCTTTTTCATTGAATTTCTCTACTTCATCAAGCTTTACGATATATCCATCTGCAGTCTCTTGCTCAGAACCTCTGAAGTTTTCTATCTCTCCTGTTTTCTCAAGTTTAAATATCCTCTCCGTCGGATATCCCTTTGCCTGCAACTCTTTCACCTTTTGCATATCCCCTGGCTTTATCCAGCCGGTTTCTTCAATTTTAATTTTATACTTGCCTTTGTCGCCATATAACTTTTTAAATTCGCTTATTTCCATCTTTTTAGCATCTTTTGTTGCTTTTTTAATTACCTTATCAAGCATCTGAGACGCTTCTCTTTCCTGATAATCACCTGTAACTACCTCTTTTATAGCATCCAATGCAGGCAAATATCTCTTTTGCGTCTGATTAAGTTTTACCAAAACGCCCTTATCATCCTGGTAATACGCCGGGATATTTTCTCTTATTCTAAATAACGCTTTAGATTGCTTGCTATCACCTTTTGGTTGTAATGCAATTTTTTCTTTCTTCGCAGCCTTCTTTATAAATTCATTAAACTTATTCTCGTCAAATGCACCTTGTGATAACAGCTGGCTCACGTCTTTTGCAAACAACCTTTTGAATTTAGTTCCAAGTAAATCTTCTTTAATTTCACCCGTAACTTTTGCCAAAGGCTTGTACTGGGCCTCTTGTCGTTTTACTCTTTGTACAATTACATACCCTTTTTCAGTTTTCACAACATTGGAGATATCTCCATCGTCCTTGAGAAAGAAGGCCGCTTTTTCAAGCTCCATGTCTCTTTCTCCTCGAGAGAACATTGGCAACAGGCCGCCATCTTTAGCCGTCTCTTTGTCATCAGAAATCTCTTTTGCAATTTGGGTAAATTTAGAAGGCTCTAAAAGCAATTCTTGATGCGTTTTGCTAGCATTGTTTAAAGCTTTTTGGACGTCTTGCTCATTCTCCTTGTCCTTAACTACAAATAAAATTCTTCTTACTTGAACTTTTGCTGGCTCCTTTACAAAAAGCTTCATCTTGTTGTCATCATAATATCTTTGTATCTCTTCCTGCTTTATTTGTATACCATAACTATCAGGGGCAAAAATATAGGCCATACCAGAACGTTTTTCCGGCACCCAATAACGCTTTTTAAGTTTATTCTCAGTATCATAAAAATCTTTTAACGCCTTTTTGTTAATTTCACCTTGAGCCTGGGCAACGGTGAGAAACGAATCAAAATCAAAATGTACTATTGAAAACTTTTTGGCAAGATAGTCGTTCATATATTTTTGGCGCATCTCACATACCGGAACATAAGCAGCACTTCTTGCAAGATCATTGATAATATCGCGCTTCATTGCCCTTAATGTAAGCTCCTCAAAACCAGCCACAGTAAGACCTATAGACCTCAAGAAATAGGACAAGGCATCTGCATTTATCCCCAAGATTGGATCTATAACTTGCTCAAAATCAATTAAGCCAAACTCTTTTTGCAAAAACCCTTTATCATTAAGTTTTTTATCTATGAAATCTGAGGACAACGTTATATGCAATTTATCTGCCAATTGATTTAAAAGTTCATTTTGAACAACAGTCTGCAAGGCCGCCAACCTTGGATCTGCAGGCATACCCATCTGCTTTAAAAATTTATCTGCTTCTGCGCCAAAATACCTTCTGAACATCTGAATTCTTTGCTCATTCTCCATCGCTTTCATTCTAACGCTTGCATATGATATTTCTTGACCATTTGCCGTCATAGCGCCTTTTGCGGGGGTATCGAGTTTAAAAAGACTCATAACCAGGGTTAGTACTAATCCCAAGCTAAGTGTTAGCAAGATAATCCAAAGAATAACACTTCTAGCCGTTTTACTTTTTAGCTTTCTTCTTAACTGTGTAATCATTTAAAATGGCCTTTCTTAATTAACTTAATTACTATTTTTTTAACATTTTAACACTGGACAATTCTTACGCCTTTTAACTTCTCTTTATCTTTAATTATATCAACAAATGCTATAAGGTCACTCTTATTGTCGAATTTTTCTGTTATTATCTGGTACCAAACAATAGTTTTGCCCCTCGCAGACTTGCTCCTACGTTTTTTTAGCGCAACAGAAAAACCTTGTTTTTTTAATTTGTCAGAAAATCTATTTGCAGCTCTGATTGTTCCAAACCCTATAAGCTCTGCATAAAATTTTTCAAGATTCTTTCCTGCCATTTTATCCATCTTCTCTGGTTGCTTTTTTGTGTTTTTAGCTATTTTTGCAATACTTGATTTACTCGCCTTTGCTTGAATATCTAACATTTTTCGCGCACCCACAGAGCCTTCACCTATAGAACTATTTACAAGATCACTTGAGTTTTCTTCACTCGAACGATCTTCTGTAGACTCCTGCTTGATAACGTTTTCATCATCCTCATACATAGAACAAACAGAGTAATAAATGTGATCCGAAAGTGATTCTTGATCAACCTTATTATAAAATTTTTCTACAGCTTTTTTCTTGCCAAGAAAATAACCTGCTATAAAAACGAAAAATAAAGACACAACAAAAAGCGATAACATCCAACTTATATGACGATGTGTTAAGAATATTCCCTTTTTTTCCATATTTTTTCTATAGCTCCAATATATATTTAATCAAATAATTTTTCCAGATACGCCACCAATTGCTTTATGTATAAATCAAGATCCAAGAAAGTCAAGTTTACTGTTTCTATTTTTGTCTCCACTTTTTCCTCTTTACTTTTTGCACTCTCTTTTTCCAACTGCTCACAAAAAGACCTCCAAAAAGTCACCTGTCTTTTGGCATAATTTCTTGTTTTCTTTTGTATAATTTTCACAGTTTTCTCTAAACTCTTTTTGTCTTTATCTCCTTTTAAATAATCAACAATAACATCATACCCAATCAATTTTTTTTCTTTAAAAAAATGCTCCCACTTGGTCCCCATTAACTCCTCTACCTCTTGAATCCACCCCTCATGCACCATTTGATAGGTTCTTTTGTCTATTCTTTCGTATAACTCTCTTCTTTCACGGTTTAAAAAAACAAACAAAAAATTACTAGGAAAATCAAACATTGGTACAAACTCAGATGGCTTTAGCCCTGTTTTTTCCCAAATCTCCAATGCTCTTTTTACTCTATATGTATCATTTTTGTCTATTTTCGCAGCTCTTTGGGGATCTATCTCGTGTAGCTTTTCCCACAGATCTATGCTACTAGGATTGTTCTGACCCCCTATTTTTTGATATATTTCTTGCTTACTTGCAATAACTTCATCGTCAATTGGGGGAAAAAAAAGAGATTTCAAGTAAAATCCTGAACCGCCAACTAAAATAGGAATGTTATTTTGTTCCCATATTTTTTCTATTGTTTCAAAAAGAAGATTTCTATATTCACTCACATTAAAGCTTTTTGGTTCATTTATAATGTCAAAAAGATGTTGTTTTATCGCACCAGATTGCCAATCTGGTTTTGCTGTGCCTATCCCAAATTTTGTATAAAACTGCCCTATATCACAATTTACAAGCTGAGCAGGTAGTTTTTTGGCCTGTAAACTTGTAGCCAATTTTTCTGAGAAGCCTGATTTGCCAACCCCAGTTGGCCCGTACACAAGTATTATAAATTTTTGTTTTAATTTTTTTCCCATACATTAATAATAAATGGAGGGGCCAGAATAATCAAGCCCCCTTACAATTTCCCTCTATTTTTACATTTTTTTCAACAACACACTTACAAAAACAAAGATCTCAATTGCTTTATTGCTTTGTCCTCTTGCACATCGTTCACAATGGAGATTTCTTCCGCGATCAATAATTCGGTCTTACTTAAAAGATTTTTCTCACCGAAAGACAACTCTTTCTTAGAAGATATATGTTTCAGATCCCTATATATTTTGCATATATCATACAGATTTCCAGATCTTAGCTTACATTGATAATCTTTGTTTCGCCTATTCCAGTTTGAAGAGCTATTTTCATAGCTAATCTTAGCAGGATCAGCAAGAATTTTTAATGCAGTTCCTACACTTTCTTGAGAACTAAGTCTTCTTAACCCCACTGCCATCGAACTATCCATTGGAACCAAGATAGTCATCTCCTTGTTGTAAAAAGTCAACTCAAAAAAGCTTGTGACTGAGCCTCCTACTACCTTTTGAATAATACCACTAATACTTGCGACACCGTGTCCTGGATACACTACTTTTTCGTTAAGAGCAAACATCAAGACTCCTTTCTCTGTAGGGAATACATAGTTTCAGGATAACTTTTACTCTTTCTTATATCTCCCTATCTTTTTATGTATTAGTAATAAGTATACACCTTATAGACGCGCAGCTAAACCTCTTTTTATTTCACACAAGATTAAATTACATCCTGATAAAAATTGCTTGCGTAAACCGTTTTATTTAAGCTTTTTTTCACAAAGGTTTTCTTTTTTGTCTTTATTCAAATAACAAAGTTTCTTAAAATCTCAAAAAACTTGGTCTGGATAATTTTTTTCTCAGCAAGGCTCCAATAATAGCGATTGCCACTGTTGGGGCAAGCCACCAATACTTTGAAAACCACTTTCCCCAACTCATTCTTGAGTGAACTCCATAATCATTAAGAATCTTAGAAAAAATAACATAACACTTTTCAAGTGTCATAATTATCTCTTTAAGCGGCAAATCAGAAACAGCATTATAAACCTGAATAATATCTTCCAGCGTTCCCTTTATTTCTTTACATGTTTTTTCATTAGTCTTTTGGGAGGTCATGATAACCAAAAGATTTTCATATAATGAAAATATAAGTATTGAAAATTCCCGAACAAAAACCATATCTTCATTGCTGATGCACATATCATGCGCGTAATCCCAGGTTCTCAAAAGAGGTTCAATGCTAGCGCATTTAAGCATTTTTGCAACACAAATTTTTATTATTTCGTTTTTATACTCAATTTTTTTTAAAGAATCAAGAAACCCATCATATGAATGCAAATCAATTATATTGTTTTTTTTATTTAGCTCATTAAATTCACCTAAAATCCCCACATGTTTGTGCAATTTCTTGCAATAATCCTGAGAGACCATATCTTTATATACATTTGCTGACACGCCCGTGTAAAACAACATTGAACATACAAGAGACAAGCTTACAACTGAGTGTATTAAGCGTATTGCGCGCATTGTGCGTATTGAGTATACTTTTATAGGCCTCATATTTCACCCTTTTCTTGTGTTTTTAAAATTAATCTAGAATATTGTCACTAAAAAAAGTATAATTTTATTTAGAAAACAAAGTCAAAGTTAATATAATTTCGATATATTATATACTAGAAAAACAGGGATTTAGTTAAAAAAATTTATAAAACAAGTTATGAAAAAAACATACAAGATGCTGTCCTACAGCTTAAAATGGCTCTCTTTTGAATCGCTTATATATCATGCGATTTTTATTACACACCAGCTTTTTCTTTTCACCGTAACTGGGTACAAAACATACGGTGTCATTGGTGCACTTTTTTCAATTACCTACCTTCTGGTTACCATTACCTCCTTTGGCCTAGAATCATCACTTTCGCCATTTTTTAAAGCTATAACTCAAAATCAAAAAACATTCAAAGCATGCATAATACCCCAAATTATCCCCACCATAATACTCTCCACGCTTACTATCCCAACATTACTACTGCTAAAACACACACAAAAATATATATTCCTGCAACAATTAAACTACCCACTTATTTGCATATTATCACTACTCATACTCTCAGAAAGCATCAAAAAAACCTTCCGGGGCATCTTATACATGGCCTTTAAAAACAAGACAAACATGCTCATAGAAATAACTTCACTTTTAATATACATCTCATCTATTTGGCTGTATTATTTCGCAACCAAAAAAATAACAATTGGGCTTGTATTCATCCCCATGGCAATAACCTCTCTACTTTCGTGCGCCATACTTGCCTACTTCGTCTACCAACTTTACAAAACCCTCCCCCAAAACACTGCCCGTGTAAAACAACATTGAACATACAAGAGACAAGCTTACAACTGAGTGTATT
>JBHPCA010000038.1:0-12812 GCA_042576225.1 Candidatus Babelota bacterium
GAGAATCTCTTTTTGGATTATTCTTGCGTGATTTGTTAATTTTCGGATAAGCTCTTATTAAAAAAGCAAAACAAGGAAGAAACAAAGAAGTTGAACTCTTGGAAAAAGATATGAGAAAAACAGAGCCTTCTGAATGGAGACATCGGAATTTTTTAAAGAGGATCGTTGATCGTAAATATAATGAATGCTCAAAATTAATTGATCTGATTAGATCTATTTAAAACGCATTGCCAAAAGCCAAGAACCAGGCGTATCTGGATTCAAATTTATTTCTCACGCGCCACTTGAATCCTAGATCAAACCTAATTGGCCCTAACGCAGTATTAAATCTCACTCCAAAACCGGTTGCAGGGGAAACATATGATTTATTTAGTTTGTCACCTGCCAGCACGCCCACATCTTGGAATAAAACACCGGTTAGTGATTTATAGAAGTAAAATCGTGCCTCTGCATTAATATTAAGCATCGTTTTTCCTCCTTGGGGCGCAACTACTAAATTTCCAGATTTGCCACATTTACCAAATCTGCCAGATTTAGTGTTGTCTTGGAAATCTTTATTTTTATCACAAAACATTCCCAACGGCGGACACATATCTTTCTCGTAGCCTCTGACCGAATGGGCGCCACCTAAATAAAATCGCTCAATAGGCGCAATATCTTTAAAACACCTATTGAACACATGCCCAAGACGCAATCTCAATGCACCAACAAAGTTCGGACCGAGCGCATGAAAAATAGATTGCTCAGCCATAAATTTTATAAAATAAGAGTTTGAAAATTCACGCTTTAGGGGGAACATCCCTTTCAGCGTCAACAACGTAAAAAATCCTGATCGAGGGTTTTGCTTATCGTCAACTGTGTTGATCAATACAGTAGGCTCAACCAAAAAATATGGGATTTTTTTGCCCAATAAACATGAATCAAAATTAATTGCCTGCGAAACAATTTTTGCAACTCTTGTCATATTTCTTTTAATAGAAGTTTCGAGCCACTCTACACCAACATTAAACGATGCGTTTACTTTTTTGTATACGCGATTAAACCCAATCAAAAAACCGTCCTGCTTGGCCTGATACAGATTTTTTTTGCTGCAAATAAAGCCCGGCTGCTCATACCTGTTTGCGTATACTTTAAACGTTGTCTTAATTGGGTAACCAAAAATCCAAGGAATAGCGTAATCTATACAAAAATTTCTATAAGAAAGTGCAACATCAAAATCAAGCATCAGTCGCCCTGCTTTTTTCAGTGGGTTTTTCCATAAGAATGCACCTCCAAGTTTATACGTAAAACCTTGCCCAAAAAAATAACACTTGTCTATCCCATAACGGGCCAAACCCACGCGCGTTCTAATTTCATACGGATCTGCATGGTTAATTTTTAGAAAAATATCTTTGTGATTTTCTGAAATCATCTGGCCATGCTGGCTATACGCAAATAGATGAGTAGATTCAAAGATCCCCAAAGAACGCAACCCTTTTACAGATTCTTTTAATTTTTCGTTATCCCACGAATCCCCTTGCCGGTATCGCAACTCCCGCATAATGTAATCTATGGGAAAATCGCCACTACCCAATACAATAGTCTTTCCAAACGTTACTAACTCCCCCGGACTGACCACCCAGACAAGAGAAACATCCTGATCTTCTCTTGTAAGCTCTGGGCTCACGTCTGTATGTAAATACCCTTTATCTTTGAAATAGTTTACTAGCCAGTTTTTCTGCTTGGTCAAAATGCCGATATCAAATGGGGTTTTACAGAGAGTGTTATCTTCGCTATCTTCACCCTCTTTTTTACCAAAATCTTTTTTATCACACGTATTACGTAGCCCAGTTTTAAACTGCTCCATTTGAAATGGCCCAGCTTGAAAAATGTCCCGTGCATTTGCAATCCCATCCAGACCAGAAAAAGAAACCGATTTTAAATAACTTCTGGCCCCCTCGTCTATAGAAACCACAAACGTATACGTATCTTCTCTTTTTTTAAAATCCTGCTTTAAAATTTTTATATCCCAAAAGCCTGCCTGCAGATAAAGCGTTAACAATTTCGATAACGCTCTATCGAGCAACCCTTGGTCAAAATACTTAGCTCGCAAAAACTGCGAAAAACAGGTTTGTATCAAAAAATCATGCTCAAAACTTTTAACACCGTTTATTTTCACCTGCCCAACAGACGCTCTTGCACCCTCTTTGATAATAAAAAAACATCCCCGGTCTTCTTCTCTTGTCTCTATAGACACATCGAAGAAACCACTATTTTCATACTGCTTTAGAATCTCGCCTGACAATAAAGATGCTGGCACAAGCCACGCTGACCTACCGTATAATAAAATTTTTTCTCGCAACTTTGCATCATCAAAGAACGTATTGCCAAAAAAGATAAACTCTTTTTTCGAATACGCCGTGATAATAAATTTCAGATCTACGGTATTAGCCCTATAATTAATTTTTTCAACAAGCTCTATGTCAATATGTAAAAACCCCTTTTTAGACAAGTATCGCTTTAAAGAGCGCGTCTCTTTATTAATTAGGCTTTTGCTGTACACATTTTTTGCAAAGTTTTTTATAAATAAATTATTTATTTTATCTTCCAAACCCTCTATTCTTTCTATTTTTTTATTGCTCGCATTTTTTACAAAAAACTTCACACCGCCAATTGAGAATCTTTTTTTTCGATCAAGAAAGAGATCAACTTGTACTGTTTTGGTTTCTTTATTGTGCGCTATATCACTTGACACACTTGAACTGAAATACCCTTGCGTTTTTAATAAGATTTTTAATTTATTAATGGCATGATTATGTTTTTCCTTGTTAAATTTGTCACCAGGCTCCATCGTATAATATTTGCTATATTCATACCTACCGACCCAAATACCATGCACTTTTATTTTTCGAAAAGTCCAAGAGCCGGTCAACGCAAAATGCAAACGCTTACCACCCTCCTGTGGACAAATAGCAATCATAATTTTTTCGAATTTATTTTTTCTTATGAGACAGGACACTGCATACTGTAAATCTTTAAACCCTATCTTGTCGCCCTCTTGAAAACCAACAAGATACAAAAACTCTTTTTTTTCAAACGTTATATCCGACTCAAATGAAAGCTGCTTAACTTCAAAACTATCAGGCACCGCATCTTTAATTTTATTCTCTATAGCTTTATTTTCTATGCTATCAAGCTCTGAGGGCAATGTAATAACAATACAAGACTTTTGCAACTCCTCATGGTCTACCTGGCAATCTACCTGATGATTTATCTGCACCTGAGCAATCACATTTATTGTAAAACCTTCAAAAAGCAAAAAAAATGCTAAAACTAGATATCTTTTAAATTTACACACACTATTATCTTCTCGTATATAACAAAAACCTGTATTTTACATAATCTTACCACAAATAATAGTTTTTTTCTGTTTTTTGCGTATAATAATGGGTAAATAATAAGTAAAAAAATAGTACGTGGCTCCATCGTCTAACGGTCAGGACATTGCTCTCTCAAGGCAAAAATAGGGGTTCGATTCCCCTTGGAGCTACCAGCCTTCGCTCCTTCGGAGCTTCGGCTGGCAGGGCCAGTTTTTTAAAAGTTTATTATTTTCTAATTAATTTTTTGTTTGCAACTAGTGCTACTATGCTATAACGCGAAAGATGCCCCGATAATCCCTATCTTTAAAAAAAGACTCAACAGCAATATCATCCAATTTGAATTTACTTGATTTTTCGTACAAAAGATCTATAAAGTCATCTACATTTTCACTTGGGCCACATACAACGATTTTTACATGCTCATCATCAACAAATTGCGCAACCCCCTCAAGATGCAAACTATTGGCATGTTTTTTAACAAAATTATCTAAAAATCCTTTAACAGCTCCAACTGCTAAAGTTATGACAAGACACTGTATCATAATACTCTCCTTTAAATTCCTCCCCACTAAGGTCCCTATTAAAAATTATCAAAATGTTATTTTTAATGTCAAAATTTTGTGTTAACTCGCAAAAAATAGTGTAACAGCAATAAAAAATAGCAATCAAAAAATTACTAATATTTTAGGCGACTGAACGACCTAGCGACCAGCGAACTGGCAAATAGACAAACACCCAATAAACTTATAAGATATTATAAGAATATGCTTTAGTTTGGCTAGTTACAGGGGAAATAATGGATAATAAAAAAATAAGGGTAAGATTTGCGCCATCACCAACAGGCATGATGCATCTGGGCAATGTAAGAACAGCCTTGATGAACTACCTTTTTGCAAAACAAAAAAATGGAACATTTGTATTACGAATTGAAGATACCGATCCGGAGAGAAACTTTGACCCTGAAGCTAAAAAAATTATAGAAGATCTGCACTTCCTTGGTATAGATTATCAAGAAGGCCCGGGCAAACCCGGGAATTTTGGCCCCTACTTCCAATCTCAAAGAGCTGATATCTATAAAGAAAATTTGCAAAAATTAATAGAACGCAAAAAAGTATATCGATGCTTTTGCTCCTCTGAAGAACTTGATAAAAAAAGACAAAGACAAATTGCGCTTAAAATGCCTCCCCGATATGACAAAACCTGTTGCAAGCTTACTGATGAGCAAGTTAAAGAAAAACTTGATTCCAATACTCCATTTATTTGGCGCATGAAGTTAGATCATAACGCAAAAATTACAATCCATGATTTAACCCATGGTACAATAACATTTGATATGAAAAACTTCTCTGACTTCCCATTAACACGTCAAAACGGCACATTTACGTTTATGTTTGCAAACTTCGTAGATGACATGGTTATGCAGATAACCCATGTACTCAGGGGTGAAGACCATTTGTCAAATACAGCAGGGCAAGCTGCCCTGTACCAAGCATTCGATGCTCCACTGCCAATTTATTGGCATATGCCGATACTGTGCAATATAGATGGAAAAAAATTATCAAAACGTGATTTTGGCTTTGCAATTCGTGACTTAAAACATGCTGGGTATTTACCTGAGGCAATATGCAATTATTTGGCAATATTGGGCGCCTCTTTTGAACAAGAGATTATGTCTCTGGATGAACTTACACAAACATTGGATTTTGAACATTCACACGCTAAGGGCCAAATAAAATATGATCCTGAAAAACTAAACTGGGTTAACCACAAATGGATCGCACAATATGACAATACAAAACTAGCTGATTTATGTCTTGAGTTTCTAGTTCAAGAATTCCCTCAAGCTGCCAACATAAAAAAAGATATATTTGCTCATATCGTAGAAATTATAAAACCGGGTTTAGTCACACTCAAAGACATTACACGTGAGCTAAAATTCTTGTTTGTCGCTCCTGAGATTAAAAAAGCAGAGCTTCTTGCCATGCAAAACCAAGAAACAATTTCTCTTGTTGCACCACTTATACAAAAAAATCTCGATCTCATCACATCACCAGAAGAATTCATCAATACATTAAAAACAGAAAGCAAAAATAATAATATTAAAATAAAAGACACGTTCTCGCTACTAAGAATTGGCCTAATGGGCGGCACCAAAGGACCTGGGATTAGCGAGTTGATAGATATTTTAGGCGTACAAGAGTCTAAAAAAAGACTTGAGAATTTACTTGGGGTAATACAAACTCAATAATTTGAAAAACCTAAAAACATGCGCAAGTAAAATCTTTTTTATATAACAAAAAACTTACCCCTCCGTCGTCCCTGAGCCTGACGAAGGGTTTATATTAAAATATAGTCTTTTCTAAAACAAGTTTATTATTTAAATCTATTGAATCAAATTTTTATTGAGAAATTAAAATATTTATTATAATTGACCAAGAGTTTTTTAGAAAAAATAATA
This sequence comes from Candidatus Babelota bacterium, assembly GCA_042576225.1. Taxonomy (GTDB): domain Bacteria; phylum Babelota; class Babeliae; order Babelales; family Vermiphilaceae; genus GWF2-30-66. The sequence goes on from JBHPCA010000038.1 coordinate 5,818, forward strand.
TTCTAATATAAACCCTTCGTCAAGCTCAGGGACGACGGCTGGGAGCCGTCTTTTATATTCTTCGCAACACGCCGCTAAGTACTAAGTACTAGCTGATTTGTCAAATTCTCGTTACTCTACAAACAAAGTTATATCTTTACTCTCTTTTTCACACGTTTGCTTACTTTGCAAATCCCACTTACGACTTTTTTCTTTCCATGATTTATACTTCTTCTTGCCATCTTTAGAAATCTTGCAAACCTTGTGCTCCAAAACACAATCACAATACCCAATAGTCTTGGGCAAACGTTCATTACTCAAACTTTTTACTACTATTTTCATTTCTTTAAGCTTTTTCATGATATGCATAGAGTTGCAATAATTGCCATAATACTTGTTACACAAATCGCAGCTATATTTTTTCAAAAAAACATTAACATGAGATAAATCCTGGCTAACATATATATGGAACAATGCTTTTGGCAAATCTTTTAAAAATTTTCTTTTAACATATTTCAAAGAACAAACCTTTAATTTTTTCAAAGTTTTTGGGAGATATTTAAAGTTTTTTCCCGTAAGACCTTCTTTATCAACCTCTACTAAATCAATTATTTGGCAAGATTTAGGAAAAGACTCAAAATCATGAAAATCTTTTTTCCAATATTGACCAAAAATTAGATGCTTAATTTTGCATGTTTTCAAGAAACTCAACCATCCTAGCTTAGGCAAAGTTACTCCTCCTAAATCTAAAACATTCAAGACTCGAGTACCAAACCTATTCAACTCGTTACCAAGCACAGGACAACACAAAACAATTTTATCCAGATAGGGAAAAGAACTAAGACCTATATCGTCTGCATCCAGTTCCAACACTTTTAACTTTGGGCACCTTTCAGGATAAATAATAAAATGTTCACTTGCTACGTCTCTAGCATATGAAACTATTGATTTTTTACGACCTATATGTAGTTTTTCCAAAGTCTTTGGAGGAAGCAGAACCAAGACAACATTTTCCAACGATACACTTTTTATGTGTAGGTGCTTTATCGACAAGTTTCTAAAGTTTTTTAGAAACCATGCATTATCATAAGTCGCAAAAACCGTAAAGCCTTTTAATTTTTTCCTTAACAGCTTTGAGCACTCTTTTAATCTCTTATTTTTTTTCGAAAACAAAAATCTTTGACTTTTATCTATCGCTATACAAAAATCAATAGCTTTAAGCCATTTCACAAACGCATCAAAATTGAACGCGTCTTTCTTATCTTTACTAGTTTCATTCACATCTTTTACAAGACAAATAGGCCAATATCTGTTCGTAAATTTTGATACAGCCTCCCGTAAAAAACTACTTTTAGACCTAAGACCAAGTAAAAATTTATTAGCATCACTACCTAAATCCAAAAAAGCTATAATTTGGCAAAAAGCATCTGAGTCGCACAACTTTACTTTTTTCAAACTCGTTTTTTTATGCTCTATTTTTTTTGTGATTTTTTTCATGCAAAAAGAAAGCCTGCTTGCAAACAGCAAACAGACTGAAAAAACAAACAAAACTTTGTGTAACCTTTTATGTATAATGCGCATGGTACTCCCTTAGCCTGCTAATAATTAAAAATTCTCGTAATTATACCACGCTATTTCAAGTCAAGCGAGCCTATTTTCCATTTGCTCACAATAAGTTATAACTCCAGTTTTTAAAAAGTACTCCATGAGACACTCAAACTGCTCTTTCATAGATTCTGGAACAAAAAATTCAAAAATACTCTGTTTCTTGTCTATGGTCCGATCAAAAGCCATATGCTCATAACTTCTTATAGCTCCCACTAGAAACCAACAAAGCTCCCTTTGCACCTGTGCTTGATAATACAAACAATAATTCATTAATACACGGTCCTCACATTATCTATTTAGTAGCTCTTTGAAGAAAAACACAATTATGCTAAAATTATACTGTAAATACTAATATTTTCAATATTTTTTACCATAATAGGGGCTATAATGGCTGAGAATAATTCCAAGAAAATTGGATTAGGGACAGCGACAATTACAGGTATGAATGCAATGATCGGTGCTGGGATATTTGCTGCACCAGCAGTACTAGCTACACATGTGGGCCCCGCAGGGATACTCGCTTATATCTTTGTTGTAATCTCTGTATGGTTTGTCGCCCAATCACTCTCCAGAGTTGCTCAATTATTCCCCCAGGAAGGCGCTTTTTACACCTACACCAAGCAATGGGGTGGGCACACAATGGGCCTAATAGCCAACGCTTCTTATTTAATCGGTATTTTGACTGCGATGGGACTTCTGGCTAAAATGTCTGGGCAGTTTTTGCAATACTTCTTTCCTACAATGTCGGCCCACTCTTTAGGGCTTATTGCACTTGGCATTATTGTCCTGATAAACGTACTTGGTGTTTCAATGTCACAACTTGGGCAAAGAATCTTAATATGTTGCACAATATTTCCAATTTTGGCTACCATTGTAATGTGCTTAAGCAAGGCTAACTTGAGCTTTTTAACGCCGTTTGCGCCATTTGGTTTTGGCAATGTCATAAAAGCGACAAGTGTTGTTATATTTGGTTTCTTTGGGTTTGAAAGCGCCGCATCGCTTTTTAACGTGGTCAAAAACCCTGAACGCAACGTACCAAAAGCACTTACATATTCTATTTTACTTGTTGGCGCTTTATACATAGTATTTATAGGCTCTATAATACTTTCTACCCCACTATCATCGTTTACTGCATCAAAAACACCACTATTGCCAGATATACTCAAAATAACATTCCCAAATCACCCGTGGCTAATCTCAATAGTAAGCATATCTATCGTGTCGGCAATATTGGGAACTATCCACTCAGTGGTCTGGGGTGCAAGCAGCTTAATGCTCTCGTTTTTTAAAAAAATAAAAGCTCCTGTAATAAAAAATTTAATAACCAAAAAAATACTAAATAAAAAAGTTTCTGTTATTCTAACGGGACTCACCATCTCAGCATCTTATCTTTTAATCCAAAAAGATGATCTATTCTTCAACTTCGCCGCAATCTTCATAGTGTTTGCGTATGTGGCTTCTATTACAACGCTATTGTTTATAAAAGAAGAATGGAAATCCAAGCAAAACATTAAAACTATTTTAGGCATAGTAACAGCCTCTATTATATTTGCTTTCGCCGTGCAGGGAGTAGTCGCTGAGCTTACAAAATTAACTCAATAATTGACGACCTAATTACATTAATGCTATAAAGTATCCTAGACGATTAAAATTTTAAGAAAGGAAGAGAGGATGCTTCAAAATATAAAAAAAAGTTTATTATTTATTATTTTGTTGGCAAATGTAGCAAATTATCTTCATGCTTTTACAACCAATGGCATATTTGGCGTCGATCCATATCCAATGTACTCTACTGCAGATCCACATGAATTTTTATACCGAAAACATAGACAGTGGCTCAAAGGACTCGCTGAAAAAGATGTAACTGAACGCTTAAGATTTGCAATATCTCCCTTTTGCCAATTTGCAGACAGAGGTAGAAACATACACAATGATGAAGAATATCTCGGAGATTTGGGCGGCCGATGGAATATGATTGCCCTACTATTTGGCCCAACACCACAAGGCAAATCTTTACCACCGTCACTGGAGACTGCCAAAGATAATCTTTTTGGTTTTAACGTTGGGACAATTAGCGACCCACAATTATATGTTGATCCGGAAAAACAGTTTGGATTTTTCTCTGTTCCTCTAAAATATAAAAAATATGGCGTTCGATTTGAATTTGAAGTAAGACTCGCAGGAGACGTAGGCCTTTGTGTACAACTTGGATACGCCTGCATCTGCCAAAGATTAGAAGATGTTTGTCGAAGATATGATATTTGCGCTGGCGTTTCATGTATATCCGAAGGAACTTGCAAAAGCAAAGAGATCGAAAATAAAGAACTGGAAAATCTAGAAAATGCCACGAAAGGTAATGCTGAGACTTGTGACACTACTAAAAATTGCGCCCACAAAATCTATAACCTACCCATAAATCTCACAAATTGCACCCCCACCAAAACACAAATGCCTGTTGCGCCAATACCATCCGGTGCACACTCAATATCAAAAGATGATGTACAATACTACTTGATGAACCAATTATGCACCATAGCATATGAACTGGGCCTGGATATTTGCAATTTCAATAAAGGCTCAATTGAAGATGTCAGGTTTAATTTTTGGTGGCGACATGCCATTGAGGTAAACGAAGACCGAGGAGACAGCTGGGAACACTTCTTACTTATACCCTTTTTAGAAGCATGCTTTACCGCAGGAGTCGCAGACTGTAGAGATACCTCTAAAATGTTCTCACTACCCTTTGGCAATAACGGACATAATGCAATCGGCTTCAAAGGTGGGCTATTAATTGATTTTACCAAAACAGTAGAGCTGGGCTTTGAAGCAGGCCTTACCCACTTCTTTTCTAAATCATTCTCATGCTATAGAGTCCCAAACAGCATTTGTCAAAGTGGGATATACCCATTTACCACAGCGGTTAAAGTCTGTCCTGGCCTCAACTGCTTTGGTGGCTTAAAATTGGCTACTTACCATTTCTTGGGCAAACTATCGACCTACTTCCAATATGTCATAGTAACGCATAAAGATGACCATATATCCCTTTGCAAGCCAGATCCTGCATTTGCGCCATGCCTACTGGAGAAAAAATCATGCTGGACCAGACAGTTGGCCAATATAGGATTCAATTACGATATCTCGCCAAATGTATCCCTGGGCTTATTATGGCAGGCTCCATTATCTGAAAAACGAGCCTACAAGAGCTCTACGGTCATGTTTAGCCTGAATGCAACTTATTAGAGGGGCAATAGGAAGATATAGAGGGCAATTTTCAATTTGCATCGAAAAATATGGCATAATATGGACAAAAAGCTTCAAATAGTTTAAAATATTTGCTATAATGGCTATTGTAAGATATTAGATATTTTAGAACTTTATGTTTATTTTTGAGGAAGGTGAAACTAAAGCATGTCAAAAAAAAGTAGATCAAACATCGAGATACAAGTTACGACTAATCTTGATAAAGCTTTAAAACAGTTAAAAAAGAAGATAGAGCGCGAAGGCGTGGTCAGAGACATGAAACGTCTTGTCTATTTTGAACCACCAACGCAAAAACGAAGAAAGCGTTTAATGCGTGCCATCAAACAAAATCTTATGCGTATGGCAACGCAAGGTCTTTTGAAGCCTAGAAAGTAATCTTATTTTTTCTTAATTAACTATAATTAATATAATTTATATAATTAAGTTATGTATAACTAAGTCAGAGTTAAGTTGAGTAATGGTAGAAAATAAAATAAGCACGTTAAAACGTGCCCAGAAAGAATCCTTAATTAGAAAAGAGCTATCAAAACTTTTCCTTGAAGTTAAGCTTAGTAATCCAAATTTTGACAACATCTACATAAGCAACGTAAAATTGTCTTCTGATAAAAGCACTGCTTTTGTATGTTTTTACACCGATGAAGGAGAGGATTACTTTAACGAAAAGCTAAAGCTTTTAATTTTGTACAAACCTTCTATGCGAAAAGCCTTATCTAAAATACTCGAATCACGATACACCCCTCAAATTATTTTCAAGTATGACAAGGGAATGGAAAAACAAGGTAAGATCGAGCGCCTACTGGATAAAATAAAAGAACAGGATAGTTTAGGTAGTGATATAGAGGGAAATGAAGAAGAAAACAGCCTAGATGATCAAGATTTGCAGCAAGATATTTAAAAAAGTCGCGAATTTGATAGTCAACTAATATCAAGAAATGGTCGTGAAGAATATAAAAGACGGCTCCCAGCCGTCGTCCCTGAGCTTGACGAAGGGTTTATATTAAAAACTTATTTCTTCTAAAATAGATTGCCCTCCCAACAATATTACAAACCAACCCAGTATTTTGGAATAGCTTTTATTGAAATTTAACGTAAACGGTGTATAATAAACTTGTAGCTTAATTGAAGGTTTTTTGTATCTTTTTGCAGAAATAAACAAACTTTTAATATAAACCCTTCGTCAAGCTCAGGGACGACGGTCGGAAGTCGTCTTTTATATTTTTCACGACCATTAGTTAAACTTTCAATTCAAGCTTTTGAATTTTTGAATTAACATCAAAACAAGATACTTAAATAAAAAGTAAAAATGACTATAAAAATTTTAGAATTATTATTTTTGGCCCCACTTTTTTTATGCTGGGGATCATTCTTGAATATGCTTGCTCACAGATTAATAAACACAAAGAAATTCTGGGCAAAAAGATCGTTTTGTCCCAAATGCAAAAAAGCTATACCCTGGTATGACAATATCCCATTACTCTCATGGATTATGCTTAAAGCAAAATGCCGGCACTGCAAACAAACTATCTCAGCTTTATATCCATTTATAGAACTTTTCACAGCTACAACAATGCTCGCTCTTTATTACCAGTTACAACACACTTATAATCTCATATACTTCCCCGCTTATTTTATCTTCTTTTCAGCACTTATTATCACAATAAGAACTGACATAGAGTTTATGCTTATTTCCCGCTTTGCAACTATATTTTTGATCCCACTTGGATTTTTATTTAGTTTCTTAGGGTTACTGCCCATAAATTTATTAAGCAGCCTGCTTGGGGCATTATTGGGTTATGGATTCTTATTTGGGGTTTCCAAAATTTTTAAATATCTTACTGGCAAACAGGGGATTGGCCAAGGAGATTTAGAACTTCTGGCATTTATAGGTTCATTTTTGGGAATTATTGGATGCTGGATAAGTTTATTCTTGGGCTCAATTATTGGCTCCCTCTTTGGCATAATTTACATTGCGATCACCAAAAAATCAAAAGCTGTTAAGATGCCCTTCGGCCACTTTTTATCTATCGGCGCAATCTTATTTGTATTATTTGGTAAATACTTAAGTTATCTGGTTCTAGGTATATAATTATTTCTTAGAGCTTATCCGAAAATTAATAAACCACGAAAGAATAACTCAAAAAAAGATT
>JBHPCA010000039.1:0-12170 GCA_042576225.1 Candidatus Babelota bacterium
TAATATTTGTAAAGGGATTTTTTGGACGTTCTTTTATTTGTATTTGGAATTTTTTGCAGGCTTTTGATTTTATGGGAGTATTTGTTTACAATATACCCTGTTATTTATTAAAAACCCCATTAATTGGAAGAATTTATTATGATAAGTTTTACTAAAAGAAGACTCATATCCCTGGCGTTATGTTTGAGTATAGCCTTTTCGGCAAGTATGACACAGCCTTGGTTTGGATTTTTCAAGAAAAAGAAGCCGCAAAGTGGATCCAATAGAGTTGAAAAGCTTCCTATTGTTGGTGGAAGAGAGTATGACATAAAATTTTTTGGCCTTGAGAGGCTTCATCCGTTTGATTCAGCCAAATATGGAAAAGTAGAAAGATTCTTAGTGAATAAACTCGGTATTAGCAAAAATAGATTCGTTAAGCCTCGTATGGTGACTGATCAAGAGCTCTTAACGGTGCATACCCAAAGATATCTTGACTTGTTGAAAAAGTCTTCAACGGTTAAGGAAGTTACCGAGGTGCCAGGGATAAACTGGGTGCCAAATTTTCTTTTGAGAAGGTATATACTAAATCCTATGAAGTTGGCGACAGGCGGAACCATTCAAGCGGTTCAGCTTGCACTGCAGCATGGGTGGTCAATAAACCTTGGTGGTGGATACCATCATGCCAAAACCAATGAAGGCGGCGGTTTCTGTTTTTATGCAGATATTCCAATCGCGGTGAAAAAACTTTGGCTAACAAACCCAAATCTTAGAGTTATGGTTATAGACTTGGATGCTCACCAAGGCAATGGCCACGAACAAGTGTTTGGAAATGATCATAGGGTTAAGATTTTTGATATGTACAATAGAGATGCATATCCTCGTGATGAAAGAGCCAAAAGACACATAACGTTCGATGTGCCTGTAGATAGAGGCATAAATGGCGACAGATATATCCAAATTTTGAGACAAAGGCTTGATAGCGCGCTTAATCAGCTTGAGCAGCAAAAACAGAAGCCTGATCTCATAATATTTAACGCAGGGACAGATCCCCTAGATGGAGACAGATTAGGTGGTATGCGTGTTTCAGAAGAAAAAATGATAGAAAGAGATGACATTGTCTTTGAGCAGGCAAAAAGGCGTAGAATACCTATAACGTACCTTTTTTCAGGTGGGTATACCTCACAAAGTTCAAGACTGATTGGCAGGTCCCTTGAGAATGTATTGAGAAAGCATTTAAGGGTTAGAAGTGGTCGAAGAGTAAATAATGTGCCTAAATTGTTTGAATCATAAGAGATATTTATAAAAAGCAAAATAAGGGGTCCATACGCGTCTATCGCCTATGGGTCTCTTTTTTAATTGAGCTTTTTCAGGGGTGAATTTTCTATTATTAATTTTTTTTGCCCAAGAGCATATTATTCTAGGGCTTCTCGAAACGCCTTTTTGAAGGGGCATGTGAAATAATTTATAAAATTTAGAAATTTTTGATAATTCTATTTGCAAACGCAGAAAAATATGCTATTATATATCTATAGATTGTTAATTTCTATCGGGATGGATTTAAAAATATAACACGTGAAAAAGATTATGAGTGGAAAGCTATTTATAGTTTCAGCCTCATCTGGTGCGGGAAAAACCAGTTTGGTTGATGAAATTCTTACAAGATTGAAGCGTCAATACAATATAGATCGACTTGTTACCTATACCTCAAGAGACATTCGCCCAGGAGAGCAAGAGGGTAAAGATTTTTGCTTTGTTTCGCCAAAGGAATTTGAAAAGCGCGCTCAGGAGGGCTTCTTCCTTGAGTGGAGCAGAGAATACGAACATTATTATGGCTCGCCAAGGCATGTGGAAAATGACCTTAAAAATGGTTATTCTAGAATTTTAGTCATAGACAGAAATGGTGCAAAGCAGGTTTTAAAGCATATATCCGATGCAATAACCGTTTGGATATACGTGCCCTCAATAGAGGTTTTAAAAGAGCGTCTTTTGAGTCGGGGAGTTAATAGTCCAAGGCAAATTGAAAAGAGACTTGAGATTGCAAAACAGGAGTTAGAACAGGAAGCACAACATAAGTTTTACACACACCATGTTTTGAATGACGATTTTGAAAAGGCAGCAAGCGATTTAGAGAAAATTTTAGAAAATGAATTGAAAATTTTTTAGTGGTGGGTTATCATGGTCTTCAGATGCGGGCAGTTTTTGTATTTGTTGATCAGGAGCACCATCTGAGTTATCAGCTTGAAATAAAAAGTCTTATTGTTTATTAAAAATAGATAATGCTTTTGGCCCTGTGAAATATTTTTTTAAATTTTTTTACAAAAAGTGTTGACAGCATAAAATATGTGTTTATAATTTTACTTGAACACTTGGTTGAAAGAAGCAGGAAGCTTCAAATTTGAAAGAAAAAAAAGTTTTAAAAAATTGTAAAAATTTTTTGACTTAAGAGTAAAAGTGTTTTAAAATAATAATTGAAATAAGTTCTTTGAAATTTACGAGAAAGTTTGGTAGAAAAAATTTCCGTCTGTCAGTTTTATGACGATTAGTAGTTTTTGTGATGGAGAGTTTGATCCTGGCTCAGAATGAACGCTGGCGGCGTGCTTAACACATGCAAGTCGAGCGAGAAAGCTCCTTCGGGAGTGAGTAAAGCGGCGGACGAGTTAGTAACACGTGAGAATCTACCCTTCAGTGAAGAATACCCTCGAGAAATCGAGGTTAATGCTGCATAAGTCCTTTTAGAGATATCTTTAAGGAGAAAGGTGGCCTCTTGCTGCCGCTGAAGGATGAGCTTGCGGACTATTAGCTAGTTGGTGGGGTAAAGGCCTACCAAGGCGATGATGGTTAGCCGGCCTGAGAGGGTGTTCGGCAACGCTGGAACTTAGACACGGTCCAGACTCCTACGGGGGGCAGCAGTGAGGAATATTGCGCAATGGGCGAAAGCCTGACGCAGCGACGCCGCGTGGAGGATGAAGGTCTTCGGATCGTAAACTCCTGTTAAGTGGGAAGAAAGACTTTTTCTTAATAGGAAAAAGGGATGACTGTACCATTAGAGAAAGCACCGGCTAACTTCGTGCCAGCAGCCGCGGTAATACGAGGGGTGCAAGCGTTATTCGGATTTATTGGGCGTAAAGGGTGTGTAGGCGGCAATCTAAGTCAACTGTTAAATACTTCGGCCTAACCGGAGAGTGGCGGTAGATACTGGATTGCTTGAGGAAGGAAGAGAGAAGTGGAATTCTCGGAGTAGCGGTAAAATGCGTGGATCTCGAGAGGAACACCAATGGCGAAGGCAGCTTCTTGGTCCTTTCCTGACGCTGAGACACGAAAGCGTGGGGAGCAAACAGGATTAGATACCCTGGTAGTCCACGCTGTAAACGATGATCACTAGACGTTAGTTCTGTTTTTACAGAGTTAGTGTCGTAGCTAACGCGATAAGTGATCCGCCTGGGGACTACGGTCGCAAGATTAAAACTCAAAGGAATTGACGGGGGTCCGCACAAGCGGTGGAACATGTGGTTTAATTCGACAATACGCGAGGAACCTTACCTAGGCTTGACATGCTTCTGACACCCATAGAAATATGGTCTTTCGGGTTTCGGCTCGGACAGTTGCACAGGTGCTGCATGGTTGTCGTCAGCTCGTGTCGTGAGATGTTTGGTTAAGTCCTCTAACGAGCGCAACTCCTACTGCCAGTTGCTACTTATTTTTAATAAGGCACTCTGGCGGAACTGCCTGGGAAACCAGGAGGAAGGTGGGAATGACGTCAAATCATCATGGTCCTTATGCCTAGGGCTACACACGTGTTACAATGGCCAGTACAACGGGCTGCGAGCTCGCAAGAGCAAGCGAATCCCTTAAAGCTGGTCTAAGTTCGGATTGAGGTCTGCAACTCGACCTCATGAAGTTGAAATCGCTAGTAATCGCGCATCAGCAACGGCGCGGTGAATACGTTCTCGGGCCTTGTACACACCGCCCGTCACACCACGAAAGTTCTTTGTACCCGAAGTCACTTTAGCTAACCTGTAAAGGGGGCGGGTGCCTAAGGTGTGGAGGATGATTGGGGTGAAGTCGTAACAAGGTAGCTGTAGGAGAACCTGCGGCTGGATCACCTCCTTTCGAGGGAGATTCAATTTTAGCAGAGTTCGCTTTGCTATATTTAGGTGTGATAATTACAGTCATAAACTGACAGACGGATTAATATTTAAAACTTCAGTTGGGTAATATGGGCCTATAGCTCAGGTGGTTAGAGCACCCCGCTGATAACGGGGAGGTCAGTCGTTCAAGTCGACTTAGGCCCACCATTAATTTGGTGGCTTTAATTAGGCCCTTTGTTATTTGCGTTAGCGGGGGTGTAGCTCAGTTGGTAGAGCGTCCGTTTTGCACGCGGAAGGTCAGCGGTTCGACTCCGCTCATCTCCACCAGTATTTGCCCGCTCATCCTGAGCAGCTGCGAAGCAGCGTGACGAAGGACGACTGGCATGGTCGGTTAGATTGAGGAGACCCAGCTAAATTAAAGTTTTTTCGATAGTGGAGATAAAAAATTATTAATCAACTTTCTTGTAAATTTTTTTGTGAGTAGTAAAGATAAAAAATAACTTGTGATCTTTGAAATATTTGTAGATTAAGTATCTGCGTAGGGAAATACAATAAGGAATTTTGTAATTAATTGAAAAGGGCTTTTGGTGGATGCCTTGGCATCAAGAGGCGATGAAGGAGGCGGAAGACTGCCATAAGCTCCGGGGAGCTGTCAATCAAGCTTTGATCCGGAGATTTCCGAATGGGGAAACCCATCTTGGTAGACCCAAGATATCCTTGTCTGAACACATAGGACGAGGAGGCGAACGGCGTGAACTGAAACATCTAAGTAACGCCAGGAATAGAAAACGAAGTGATTCCCCAAGTAGTGGTGAGCGAAAAGGGAAGAGCCTAAACCTGTATCATGTATAATCTGTGCGTGTTGTGATGCAGGGGTTGTGGGATATAAACGCTCAAGACGTACAGGTCTTGATCCGTATCTGTTTAACTTAGTCGAATTATTCTGGAAAGGATAGCCAAAGAAAGTGACAGCCTTGTAGGCAAAAAGTTGAATAGAGCGGTAGTTTGTACACCCGAGTACCACGGAGCACGTGAAATTCTGTGGGAATCCGCCCCGACCATGGGGTAAGGCTAAATACTACTTGATGACCGATAGTGAACTAGTACCGTGAGGGAAAGGTGAAAAGAACCCCGGAAGGGGAGTGAAATAGAAACTGAAACCAATTGTCTACAAACGGTGGTAGCGATGTATACGTACGCGCAACCACGTACCTTTTGCATAATGAGCCAACGAGTTATACCTGTACCGCAAGGTTAAGCTAAGAAAAGGCGGAGCCGTAGCGAAAGCGAGTCTGAATAGGGCGATAGTGGTATGGGATAGACCCGAAACCAAGTGAGCTATCCATGTCCAGGGTGAAATCTCAGTTAAATGAGATGGAGGCCCGAACCGGTGTAGGTTGAAAACTGCTCGGATGAGGTGTGGATAGGGGTGAAAGGCCAATCAAACTTGGAAATAGCTGGTTCTCCCCGAAATATATTTAGGTATAGCCTTGATGAATTAGTTGTGGTGGTAAAGCACAGTTGGAAGTTTGGGGGCGTAAGCTTACCGGCTTCTTACTAACTCTGAATGCTACAACTTTTGAAATCAGGAGTCAGACTGTGGGGGATAAGCTCCATAGTCGAGAGGGAAACAGCCCAGATCATCGGCTAAGGTCCCAAAATATCTGTTAAGTGGTAAAAGATGTGAAAGTGCACAGACAGCCAGGAGGTTGGCTTAGAAGCAGCCATCCTTTAAAGAAAGCGTAATAGCTCACTGGTCAAGTGTTTTTGCGCTGAAAAACGAACGGGGCTAAACAGATTACCGAAGCCATGACTTTGTTTAAGGTTCGCCTTAAACAAGGGGTAGGGGAGCGTTCCTTGATAGATACAAGCCTGACTGTAAAGACAGGTGGTGTGATCAAGGAAGTGAGCATGTTGGTATGAGTAACGAAAAAATAGGTGAAATTCCTGTTCGCCGTAAGTCTAAGGTTTCCGTGAGAGCGGTTCATCCACTCAGGGTTAGTCGATATCCTAAGCCGAGGCCAGTTGGAGTAGGCGATGGACAGCAGGTTAAATATTCCTGCACCACTCGGCAACGTTTGAGCGATGGAGTGACGCAGTAGGGTAGGTTGAATTGGCGTATGGATGCCAATCTAAGCACTGAGGGGAGCTTCATAGGTAAATCCGTGGAGCTGCTATCCCTGGGGTGTGACTGGTATATCAATCCTTAGGGAGAGATATATTCAGCTGATCTCACACTGACTAGAAAAACTTCTAGCGAGTTGTTTGAGTGATCGTACCGCAAACCGACACAGGTAGACGGGATGAGAATTCTAAGGCGTTGAGATAACTGTCATTAAGGAACTCGGCAAAATTGCCCCGTAACTTCGGGAGAAGGGGTGCCTGCGTTGTGTATCTTGGGTTTTGCCTTTGATATGCATAGTCAGGTTTCAATAAAGAGGCCCAACCGACTGTTTAACAAAAACACAGGGCTCTGCAAACTCGAAAGAGGAAGTATAGAGTCTGACGCCTGCCCAGTGCCGGAAGGTTAACAGGAGATGTTAGTTCTTCGGAACGAAGCGTTGAATCGAAGCCCCGGTAAACGGCGGCCGTAACTCTAACGGTCCTAAGGTAGCGAAGTACCTTGTCGGGTAAGTTCCGACCCGCATGAATGGCGTAACGAGTTGGGCGCTGTCTTAATGATAGACTCAGTGAAATTGTAGTGCCGGTGAAAATGCCGGCTACCCGCGACAGGACGGAAAGACCCCGTGCACCTTTACTATAGCTTGGCATTGTTTTTTGGATTGATTTGTGTAGGATAGGCGGGAGACTTTGAAATTAGGGCGCTAGCTCTAATGGAGTCACCCTTGAAATACCGCCCCTATTAATTTGGAAAACTAACTCTGAATACCCGTTATCCGGGCAGAGGACATTGTCTGGTGGGTAGTTTGACTGGGGTGGTCGCCTCCTAAAATGTAACGGAGGCGTTCAAAGGTCTTCTCATGACGAATAGAAATCGTCTGTAGAGCGTAAAGGTAAAAGAAGGCTTGACTGCGAGACATACAGGTCGAGCAGGCGCGAAAGCGGGACTTAGTGATCCAGTGGTTCCGAATGGAAGGGCCATTGCTAAACGGATAAAAGGTACGCCGGGGATAACAGGCTGATCTCCTCTAAGAGTCCATATCGACGAGGAGGTTTGGCACCTCGATGTCGGCTCATCGCATCCTGGGGCTGAAGAAGGTCCCAAGGGTTTGGCTGTTCGCCAATTAAAGCGGTACGCGAGCTGGGTTCAGAACGTCGTAAGACAGTTCGGTCCTTATCCGTCGTGGGCGTAGGGTACTTGAGAGGGGCTGTCCCTAGTACGAGAGGACCGGGATGGGCAAACCTCTGGTGTTCCAGTTGTTTACCAAAAGCAGCGCTGGGTAGCTAAGTTTGTTAGAGATAACCGCTGAAAGCATCTAAGTGGGAAACTCGCCTCAAGATAAGGTACCCCTGTCAAAAATTTTTGGTGATTTAACTTCGGTTGATGAATTAAAAATGATTGGCAATTATATAAGATCCCTCGAAGACTACGAGGTTGATAGGCTGGGTGTGTAAGTGCAGTAATGCATTAAGCTAACCAGTACTAATAGATCGAACGTTTTATTTACATTTATAATTTCTTATTGATTAACTTCGCTAGATTTCTTAATCTATGCTTAGTCTACAAATATTTTCACAAGTTTTTCGGAAGCTTGGAGCTGATCGGACAAATCGATCCCGATTATCCTGAGCCTGACGAAGGGCAAATATTTTCACAAGTTTTTCGGAAGCTTTGGTTTGCAAAGCGCGGAGAGCACAAGTTTGAAAATTTGAACCAGGATTCTTTCAAGAATCATGTTCTGAAAAATTTCTGGTGGGTATAGCTGTAGGGAAACACCCGTTCCCATCCCGAATACGGAAGTAAAGTCTACAGCGCCGAGGATACTTGTCTGGTAACGGACTGGGAAAGCAGGTACCGCCAGTTCTAATTAAGCCCCGAGATTTTTTAAATCTCGGGGCTTTTTTAATGCTTGATAAATCTTGATAAATGTTGCTGCTTAACTATACTATATATAGGTTTTTCTATAATTAATTCTTTTTGTTTTTTAAGGGGCACAATGCATAAGTTTAAGGTTGGGGTTTTTTGTTTTTTTGTATCTTTTTTTTCTTTTTTGTTTGCAGTCAATGAAAACAAGATAGTTTTTATTATAGGGACAGACGTGCCTTTTAAAAATAGGAAAATCAAGGCTCGTGTTAGCAGAAAAAGAAAGCTTGTATCCTTGTCGAGGATGTTAAGATCTAATATAGGGTTTGTGAATGAGCATTTACAATGGACGCAGAGTAGGAGAGTAAGATTAATCCCAGAAAATGATTTTAAGGTTAAAAATTATAAAAATATGTTTTGCAAGTTTTTATATGTGACTTTTAAAGTGTTTAATACAAAAAAAAAGAATAAGCACAATGTAAAAAATGATGTTAAGCAAAAGATAAAAAGTGCAGCTAAAGAGATTATTAAAAAAGCCTTAAAAAAAACTGCTGAACTTTATAAACAATCAGAAATATATAAAAATCAAAAAGAGAGATCTTTTGGATTTAAGATGAAAAACGGCGGGTTTTTTGTTAGAAATAGGCCTAATAGTCTAAGTTTTAATCAAAAAACTAATATAGCAGGTGGTTTTAAATTTTATAAATATATAAAAAATGTGGCAATCGATTTGATTAGAGATTATCTTGATTCAGAATTTAAAGGCTTGGTTTCAAAAAAAGTAAAAAGCAGTAAAATATTATGGAATATGAAGGTTGAGTATTTTTTAACTGCTATTAAAGCAACTGTTGTTAGATCCAAAGTTACTTCTTCAAAAAAATTCATAACCATAACAAAGAAGTCTAGAAATATAAAAAATGATTTGTATTCTGTAAAGCCTTCAAGCTATAAGTCGTTTAGGGTAAATAACATTAATCTTTATGATTATTCTTATAATGTTAAACATCCAAAGAAAGTAGTTTCTTATAAAATATAGATACAAAGTTGTTTTTTTTAATATAATAGAATAGAAAGATATTTAATTTTATTTTTTATTTTATTATAGTTAGGTGTTGTAATGAATGTGTTAAAAATAAAAAAAATTTTTTATTTATTTTCTTATTTGCTTGTAGTAAATAGTGTTCATGCTGGGTTACGTATTGGAATAGATATCTCGCTGCCTTTAGATAGAAGTTTATCTAAGGTAAGAAGATATATTGTCAATGGCTATAGTTCGCGACATATTTTTGGGATAAACCATCTTATTATGAACACCCTTAGCCGAGAGAATTTGCAGCGCATGAAAAAAAATAAACCACCTTTTGATTTGAATTTTTCTATAATCGAGAATAAAAATCTTCATCTTGTGTTTTTGTATATTGATGAAGCGTATGATAAGAAAATGGCTAACAAAATAAAAAAAATATTAGCCGAGAGTGCAAAAGAGTATTCAAGGCATGTGCCCGAGACAATATTACGTTTTGTTGTAGAGCCATCAGCACAATTTATCTTGCGCAGACCCTGGGAGCTTGAAATTATACAAAATGTGAAGGTAGTTAAAGGCTATAATAATCTTAACAAGCTTATTGCCATAATAAAAAAAAACTTCGTAAAACATAATATTTCATGTTCGACTTTAGATCTTGGTGTGCATATAAATTATGCAAAAGTGATATCGAGAGAGCCTCTTGTTATCACGCTTGTAAAGGAAGATGAGAAAATTGCAAATCATTTAAAATCTGTAAGAGCTCCAAAAATAGCTGCAAAGGCATTTAGCACAAAAAGCAGAATCGATCTTTATGATGGTCCAAAAAGACTAGCAGTATATGATTTGTAGCTATAAAATATATCTTTAAACGTGATGGGGCATTATCACCTTGAACTTTGATAAGTTACGTTTTGGTGTTGGCAGAGTTGTGGAAAATACATGGCTCAAGAATTTAAAAAATAGTTTCAATAATTAAAATCAAAATTAGAGTTTCTCATTGTTCCGAAGGATTTAGCTTGATCGAAATTGTATATACTCCTTGTTCTGGTATAAGGGTTAGGCAGTAGGTTGCTCATTCTAAAACGGGGGATTAAGTCTTTAGAAGGTTTATATTGTGATTTTCTTTTTAAATATTTGGTGATTGTTTCTATTAATTTTTTTATTTTCTGTTCTTTTTTCTCTTTTGTCTGGGGGATTTTTTTTATTTTCTGTTCTTTTTTCTCTTTTATCTGGGGGATTTTTTTTATTTTCTGTAGGTCTGGTATTTTATTCCCTGTTTTTTTCAGTTCGTTTTGAGGCAGGAAGCTCACTATATGTGATGTTATTTCTGATGGTATCCTATCTTTCACAAGCATACACTTTACATATACCATGTTCAAAAGATTTTGATAGAATTTTTTGTTTTTCATTTTCTTTGCATATGCAAGTTTTTTAAGCAAATTGTTATTTTGTGTGTTTCCTGTATTGAGCCAGTGCATCAACTGGACCTTAGAAGTTCTAAACCAGTTTGTATTGGAAAATTTATTTGATACAATCTGATCTATGGTTTCATTATTTTTTAGGTACACGATGCATGCATCATCTATAGTCAAATTGAATGAGTCTGTACTGTATACTGGATTTTCTCTAGAGCTTATAAAAAAGTATTGTGCGGCAAATTTTCTTATACCTTTAAATTTTTCTAAAGTAAGAAATCTTTTATTAAATGGGGTAAGCTTAAGAAAACTATTAAGCTCATAATCTCTAATAATACGAGGGTATTTTTTGTGGATTTTATAAAGTGTTGGTAGTACCTCTTGTATTGCATAAGCTGGGGTATCGCCACTTTTTATTTTTTCTTTAATCGTGTTTGTTATTTTTTTAATATTATCTATAGTTATATTTTTTGACTGTTCAACTTCTTCTATAAAATCATCATAGTTTGGGATTCTAAAGAACTGGTCTTTTATTTTTGTAGCAAATTTTTTCCCATAAACATTAGAAAATGTTTTGGCATTGGTCTCTATTTGTGTTGCGATATCATGTAGAAGACTTTCTTTGTTTTGGGATATTTTTTTTACTATATGTAAGGATTCGGTTATCTGCTTTTCTAGTTCAAATATTTCTTTTTGGTTCTTGATACATTTTTCTAAATATTTTGTTATTTCTTCTTTGTTGTTGTATTTTGAAACCTCAATTATAGGTACATTTCTTTCGATAGAAAGGATGCGAACTTCAGAGTCAATATTTAAACCAGATTTTATAAGAAACTTTACGATATTTATTTTACCGGATGAGATGGCTTCAAGACAGCAATATACAAAACCTACTGCATTATGCAATACGATCTAAAGGCATCGAAGATATAATTTTAGTTATGGATTATTTAGAAAATAATCTGGATATAAATAAGTTAGATGAAAATGGGTATTCACCACTTGATATAGCACTTGAAAAAGAAGAAACAAAAAAAATAGAGCTTCTTATGTCAAAAGGCGCTAAACCCTTCAAGAACAAAGATAGGCACCTGATTGCATATTGCAAACTTGGTGATCTTAATATTGTAAAATATTTGGAAGCAAATGGCGCAAATATACATACAACTTACCAGGAAATAAGGGAGAATAAAAAAGGCGATAACAGCATTGCCCCAAATTTAACCTTACTTGACACAGCGATTGAGCGCTCAAATCTAGAAGTCGCCAGATATCTTCAATCAAAGAATGTTAATATCAGTAAAAACCCAGATACGCATTTATTGAGAGTCTGTGGAAATGGCAACCTCAACCTGGTTACTTTTTTGGTTAACTATTGCAATGCCAACGTTAATGCAGTAACTGCCCTTGGACTTTCAGCTATGGATATCGCAATACTAAACTCAAAACAGGACATAATAGAATATTTAATTACAAAAAATGTACCTGTATATGATATTGACAAAAAAAGACGCCTTTTCAGTGCTATAGAAAATTTCGAAAACGATGTTAACTTTAACACAAAACTGATCACCTACCTTATACAACAAGGTGCCGATTTAAAGACAAAAAAGATTAATGAAAAATCTCCTATTGGACGACTATTATCAAAATACAAATTCACATTTCTCAATGGA
>JBHPCA010000040.1:0-12017 GCA_042576225.1 Candidatus Babelota bacterium
CCATTTCATTTTGAACAGCAATTATAGAATTTCCCCATGCAACACCAGCTTTTATAAAAATCAAACCCATTCGTATTTATATTAATTTCATCCAAAACTTTGTTTTTTTCTATATTGTTTTTATCTACAACAAGTAGCCTATTTAGTTTTTTATTTTTATTCTTTAAAAATATCGCTACATACTTTCCACAAGGGCTTATTTGATAATAAAATCTTGAATTCTTATATACAGATTTAATCTTACTTTCTATCTCTTTCTTAGATATGCGCAAACCTGAATTATAATTTTTCTTGGTATCAAAACGTAATGTTATATCCAAACAGGTCCCATCCATAAAATAGACTTTTATGCTACTTTGACCCGTATATTCAAAGTTAAAAATAAATTTTGTAAATCGTACAGTATCAACAAGACCCATTTCATTTTGAACAGCAATTATAGAATTTCCCCATGCAACACCAGCTTTTATCTTTTTATTTTTATTCAATCTAAAATTTATACTACAACCAGTAAAGTTTTGGTCTTGTAAAAAAATAGTATCATAAACCTTTTGACCAGTTTCGAGATTTACTATCTGTGATTCAATACAGTTTTTTTTATCATAATCATAAAAATCATAAAAATTATCCGTAAAATTATCCGTAGATAATGAGACTTCTAGCAATTTCATATCTTTGCTAAAAGAATAAGAAGAAACATATGCCTCAAAATCAAAAACCTTAAATTTTTTGCCTTTATTACTACAATTAAAAATTATAACTTTGCTGCCATGACTGTACACTATAAAATTCTTAAATAACTTTGCATTCGTACAATCATGTGCCAACTTATAATCGTCATGCTCACTAACTTTAACCGCAAACGTTTTTACACACATTACGTTAAGCAAGAAAAAAAATCCAAATAATACACCTTTTTTAACACTTTTATTTGTTTTCATGGTTCCCCGATTACGCATCAATTTTTATTAATACTATCACTTGTTGATTTTTATTTCGCCTCGCCTGAATACTCCGCCCTTCGTCCTTGCTCAGGACGGGGATGAAATTGGATTTTTTCATGATTTCCTCCAAATACATCTAAAAATCTTTCCACTTAATTAAAAATATATATATTAAAATATATATCAAAACAAACTATTTGCAACCTTTATACCCAAACTTTAGCTGTTTTTAACGCATAACACACAAATAGCAAATACCGCGCTTTGTTGTTCCACCCCAATATTTCTTATTCTACCCATTTTACAAAAAAAGGGCCTCTACAAGCTACTCATAAACTGTCTTCACAGCCACATCTGTGAAGTTTCTATTTTTTCTTGTTTTGTCTAATTTATCTTTAAAAGCGTTTATGCTTTTCAATATGAGATTAAGACGTAATTCATCAAAACGGAAACAATTTTTTTTATTTCCTACAACAGCCTTAACAAAGTCAAACAGATCTTCTGTATATGACACAAAGAATATTTTTTCCATATCTTTTTTTCTAATAACTTTATAAAGCTTTTCAAAAAAAATAACTGCTTTAGTGGAATTTGTCTTAACTTGTATAGCTCTACCAAAGGCGTACCTAACTAAAAACTTAAATCTGTACTTATTATTTACTTTATCAAAAATAAACTTTAACTTTCCCTTTTCGGTCTTTTCTCTATTGTATTTTGTTACTAAATTAATATAATTAGATTTTGTTACGTAATCAGTATAAACCAATGTGCGTATTTGGTTTTTATCTATATTTCGCTTTAACATTTTAGCTTTAATTCTAATTTTGTTATCTATTTCTGCACTATTCTGTAGGAGCAACTTCAATATTTTAAAACTAACAGAACTATTAAAAATCAAAGAAGGATTAAAAAAAACCCACCAAAGTGGGGTATTTCCATCTTTATTAGCTTTATTTACATCTATCTTGGGGTGTTTTAACAGCTCTTTTACTATTTCCAGCCTGTTTTTCTTGCAAGCAACGAAAAGTGGGGTATAGCCAGTTTCATCAACTTTATTAATATCTATCTTGGGGTGTTTTAAAAGCTCTTTTAATGTATCCACATTGCCATTATCGCAAACAAAAAAAAGTGGGGTCATTAAGCCTCTATTACGCGTAAATTTAGAAGTTTTATTTACATCTATCTTGGGGTGTTTTAACAGCTCTTTTGCTATTTCCAGCCTGTCTTTCTTGCAAGCATAAAAAAGTGGGGTTGAACCTTTGAAAAAACCAGACCCAACAACTTTATTTACATCTATCTTGGGGTGTTTTAAAAGCTCTTTTAATGTATCCACATTGCCATTATCGCAAACAAAAAAAAGTGGGGTTGAACCTTTGAAAAAACCAGACCCAATAACTTTATTTACATCTATCTTGGGGTGTTTTAATAGCTCTTTTACTATATCCAGGTAGCCTTGGCTGCAAGCATAAAAAATTGGGGACTGCCCATTATGATCTTTATTTACATCTATCTTGGGGTGTTTTAATAGCTCTTTTAGTATACCAAAAGAATTTGTCATTAAGGTATAAAAAAGTGGGGACCATCCAAACTCACCTGTACCTGTATTCACATCTATATCTTTGTATTTTAATAGCTCTTTTACCTTTTTCAAGTCACCACGTTTAACAGCTTGCTTAAGTTGTCGAGATCTATATTTTCTCCTTAACCAGCTTGCTACGCGATAAACTCCCGATATTGATTTGCTTGTTACGCCTTTTATCATTTTGTTTAACAAAAAATTATACGGCCCAATAGGTGTAATCATACTTCTTGACATGTTAAAGCTCGCTAAAGAACAAAGTGAGATAATTGATAAGACTATTTTTTTATTTAATTTAAACACTGGAAACCTCCATAAATTATTTAATTAAAACCACAAAAAACTATATTTTAAAGGGTGTTTAAGATTATATCACATATACAATTAAAGGCAAACCAACAATTGACAGTTTGTAAAGAAAAACGATGCATAATCGCAAAACTTACGATTTGCAAGGGTATATCGGTATCCAAAAGGAATTCAAGTAGATTCAAAAAAATTTAATGCGATCCCAATTTTGTGTAGTTTTCTGTTGTTTTTTTACCGGGTTGAGGGTATTTGGGGCAAATCTATGCATACTGAACCCGCATCGTCGATCCACATTCTTGGATATGCGCCCATATAATGGTCCGCATTATGGATATTTTCAATCTTGCCCCCATAAAATATACCATTTTTTGTAAACACAGGAGAAAACATTAACTGTTGGGGTTTTGCAAACGACTTTTGCTTACTTACACCAGTATCAAAATTATAACAAAAAAGATTAAGGTTTTGTGCTCTTTTTGGCGAACAATCAGCATAGTATATGCCTTTATTGTAATATCTCGGTAGCAATGGCAATATAGATTCATATAAACAAAAATTAAGTAAATCTAAGATAAGATAAGAGGGAATGGAGAAAGAGAATATTTCTTTGCAGCTCCAGTCGCTCAAATAATTAGAGGTGTTTTTTTTGGTGATATTTTTTGGGGAGCTGTTTGGGTTGGTATTGGATTGTTTTTTGATATAATTTTGGTTTTTTATGTGATAACAGTTAAACGTTATTGTTTCATCATGCCGATCAATATTCTCAGGGTGCTCCAAGAAAAAGCCCTCATCTTCAGAGATCATGGTTAAAAAAGCAATGGGACTCGCTTTAAAGTCAACGATGTAAACACTTTCCATATCTATTGTTTTTTGCGTATACGCACTTATTGTCTTTGCTTTTTTCTCAAAATCGTCTTTATTATCTTGATTTATTGAGCATATCACATTCTCTAAATAATCCTCCAACGGGGGATAATTCGCCTGTGCTATTTTGTAAGAAATATGCTCTTTTTTATATTCACCTTCTTTAATTTTTCTTTCGATATAAAATAACGTATTGCCCACTTTTTGAGGATACATAAAATCATAGACTTTATCTTGTAAAATGCCTTTTATGAGCCCACTTGAATGAACATGGAACACTGCAAAGCGCCCGTCTTGCTTTGCGCTCACATAAAAATTAGCATCATCTATCCAATGAACCTCATTTATATCGTATATTGGCTCATAGATATCTATAGATTTTGGCGATCTTCTATTGAATGTTTTTATACGTATTCTACCCTCATCTATAAAGCTAAAACCATCATGAGCAGGAAGCACTTTTAACCCGGCTGGCACATAAGAAGAAAGAAGCCCCTTTGAAGCTTTTTTGGACTCCGGATCCCACAGCCAAAGCTCAATATGGGTAACCGATTTTTGATATAGGACGTATACCGCTATTTTGCCATTATGCTCTATGCTGGCCACTGGATACAAAAACTCATGCGCATAAGATAGGCAAGAAAAAATAAATAAAAATAAGATGGGAAATAATACAAAACACCTGTTTGATTTACTGAGCTTCAAATACACCTTGCACGCCACACTATCCCCTTTTAACTGTCAAATTTTTGTTACCACAATAAGATAACATTGAAAGAAAAATTGCGCAAAAATAAACCATCGCATTGATAAAAATCAATGCGATGGAAAAAAGGAGAGTAGTAATGAAGCCAAAACTAAAAAGATTAAAATTACCAAAAATTATTAATAATTCTTAACAATCTCAATCTCATAATATAGCTTACGCTATTTTTTAAAAATATCAAATTTTTTGTTTATTATTATTGTAATACTTTCAAACAAATCTCAAGCTATATCACAAACAGTGTAACTCTTTCTTTCACTCCTGTCAATATAAATTTTCTTTTTTTTGCCTAAAATACCCCATTTGTTTCAATACGACAACTTTATCTTAGATGCGCCCATTCTAAGCAGCAAATCATCAAAAAACCCCAATTTAGATGGTGAGGTAAATATCAATTGTCCCCCTAAAGATACCAAATAACTGACCAAAAGCTCAGCTTTTTCTTCATCAAAATCTGTCATGAAATCATCCAGCAAAAAGACCGCCTGGCCACGCTCTTTGCTTAAATTAACCAGCTGAGCCGCTTTCAAAAGCAATACCACCAACTTTTGCTGCCCCCGAGAAGCATACACTTTAGATTTTTTACTCTTAAATTTTATCAAAAAATCATCCAAATGGGCTCCAAACAAAGACCTTCTAAAGCGCATCTCCTGCTGCTTTAAATCTCCCATTTGGGAAATAAATTGATCATAATCCAGCTTAAGCCCCATTTTTTTGGGTTTATACTCAAAAGATACCGTTATTGCTGACTCTTTGGACTTGGCCTGAGCATCCCGAGATTTGCCCAATTTGCTTTGGGGTTTTCCCTGAGATTTTTGGGAAACCCCGACAAAAACAGCTTTGAGCGCATTGTTCACACAATCTTGGTATACCGTAATAATTTTATTGCGCATTACCTGAATCTCTCGTGATTTCTCCCACAACTGCCTCGTCCACAAATCATACGATTCCTGAGTAACTCTGTCGAGCTGTAAAAGCATGTTTCTCTGTTGCAAGACTTTCTTAAACTCCCTGAGTTTACCCAAAAACGTATGGTCCACCAATAAAATCGCATTGTCCAAAAATGCTCGTCTTATATCCGGACCACCCTTGATAAGCCAAAGATCATCTTCAACAAGCGTCACGACCCTGTAAAAATCCATCAAATCTTTAAAAGAACTGATATGCTTCTTGTCTAACTTGACCAACTTCTTGTTTTGCGAAAAACCCACCTGGATCTCATGTTCTAGTTTCCCCGACTCAGTGCCATGAGCCGTAAACCCAGCTTTGACAAAGAAGTTATCACTGTCAAAATGTATCAAGTCTCTAGGCGAAGAGGCCCGAAAAGATCGCATATAACACATGTAGTGAATTGCTTCTAAAATACTAGTTTTGCCTGCGCCATTATCACCTTGAATAATAGAAATAGGCGTCTCAAAGTTCAACCTCAAAGACTTGAAACAACGAAAGTTTTTAATATTAAGTGTATTAATGCGCATTAATCAAACACTCGTTTAAACACCCATTTAAGTACCAGTTGTCGGAGAAACCGGCATCACCAGATATACCAAGCTTTTATCATCTTTGTTAGACTCAAACATAATCGGTTTAGAAGAATTTTGTAAATGGAACTCCACCTGCTCCTCAGGAAACACCTGCAAACCATTAACCAAATACGGTGCATAAAACCTGATATCTATCTTCTGGCCATCAAACTGCAACAATGGGATCTCTTCTTCTAACTTGCCAACCTCTTTGTTTTGCATAGACACATGAATCGACTCTTTTGCAAAACCAAACTTAGTTGCAATAAACTGCCCTGATAATAAACATGCCGACCTTCTTAACGTCTTTATCAAACTACTTCTATCAACCGTCGCCCCATAAAAGCCCTCTTTTTCCAAAATGGTATTATATTGCGGAAACGGATCTGCCAATAATTTCGTAAAAAAATTAAACGATTCGCCTGAAAAGACTAACTGATTCCCACAAAGGCCTACAAATACCCCCGTTTCTTGGGAACTTTCCAAAATCTTTTTCACTTCAAAGATAGCTCTGCGTGGCAACAACCAACTTTTTGGCTCATCCAGATTATATTTTGGCGATTTAACCTGTACCAAACAATGCCCATCAGTAGAAGTCATCTTAAAGCCCGATTTATCTATCTCCCAATAAAGGCCGTTTAATGCAGGGTTTGCATTATTCTGAGGAATCAAAAATGCAACTTTTGAGAACATATCCAATAAAAACCCTGACTCAATCTGCATCAAGTTTTCTATGCGCTCTGGAAATGGAGGAAACTCTTGAGCATCTTTAATATTTAAAGAAAGATTTACCTTCCCCGACTTTACCACCAACTGAGTGTCTTCTATGAAAAACTCTATCTCACCCTCAAGTTCTTTGACCAGATCAAAAATACGTTTTCCAGAAACCAGAAAAGACCTTGTCTCCTGAACATCACAATCTTTGAGCAAATAACTTGACTGCAAGCTAATTTCCAAATCTGTGCTTTTTAAAATTAATTCTTTCAAACTTACCTGAAAAAGTATAGATGACGTTGCATCAAGCGTTGTGCGCTTATTGCATATTGGATGCATAAACGACAAAATTGACATCAACGGTTTTTGATCTACAACAAATCTGTTATCCATATATAAATCCTGATTAATCTATTAATTTACATAATTTTTTTCTATTTTAACGCGAACTCAAAATAAAAACACAAAGAACAAACACTTGATTTAACAAGATACTCTCTCCCCGTTCTCCCTGAGCTTGACGAAGGGTTTATACTAAAAGCTTATTTTTTCTAAAAACGGTTACAAAAAAACCTTGCCAGTTAATTTTTTCATACAATAAAAACATGCTAAACCACATAAAAACTAATATAGACCCTTCGTCAAGCTCAGGGAGAGCGGGGAGATAAGTTTTTTGTCTGCATAAGGGCCTTTATTTTTTTGCTTTTTTTAAAATATTTCAATTTTCGAGTTTTCGTTATTCTAATCTACTAGCTATTATTTTAAAGAAAAAAATAAAAATTTAAAGGCTTAAAAGCTTTAATTTATACCCTATTATGCTCTTGGGTGTTTTTTATCATACACATCACGCAAATAACCAATATCCAAATGTGTGTATATCTGTACAGTAGAAAGGTTCTCATGCCCAAGCAACATCTGCAAAGATCTTAAGTCTACACCTTTCTTAAGCATATGGGTTGCCAGTGAATGACGCATCTGATGAGGCGATATAGATCTTTTACTTCCCGTCTTTGCCCATATCTTTTTCAAAATCACCCAAAAAGCCTGCCGTGAAATTGTCTTAACTTTCCCCGCATACATAACCGGAAACAAGTAATTACTCTTTTTCTTTTTCACTTTTTTCATATTAACCAATTTTGGCAAAACATGCTCGATATACCCATCTAATTTTTGCATCATCGGCTTTGGTATAGGAATAACTCTCCCTTTACCTCCCTTGCCACTCACATTTATAAACCCTGAATCAGATTGCACCTGCGAAACCTGTAAATTAACCATTTCACTAATACGCATTCCTGAGACATAAAGCAAGTACAGCATAATCTTATTTCTCTCGCCAACTAAAGTAGTATCTTGGTCTGCTATTTCGAACAATTTTTCTATTTCTTGCTCTGTTAAATATTGGGGCAATTTTTTTTCTAATTTTGGAAATGTCAGATCACCAGCAATATTCTTCCACCCCATATAGGTCCTTGCATAGGTGTAAAATACTTTTATTGCCGATATTTTTCTAGACATGGTTCGCGCAGAACTGCATTTTTTCTTTTTGAGAAAAAACAAAAAGCCTTTAAGATGCTCTCTCGTGGCCTTTTTGAGAGTCACACGATGCTCACCTTTCAGATACAAAAAAAGCTGCCTTAGATCGCGCATATAGGCCTCTAGCGTGCTTTGAGAAACCCGCTTTTCTGTGAGTAAATATGCCTCAAATTTATTTATAGTTCTCTCCACTACCATTCCCTTTTTCGTTTACGCCTTCGCAAAGCAGGATGTTCCCCCCATAATCGCCAAAAACATAAGTAGAATGCAAACTTAATCTAAAAAAGCAACTTTCCCCTTATTCCGTTCATCCTGAGCCTGTCGAAGGACCTATTTATTCCCTTAAAAATAAATACCGTCAAGCTGAAAAATTTTGTTACGATAACAAAAAAAATACTTAAAAAAATCAAAAACTTATCACATTTTTATACACAAAACTATCTCACATCTCAATAAGACTTTGCTACCAACACATCAGAGACACTATCTTCATTGCAGTGAAAACACTTTTTAAACGTTTTTTCTTCCAATAAACATCTTGTAAATGCCTGATATTTTTTCAATTCTTTCTCACACTCAGGATTGCGGCACCAACCGGTCTGGTAAAACCCACCAGCCTCTTGCATTTTTTTACCAAAGGTTGCCAATTTTTCTTCTTTATACCATTGGTTCTCCAGTTTCTCTTTAGCCCGCTCAAGCATCTGATCTTGTATAGTCTCAAGTAAGTTTTTGACGTACTCTGCGATAGCATCAAATGCAACCGGCTCTTTGCCCATGCCAAGCCTATCGGCGACTATAGCAACGCCTTGTTCAACATCACGAAGCCCAATCTCTATACGAACTGGTACGCCTTTTAGTTCCCACTTATAAAATTTTGCCCCAGGAGTCTTGGTCTCATCTTTGTCTAGAAGAACTCGTGCAAAACCTGCAATTTTTTCTTTTATTGTGTTGGCCACATCCAAAACAGCAGAATTATCCTGATTTTTCTTCAGTATTGGTATGATCACCACCTGCACGGGTGCGATTTTTGGAGGAATCACCAAACCTTTTTGGTCCCCATGCATCATAACCATAGCACCGACCAATCTGGTAGTTGCTCCCCAGCTGGTCAAATAAGGAAAAGCCATTTTTCCTTCTTTATTTTGATATTGCATCTCAAACGCCTTTGCAAAATTTTGTGATAATAGATGTGATGTGCCCATCTGAACTGCTTTACCATCAGGCATAAGAGCCTCAAAAGTATACGTTTTTTCAGCTCCTGGAAATTTTTCACTCTCAGATTTTAAACCTTTTATTACCGGCACAGCTAAGTAATCTTGTGCAAGATTGACGTATTCTTGTAGCATATCAAGTACCTCTTTATCAGCTTCCTCAAGTGTTGCATGAGCGGTATGCCCTTCCTGCCAGAAAAATTCGGTGGTTCGTATAAACGCCCTTGGGCGCATCTCCCAACGGACTACATTGGCCCAATGATTAATTTTAAGCGGTAAATCCCGCCATGACTTTATCCATCTTGCAAACATAAAGTGGATCATCGTCTCAGAAGTTGGGCGAACTACAAGCGGCTCTGGTAGCTCCTTGCCGCCTGCATGAGTAACAATAGCTAACTCTGGCGCAAAGCCCTCAATATGTTCAGCCTCTTTAGTTATAAAGGATTGCGGTATAAACAAGGGAAAAATTGCATTTTCATGGCCCGTCTCTTTTATTCTCTTGTCTAAAACGTTTTTTATATTTTCCCAAATTTCAGTACCATATGGCCGAATTACAAAGCAACCCCTAACCGGTGCCTGGTCAACCAGTTCGGCCTCATAGACAACGTCTTGGTACCATTGCGCAAAATCTTTTTCTATATTAGCCAGCTTTTTTTTACTCATTTTTTACCCTAGTATACATTTATCCTTTAGCCACAAAATACGTGTATAAGCGTACCATATAACGCACAAATCACAAGAGAGCATTAAAAAACCCCGGGTCAACTATCGTTAAACCGGGGTTTTAAATTTACTTCTTATTGCTTATCGCAAATTATAGGCAAGGTGCCCAACCGTAAATAGCTCTTGTTTTTGTAATTGCACCAATGCGAGTTTTAAATTTCCCACATTTTTTGCATGTTTTACCAAGAGAATAGGTTGTTTCTGTTCTCCAGAATCCTGTCCACTTAAGAACCAATGAACCTTCATTGAGATCAAATGTTCTTATTTTTTCTGAAGGAATAAGGTTAAGAACAACTTTATTTGTATCAATGTCATACACTGTTACTTCGTATCCAGCTTTATCTTCATCACGTAATACTACGACCATGTATTTACCGTCACGCTTAACTTCTAAAGATTTAGCTTCTGGGTTATTTGCCAAAGCTGCTTTCTTTATTGCTTCAGCATTTTTGTCTCTCGCAATCTCAGTTTCGCTTGTAGCCTCTTTAGAAACAACTTTTCTTGTGATAATTTCACAATTAACTGCTGCCACTGCACCTATAAGCATTGCTGCTGACAATAAAAGATTAAACTTTTTCATGTATTCTCCTCATGAAAATGGGGTTAAAAATAAATATAAAAATATTAAACATAAGAACAGTGTACAGAAATAAAAACCTATGTCAAGAAGAGAGAAAAAAGCTTGATTAATTCAAATAGACACCCAGGGTTTTAATTGTAAAATCTATTTATTTCGCGTTACGTACGAAACTAAATAAATTGCGATAGCACTTGCAATAAACCCGGGAATTAATGGTGCCAAAGGAATTTTGAGCAAATACCAGGCGCCTGATACCACAGAGCCAGTAATAATACCAGCCATTGCTCCGTATTTGTTTACTTTTTTTGAGTATAAAGAAGCAATAACAAGCGGGCCAAATGCACTTCCCATGCCAGACCAGGCGTAATTGACTAGATCATAAATCGTCTTGCTCCCGTCAAACGCAATAATAATTGCTATTGATGATATCGTTATAGAAAACAATCTGGACATCAAAACGATGGTTTTTGACGATGCTTTTTTGTGTACTATTTTTTTATAGAAATCTTCTGCCAAAATAGTACCTGAACTTAATATTTGGGTATCTAATGTAGATAATGTAACAGCAAGTATCGCACATAAGACAAATCCTGCAATAAATGGGGAGAATAGAAGTTTAGTCAGTAAAATGTAGATTAATTCAGCCTCAGCACCGGTATGAAAATAGGCAATTCCAACAA
Organism: Candidatus Babelota bacterium; assembly: GCA_042576225.1. Taxonomy (GTDB): domain Bacteria; phylum Babelota; class Babeliae; order Babelales; family Vermiphilaceae; genus GWF2-30-66. The sequence continues at coordinate 11,430 of JBHPCA010000040.1, forward strand.
CGCCGATAAAAATAGCGAATAGCAGCGCTAATGCCTGCCAGGTAAGTCCCACATATTTGGCATATTTTATCTTTTTAGGATCATCTATACCCATAAAAAAACTAAGTAGATGGGCCTGGCCAAAATATCCCGGTCCCCAGGTGAAAACAAAAGCCAATATGGTCCATATAGACGCAGCAGCAGGAACAAGACTTAAAGATATTTGTTTTTCTGCCGCAGCTTGCGCAATTACTGGCCAACCACCAATCAAATAATAAGCCATTGTTGGTACCAAAATTATCATAACAATTGCAAATAATCCTTGGAAAAAGTCGCACCATGCAACTGCGACAAAACCCCCTATCAGTGTATAAATCACCGTTATTGCAAGGCCCAAGAAAATCCCTAAAACATAGGATGTTCCAAATGCATTCTCAAACAATCGGCCCATTGCAACCAAACCTGATGAGATGTAAAAAGTAAGGAATACAACTGATATCAAAGAAGAAAGAAGCCGTATTATACCAGAATTATCTGAGAATCTTTTTTCAAAATAAGAAAATAGAGTAAGCGCCTGGTATTTCTCCGTTTCAACCCGTATTTTGGGAG
>JBHPCA010000041.1:0-12009 GCA_042576225.1 Candidatus Babelota bacterium
AGACGGATTTAATTTGCAGACCTTCCCAGATACTCCGTAGCTTGCTGCGGGGAGCATCATTTTTTTTGTAAAGGCGCTGTTTTAATAATGCTACCCTTAAGTAAATTATTGTTCTCAGTCGTTTTATTTTTTATGTCTCTTACGTCATTTCTCACTTCTCTTACGCTACGTTTAACTTCTGAGAGTTGAGTATCTATAGAATCAAGTCTTGGATCGATATAATCCCTGAGTCTTGTTACAGTATCTGTGACATGGCTTAAGATCTGAGTTTTTGCGTTTCTTATTTTGTTTAAGATTCTTCCTTGCGCAACAAATCTGTCGTACATATAAAAAGCTCCAGCTGCCAACATTCCCAATAAAGAGATATTGATCCCTTTGTCAATCGTTCTTATAACGGGCCTTGCGCTTTTACCAAACATAAGCCTTGATATAGGTTTAACAAGTTTTTTGTAGGCCAATAAACTTGCGATAGAACAAGCAGTTATTTTGGTAACCTTTTTGGTATATTCGTACTTTGCTTTCAAATCGTCATACCGTTTTTTTGTCGGATCATAGCACTTTTTCTTTACATACTTGCATGCATTATTTACATACTCGTATGCGCTCTTGAACATGTTGCCCAAAAACGCCTGAGATGTCTGTGGCGTCATAACTGAGCCAATAACCAGAGCAAGCACTAATAACTTAAGCTTCTTCACTATTTTCACAAAATTATTATTCTTTATCATTTTTATAACCTCTCTTTGGAATAAGGGTTTTTTTACTTAAAATACACCATTAATTAGCTATAAATAGCGTATTTTAAAAGGGGCTGTCTGTCAACGGCCCCTCAGGGTATGGCTTTCGGTTAATATTTGCGTTTTATAAAAGAGTTCCTCTGCCATTGTAAATGATATTTATGTTTATTCTAGAATATTCTCCATTTTCTATATTATTTATACTTTGTTGTACTAAATTTTGATTTTTTATGTTTTTAATTTTTCTCGAAAGGCTTGTTTGTTCGTTGTGGCTTGTTTCTTCTTTTTTTATAACCCCTAGCCATATAAGTTCTTTTAATATTTCAATTTTTAATGAGTTGTCATTATTATTTTTTTGAGTAGAAATATAAATATTTATTTTTAGTCTTTGTAATCTTTGTTTTATTAAATTTTTTGCATCAGATCTAGATGTTTCTTTTGCTCCCCTATAATTAAAACTTCCTATTGGATTATTGTGTATAAATCCACTGTGTGTTATGCGGCGCATATAATTCATTCTGTAGCGCGGTCCTGATGTTCTACCATTGGATTTTAAGTTGTTTATAAATTCATCAATTATACTCTGTGATGAAAATTGGCTGTTTTCTCCTACAATATCTTGTATAATTTCTAACGCTATAAGTGGTATTATTCCTATATTGAGACATACTCTTTCGAAGTTATCTAAACAGTTATTAGTAATTATTTCTAGGCTTACTAGATCGTCAATAATTTTTGCTATTGAGTGCGATGATTTTAAGCACCAACAGGGACTGTTGCTACGGCTATTGATAGTGTGACTCAAAACTCTATTTATTGATCTTTTTGTATCATCTGCAAGTTTTAACTTTCTTAATGTTTCTTCTCTTTCCTTTTTTCCTAAATGTTTGCGCTTGTCCTGTTCTTTTTTTGTTTCCGCAAATCTTCTGCAAATAGGGCATGTTCTATTTTGTTTTATCCACTTATCGATACAGTTTTCATGAAACTTATGTTTACACACAAGTTCTTTTATGTTTCGATTGTTTTCCATCTCACACAAGCATATGGTGCAATTTTCTTTTTCCTGTTTTTTTACAGGTTTATTTTTCTTTTTAGGCTTTCTTTTTTTTGTTATTTTTTCTTTTGTTTTATCTCGTTTTTGTTGGGGCTGTTTTTTGGTATCTTTTATTTGTTTCTTTTTTTCCGGATTAAAGAAATTCTGGATTGATTTAGCGATTGAGCCTTTCAAGATAAACTTGTCATAAAGATATGATGCGCCTAAAACGCATGCGGTAAACAGAGAGAAGTTAATTCCCCCGTCAATTGTGTTTGTAACTCTTTTTCCAAGAATAAAGCTAGATATTGGTTTTATCACAGATTTGTAACCCAGAAGGCCTAAAGCTACGTAAAGCCCAGTTTTAATAGTTTTATTTGCGTTGTTGAAACTTTTCTTGATTCCAGAAAAAATATTTGTTGAAAACGTAGCTTGTGCTTGGCGTGTTTGCAAGCTTGAGCTTATAAGTGCTATAAGTGTAAGTTTTACTATAAACGATCTATGTCTAAACATGAGACTTCCTCCATTATTAATATTTTTTAAATTTTTTAAAAAGCTTATAAAAATTAAAAACTTGCTTTAAGACCACACCTGCCATTTATCCATTTTTTTAGGTATTATCAGCTTATATGTATAGGGAGTGCCTGTCAACAGCCCCATTAGGAGGGTCATATTGGGTTTATGGGGTCTTTTTAATAGTAATTTTTTGTTAAGTAGGCACGGCCTGAATCGCCAAATATAGCCACAGCAAGGCCATTTTGTAGGTTTGCGCAATACGCATGAGCTGCATGGGCGACTGCGCCGCTACTTGGTCCTGCTAGTATGCCATTCTGATTTGCCATTTTTTTAACCATGGATAGTGCGTCAGCGTCAGTTATAGGGATGATTTCGTCTATAATCTGGTGATTAAGTACCGGAGAGACAAAATCTATGCCGATACCCTCTATTTTGTACGGCTTTGGATTGCCATTAGTTGAATAATATGAGTTGTTCGAATCTATGGCGATAATTTTTACATCAGGGTTTTTTTCTTTGAGATATTTGCCAGCACCGCTTATTGTGCCTCCTGTGCCAGCACCTGCAAAAAAGTGTGTAATTTTCCCGTTTGTTTGTTTCCATATTTCTGGGCCTAAAGATTCATAATGCCCTTGTGCGTTTGTGATATTGAAATACTGGTTTGGCATAAAAGAGTTAGGTGTTTTCTTGTGGAGTGCAAGAGCAACACTGTGATAATTTTGTGGATCATCAATAAATTTAGTAGCAGGACACATGATTGTTTTTGCGTTATATGCTTGGATTGATTGTAATTTTTCTTGGCTAATTTTCTCCGAAACGGTGATAACAACTTGGTAACCTTTGAGTGCACCGATCATAGCCACTGCTATCCCATGGTTTCCTGAAGAGGCATCGATTATGGTTCCACCAGGTTTGAGTTTGCCTGTTTTTTCAGCATGTTCAATCATGTACAGTGCAGATCTATCTTTTATGCTTCCCGACGGGTTAAGATATTCAAGTTTTGCATATATTTGAGCAGGAGAATCTATATTCAATTTTACTAGCGGCGTATTGCCTATTGCTTTTATTACGTTATCGTATATCACAGGTGCCCCTCTTTGTTTTTTCAAAATACTATTTTTATTCTTTCTTTTTTTCAATTTTTTGTTTGTTATTTTTTATTGGGGTTACCCAAATTTCTTTATTTTTGACTTTGATTTCAAGTTCTGTGTTGTTATCGATTCCAAGTTTTTTTAACAAAGTGTCATGAAAAACTATTGCTCGTTCTTTTCCAATTTTAACCAAATTTTTACGCATTTTTCTTGCCCCAATTTTAAATTTTAATTAAAGTGTAGGGGTTCTACAATTCTTTGTAAAGCTCAAGGTGTTGCGTTACCATATTTTGATCGTTAAAATCGCTTAGATCTTCAGGGTGTTCTTGGAGCTTTTTATACAGATATTGATTGCCGGCGAGGGCAAGCATGCCGCTTGCCAGTTCTCTCCAGTTACCTTGTTTGTATAAAAACCCATTTTCGCCGTGTATAATGACGTCATGAATACCGCCGGTTTTGTAGCTCAATACTGGTAATTTGAGCAGGCGGGCCTCAACTATAGCGCACGGAAGGCCTTCCCAAAGCGAGCTCATCACATAGGCATTCCAGTTGATCATAAAGGGGGCGACTCTTTCTTGCCAGCCGTGTAGAATAATTTTATTTTCAAGATCGTGTTTAGCTATCCATTGTTCGATCTCAGGTCTTAAATGGCCATCGCCTACGATTTCAAGCTTGATACTGTGATTTTGTGAGTAGGCGTATTCAAATGCCCTAAATAAATCAAAAAGATTTTTTTGTTTTTTAAAGCATGAGACGGTGCCGAATATAAATTGTCTTTTGTGCTCAGGAAACTCATCAATTTTTCTTGCGGGGATATAAAATTGCTCCCAGTCCACGGCTGCACGAATTATTGTATGTTTTTTTGAAAATTTAGGAAATAATTTAATGCCTGTTTTTACATCTTCTGATGAGACACAGATATAATGGGTGGTGATAAAACTTGTGATAAGCTCAAGAAGATAAGTTATTAGCCAGGCTATTTTATTTTGGTGGGTATGAAAGCTGTATCCATGTACGGTGTGTACTCTTTTTTTTACGCCTGCAAAAAATGCGGCCCATCTTCCCAATAAGCCTGCCTTTGTGCTGTGGGTATGAACGATGAGATTCGGGTTGGTATGTTTTATTTTTCTTATGTGTTTTACGAGATCAAAAAAGGCTTTAATCTCTAGAAAAATTTTTTTAATAGATACCTCGCGGGTAAAACTTTCAAGCAGAATTACATTTGGTTTATCTGCAACATCTTTTACCAATTGACCGTGACTACCAGATATTAAAAAAGATTCGTGACCGTTTGATTTTATGCCATTGAGTAGTGAAAGACAAACCTTTTGTGCGCCTCCAAGTTCTAGTTTGGTAATAACATAGAGAACTTGTATCTCCTTTTTATTCTTCATACGCCTCTTTTTTTATTTCGCTTCGCCTGAATACTCCGAATCTTTGATTCGGGGATGAAAGCCCTTTTGGCGGGCTCAGGACAGGCGTGGCGTCCGTCCCTTCGACAGGCTTAGGATAAACTGCACCTTGGCGAAGACGGATTTAATTTGTTGACCTTATTTTACAACAAGTATTAGTAGTATCGATATCATCAATGCATATATCGCTGCGGTTCCTGTTATACTTTGCGCAAAAATACTCACTTTCGACATATTTGAATAGTTATCTGGGTTCTTGGCTATCTCTTTGCACGCAGAGCCTGCTGTTTGTCCAGAACTTACCCCCGGTCCAAATGTTCCTATGCCGATACAAAATGCGGATGATACTAATGCGATTGCTTTGAGCATGCTTGGACTTCCCGAGCTTATGATGAGCATACTGACTAGCAATGCAAATATGATAGGGGTTTCTATAATCGCTGCGCTTATGAGTGTAAAAGTAAATATTTTTCCATATGCTTTGCGATTAACACCAATCGATTCACAGGTTATTTTTCCAAATTCTCCAAGGCCAATTGCCGGGCCGATACTTCCAAGGCCTATGGCAAGGCCGCTTGCCAGTAGTTTGAGACTTTGTGCCAGTGTTGTGGCACCTACGGCCATGTTTTTAATAAACATTGCTACAATGAAACTAAAGATAATTGGCGTTTGAATCATTGATTGAGTGATGAGCATAAAACGTAATATCTTGTTTCCAAAAAATGGTTGTCTGGCGATTGCAAGACAAGCACTTTTTGCAGGCATTGCGGAGACAAAACCGATTACAAAACCTGATAAACTTATTCCTAGTGCTATGCCAATTTCTGATATGGCAAGATATATATTTTTGTCTTCCTGTCGTGTGCCAATCAAAAGTATAAATGCGATAGAGACCCCTATTATTGCTGCCGTTTCTACTAAAGCCATTCCTAAAACAGCAGTTTTTTGAATCTCGTCTCTGGCTCTTGGTTGAATATTGATTGCTTTTATGGCATTAAGACCAACAATTCCCTCACCGATTCCGACAGAAACAGAGCTTGCCGCAGCTACCATGGCTATGGACAGATAGTGAAGAAATTCTACCACTTCTATCATGCAGTTTCCTCTTTTGTTTTGACTTGGATATTGGTTTTTGCATCGTTTTGTTTATTGGGTTGATCGGGCTGTTGCTTTTCAGCTTGCTCGCTAGGCTCTTCTTTTTGTAATTCAATTGAAAGATACGTAACAGTTAGCATGGTAAACACGAATGCTTGTAGGCCGCCTTCAAATAGACCAAAGAAAAGTTTTATTACGAAATTTATACCAGATAAAATTCCCATGGTTTCTTTCCACCATGAACCTTGAATCATACTGAAATATATTTTTGATATGATAACACCACCAAAAATGTTTCCAAAAAGTCTAAACGAGATAGAAACGATGCTTGCGATTTTACCGACAACGTTAAGTGGAAACATAGGAAAGAAAGGTTCAAAATATTCTTTTATGTAGGCCCAAAGCCCATGTGTTTTTATGCTGTAATAATGAGTATACAAGAAAGATACAACGCCTAAAGCCAGCGTTGTGTTAACATCTTGCGTTGGTTCTTCCAAACCAGGAATTATTGAGATTAAATTGCACATAAGAATGAACATAAAAATAGATGCAACAAAAGCAAAGTGCTTAAATTCAAAAAACCCCAAAGACTGTTTAGTTAGATTTACAAAATATTTTATAAAACTGGTTATCATGAAATGTACTAGGCCAGGTTTTCTTTTTAGAATTATATACACAGGAATAAGTATTACAAGCATAACAAGAAGAACAACCCAGGTGTTTACAATGATTGAGTAATTCATATTGAAAAACTTGTGCTTTAAGCCAAACTGTGAGAGCGGTTGCCACGTTTCTTTTTTTAAAAGCTCTAAGCCTTCCATGACCCTTTTGTCCCTTGTTTAAATACCACAAACCAAAACGTTATCAAAAATGATTGTAATAAGATTATAAAATTTATTGAGCGTAATCGCAACAAATAAAAAAATAGTATGGCAAGAAGTATTAATCTTAAGGAAGAAAAGATACTTGAAAAAACCAGACTTTTGACCGATGTTTGACCAGAAAGTAGGGCCCTTTTTCGTGACCTGACGAAAAAGAGCCCGTATATTATTCCTGTAGAAAGTCCAATTATAATAGATAGAATGACGTTATAATATTGCATAGTTACTTACGAATAATATTGTAAATTATGCTATTTTTTTCATTCCTTTGTAACGCCAGTATTGGGTAATAACTGAGGTAGAACCTGTAATTACCACAAGCCCGTGACGCTCATCAACTGTTTTCTGAGCAGCTTCAAATGCTTCTTTAAAGCTTTTACTTGATTTTGCTTTAATTTTCATGCTCTTGATATCATTTGTTATCTTTTCAACATTCCAAGATTTTCCACCTTTGTGTCCAGCTAGTGAATCAGTAGGACATACAATTACTTGCCCAGATGTTTTCTTGAAGAAGTAACGAAGTAATTTCAAGAACTCGTTCAAGTCTATGTCTGGATTGTTTCCACCAAGAATGACGGTTAAACCTTTTAGTGGTTTTTGGTAATGAAGAAGCCTGATTCCAAGTAGTAGATTTTCAAATGCATCTAAGTTATCGGAGTTGTCGAGCAAGACGCTTGGTTTTTCTTTATCAAGTAATTGGAATCTTGCTGATAGTGTGTTTTCTGCTTCTTTCCAAAATTGTTCAATGGTTTTTCTTGGGTTAAGTTCAGCTTGTCTTTTTGCTTCTAGTGTTGGTCGGCCTCTTTGTGCTTTTGGTTTTGTAAGTAGGCTGCCGGATATAACTTCTGCACTTTTAACCACAATTTTATTAACAAAGATATGTGCAATTCTTTCTGCTAATGCAGCGCATCTTCCATGTAGTTGTTCAAATGGGTAAGAAAGTGGAGCCAATTTACGTATAGGCATTGCCCATTGAGCTCCTTTGTTTTCTGCCAATTCTTGCATTGTTTGTAAGTTAAATTTATTTTGATCGGCTGATATTACCCAGGTATTTTTTCTTATGACGCCCATAACGTCGGTGATGAAATCTGAAATATTTTCAACTTTATCTGGGGTAATTCGGGTAACTGCAGTAATTTTTGCGTCACATATATTTATTGGGTGGTAAAGGCCGCCTTCGTTTACTTCGAAAAGGACCACATCAGCTTTATTTTTGTTGAAGTATACCATTGACATCATAGTAAGGAGGTCTAGCGTATTTGCATTAATCCCAATAGATTCAGCGGTATTTATTACTTCGTTTGCGATTTCTGTAAAAACTTTATTTGGTATAGTTTCGTTATTAAGGGATAATCTTTCATTGTAGGTCATGATATGGGGAGAAGAGAATGCTCCTACAATCAATCCTTCTTCTTTAAGGATCTTTGCAGCAAAGTGCATGGTTAAACTTTTTCCGTTTGTTCCAGAAATAGTAACTGTGTTTAGTTTTTTTGATATACTTCCAAAAGCTTTATCAAGTTGTTTTATACAGCTTAAAGATTTATCATCTTCGTTTGTCGACCAATTTTTGTCAAGAAACTCAACTATTTCATTGTAACTTCTTTGTTTTCCCGTTGCTACAGCATTTTTATCTGTTTGTTTTATTGTTTTCATGATCTTTCTCCGTCGTTAATGAGTCCATAATTTTTTAATATCCAATTATTATCCCATTACCCACTACCTATCTTTGTCCCATTATCAATAATGTCTATCTTCAAAATACGTTTTGTTACCTATTACAATATAAATCATCTGTCAAAAATGTCAATCAATAAATTATCATTTGGCTAGGCGTTGTTTATTTGCTATGTGTAAAATCTCGAGAGGGGTTTTATGTTTATTAGGAGATTTCCAGAGGCTTTGCTTGAATTTTATTTCATAGCTGGTGTTTCTATTTGTAATCACTGTAAAATTTTATTGACTTTAAATGGTTGCGTTTGTGATAATTTCATTAGACTTGGAGTAAAATTTGGGATTTTTGGTTATTTTAACTATTTTACAGGGGGAGTGGTATGAGAAGTGGCTCAAAGTTTATGGGATTTACGCTTATAGAGCTTATGATTGTGGTTTCAATTATAGCATTCTTATCGGTTATCGCGGTACCTAATTTTTTCAAATTTTTAGCCAAGGCCAAGCGTTCTGAGGCCTATATGAATTTGGGGTCGATTTATACGGCTCAAAAGGCATATTGGGCAGAGAACGGGACTTACACTGACAAATTAAGCGGCGAAGGTTCCATTGGTTGGAAGCCACAAGGATATTCCGGTGGCGGCAAAAATGAACGGTTTTATTATACATATGGGTTCGGTTCGGGCTCTGAAGGCTCTCACCACTTCACCGGCAAAAAAGAGACGCCACACAGCTATTTGGGCATGACAAAGGCAGACAAAGACAGCTTTGTTGCTGGCGCTACATGCGATATTGATGGGGACGGCAAACCGGACATTATCACTATTGACCATAACGGGCACATAAAAATTGTTCAAGACGACTTAGTTTGACAGATTGACAAGCTTCGCTGATTATTCTATACTTTAAAGTGCTAAGAATTATTAATATTTTATAAATATCTAAATATCTATGGGGGTTATATCGTGAAAAGATATATATCAGGTTTTATTTGTGCTGTTTTATTTCTCAATACGTTTTCTTGTTTTGCCATGCGCGGCTTGATAGAGCGAAAGATGTATGAGCACGAAAAAAAGAAAAACTTAAAGCAATCTGGAACAAAAATAAAAATAAATAAAAACAAAGAACTCGAGCTAGTATTGCCATTTGATGGTGAGCAATATGTGGAGACTAGTCAATTGGGCAAATTACCGCTGGATGTTTTTATGAACATGATTTTGACTTTTTTGGATATTAAAACCCTTAAAAAGATGCGGTTGTCAAATAAAGCTTTGAAAAGTAAAATTGATACATTTTTGAATTTTATTGATTTGGGCGATTTGAGTTGTTTTGTAAATGGACTCACCAAAAGGATACAGGGTTTTCCCGCTTTAAAAAGTGATAAAATTATAAACTTAATAAAAAAAATAGAAACAAAATTAGAGAGATTTAGTAATCGCGTATTGGTTATGACAAAAAACAAAAAAGACACAAAAATAAAAATTTTCAATAAAAAAACGAATGTAAAAAACGAGGTCTTTGATATATTTGCTAAAAAATTAGAAGCTATGACTATAAAGTTAAAGCCGAGTATATATTTGAAAAAAAGCTTTTATTTGCACGATTTTATAACAAAAAAGATTATTGTAAAAATCTGTGATTCGTTAGAGAGTTTTTTTATTAACAATATATTTTTTAGGTGTTGCAATCAAAGGATTTTATTGACGGGCGCTGTTAGTGTTTTTGCTTTAGGTTATCATTTTAGCGCTATATTTTTGAGTAAAATTATTCCACTCTTGGGTAAATTGATGTTGGTTTACAATGGGGCTTATTTTATACGTCTAGGGGGTGAGAAAGAATGGGTCGAAATAATCAACGATCCTTTGGTGGGTGTTACTTCATATTCCAGGAACTCAAACTCGATGGATGATTTTTTAGATAAGTGTTGTAAAAAGTTGTTAGAAAAAATGTGTATTATAATTGACGAGCATAAAGAAAAAGAAAAACTAAAAAAAGTTATTGAAGAGAATAAGTAGAAATTTTAAGTTTTTGGGGGTTTGAGAGTCTTAAGCTTTTAAATTCCCAAGACCAAATAACTCAGGTATTTACCAAATAATACAAATAAGATTGCGCCGAATTGACCATAATGGGCACATAAAAATTGTTCAGGACGACTTAATTTGACGATTTGATTTGAACCAGCTTTACCTAGGGCTATTGTTTGACGTTCTCAATCATAAATGCTAGCGTATGTAAAACTTAAAATTTACCAATGGTTTAAATAGCATTAATGATGGGAACACTATGAAAAAATATATATCAAGTTTTATTCTTATATCTCTATTTCTCAATATATCTCCCTGTTTTGCCATGCGTAGCATATTCTCTTATTTTGCCAAGCGTCGTGTGACAGGTTGGAAGACGAAAACAAAAATAAATAAAAAATTTGAGTTTGATGGCAAGGACAAGAAAGCAAAATTTAAAGAATTGGATACAACTATTTTTATGTACAATATTTTGCCGTACATAGATAGTGAGACATTGGAAAAAATGGAGTTGGCAAGTAATAAGCTGAAAATATTGGTTGGGAATATTTTTTTTAAAAAATTTTTAGATGGTAAAAAAAATGGGCGATTAAAAAAAATGTTTGGTTATCACAGTCTAAAGTTAAAAGAGATTGGAGCGCTTACTAAAAAAGTTGAAAAAGCGATATCTAAGTATGGTTATTCTTGGGTAAGTTATAAGGACAAAGGCAAGAAAAAGACTCTATTTTTAAAGAAAGATGACTTCAAACAAAAAATTAATATTATGTTCAAAAAACTTATAAAGGAACCTTTTTTTAAGACTTATCTTAGAAGATATCAAAGTAAGTACAAAAAATTTGCTTCTTATGGTTTCTTTGTAGTGCTCTATCTTATATGTGTTTCGCTTAATATGCCATCAAAAATAAGTTCCAATCTTTTTTATAAAATTATACCTGGTGCTGGTCGTTACCCTGCTGATACAATTATAACGGGTGCGATAAGTCTACTAGTAGACGATTTAATTATTTTGCCTTCATGTGTTAGAGGTTTGGGGTATTGTGTTTACGGTAAAGTTGAAAGTTTTTTCGGTAATATTATTAAAAAAATAGTAGATAAGATAAAAAAAGAAAGAGAAGAGCTAAGGAAAACTATTTTTTGGGAATAAGAGCTTATCCGAAAATTAACAAATCACGCAAAAATAACCAAAAAAAAGATTCTCCCCCCGTTTTCCCTGAGCTTGACGAAGGGTTCATATTAAAAGTTTATTTTTTCTAAAAAAACTATAAAAAAAAATTGTTAGTCTAAACTGGTAAAAAGTTTAACCCAAAAAAAACTTAATTTCTCTAGGCTTAATTACACATGTTGCACCGTGTAACAGTTTCCAGAGCTTGCTTTGAAGTTTGCGCCAGTTGTTTTGTCTCTTAAATAAATTTTCAGTATTATTTGAAAAAAGTAACTCTTATTATAAAAAATAAACTTTTAATATAGACCCTTCGTCGGGCTCAGGGAGAACGGGGGGAGAATCTTTTTTTGAGTTATTCTTTCGTGGTTTATTAATTTTCGGATAAGCTCT
>JBHPCA010000042.1:0-11336 GCA_042576225.1 Candidatus Babelota bacterium
CTTTATGTCGCTTGCGGTTCTTTTTATAAGATTAAGTTTCTTATTGGCCGCAAATATTTTGGTTTTAATAAGTCCAAGCTTGTACTTAATTTCTTTTATTCTGTGTTTATCAAGTTCTTTTTTCTTTTTTTGAAGATTTTCTTGTAAAGTTAGTAGCTCAAGTTTTTGTTTGCTGTCGAATTCAAACATTTGAGCAGGAGTTACAGCTTTTTCTGGGTTTTTTATAAAGTTTTCTAATTCTTTTAATTTTTTTTCATGGCTTTCATTAGTTATCTCAGCTGTTTGTTCTCTGCTTTCCAGTTCTATCTGTGAGTTTCGTTTTTTCTCTTCTAATAATTTTATTTTTTCTTCTTGGCTTAGGATCATTTGGTATAGTTTTTGTAGATCATCAAAAGAGTAGAACCTTCTTTGTTTTGTATATTCTTTGATAAAGTCTTTTAAGTTAGGATCTTGGATATAATCTTCTAAAATTTTAATATGCTCATTTAATACGTCTATTAATTGTTTTCGTGATGATTGTATAGCTTTTATTTCCTGATATGTTTCACTGAAAAGTTCAAGTTTGTTGTTTAAAAAGTCTAAATCTTGTGGCTGTGGTTTCTGTTGTATTAATTGGTTTATTTTTTTTATTTCGGATGTAATTTTTGTTATTTTCTAAGGCAAGCTTATTTTTTAATTCTTTAAAATCTTTTTCTTTCTCCGTTGTTTCTTTTAATTTTTCTTTGAGTTCTTTGAGTTGTTGCTCAGCCTTTGGTAGATCCCCAAAAACTATGAACTCTTTCTCCGGTGTCTTTGGTTGTAGTATTTCTTTACCCTTTTTAATGAGGTCCATAGAGTTGATGTGTAAAGAACTGACTAAAGAAAGTAACAGTAACACGCGTAATATCTTTTTATTCATGGCAACCTATTTTATTTATATAAAAAATTAATCGTTTTAAAATCACTAAACTCCGGGTACGTTGTTACACAACAATGCAACCAGTTATCTAATTCTATTTCATTTTTTAAATGTAGTTTTTTTGATATAGTTTTGTCAATAGGTTCTGTTGCTAAACTACAAAAATATGGGGTTTGGAATTTTATTCCTTCTGGGTATAGTCCTAAAAGCATAAATAACTTACATAAAAATAATTTCTTATCTACCTTACATTTTATCCTATTTGAAGATAAATACAAGTATTTTATTAATATAAATACATCTTCTGATGGACTTTGTGTTGGAATAAAGTTGTAGCAGGTTTCAAGTATGTGATGCAAAAATAGGATATCGCTTATAGCAGCATCAAATGGGATATGTACGGTCTCCAGTAGTTCGATAAAATAGGGGGATCTGTTATTGGTAATGAAGTAGGTGATCACAGAGCCCAATACAATATTTTCTCTGTTTGGGACACATTTAAGCTTGCCCAAATTATAGTCGAAAATAAAGGCTATTCTTTTTTTGTATGCACATTTTTTCAGTACTATGCCAATATGTTTCTTCACTATTTTCTCATGTTTGTGTTCTTGGGGTTTTGAGTTGTGTGTCTTGTTTCCTAAAACTAATTATACTATGCTTCTTAATAGTATAATTAAGTGATTCAAATTAAAAGGAGAAAGTTATGATGAGCTATATCAAGAAAAGTTTTTTTGTTGCTTTTTTTGTTTTACTATCGCATATAACGCTTTGTGATATTGTTTTGCCGAGACTTACTGTCATATTTATTGTTGACCAGCTTTCTTTCCCCCTTTTGAATAAAATGAAGGAAAAATTGCATGGTGGGCTTAAGCTTTTACTCCAGAAGGGAGTTTCTTATGAGAATGCCTATTATCCCCATGCAAAGCCAGCGACCTCAACAGGGCATGTTGCATTAAATACAGGTGTTTTTGCAAAAGATCATGGTGTTGTTTCAAATAAATGGTTTAACAAAAAAGGTAAAAAAATATATTTCCCTGACTCAGGTGATGATAAAAGTGCAGCTGTATTTGCCTCAGATGGTAAAAAAACGCTTAGTTATTCACGATCTGCAAAAAGATTGATGGTGCCAGGTATTTCCGATACGTTTGTGTTAAATCCTCAAGGCTTAGAAAAAAATTATGCTTATGCTATATCGTTAAAAGATAGAGCTGCCATTGGTAATGCTAGTAAGCTTGGTAAGGGTATATGGTTTGATACAAGAACAGGCTATTTTACCTCAAGTAAAGCCTACTTTGATAAGTTGCCAGATTGGGTTAATAATTTTAATAAAGAGAAAAAAATATATGAGTTAAGGTCTGTAAAATGGGAGCCTGCCTATGGACTGGGCAGCTCTTATTATAAGTTTAAAGATGCGTTTAATTATACATTTGCTTCAGCAAAACAAATTATTGGGAAACAGGTGTCCATCTATAGTCCTCAAGATAAGCGCCATTATAATAACTTAAAGCTTACCCCTTATGCAAACGATCTGGTTTGTGATTTAGCTGAGAAGTGCGTAGAACATATAATGTATGGCAACAAGAAGAATAGGCTTGTTTTATGGGTTAGCTTAAGTTCTCTTGATAAACTGGGGCACATATTTGGGCCATGCTCTGCAGAGGTTTTGGATGTTGTGTATCACATTGACAGAAGAATAAAGAAATTTATAAAGAATGTTCAAAAGAAGATAAAAAAGAGTGATATACTTTTTGCGGTCACAGCTGATCATGGGGTTAGCCCAATTCCTGAAATATTGCAAAAAGAGGGTTTTAAAAGTGCTATAAGAGTAGACGAAAAGCAGCTTCTTGCAAAAGCGAACAGGTTAGTTAAAGATATATATGGAATATCAAATCTTTTTATTGGCCTTATGAATAATCAGTTGTTTGTGGATACAACATTATTTGATATATTGAAAAAATCTCAAAAGCAAAAAATTAGAAAAACAGTCAAAGATTTTCTGATAAAACATCCAGGAATAAAGCGTGTGTGGACGTCTGGCGAGCTAAAAAATAAAATATTTGAGCCACACGATTTAGGCTTATTTTTCAAGAACCAGCTTTACCCAGGAAGAAGTGGAGAATTTATTATCCAAGTTGCCCCATATTGTCAGATAACAGACTATAAAACTGGAACATGTCATTCTTCGCCTTATGAGTATGATGTTCATGTACCATTGATTATGTATCAAAAAGGGTCTTTTGAAGGTAAAACAGTAAGAGATAGAGTTTCTATGTTGCGATTTGCAAACAGTTTGGCAGAAATATTGCAAGTTCCAAAGTCACCTGTGTCTACGTTTAACCTCTTGCCAGGTCTTTTTGATAAGGAAAGTGTTGAAAACGCAAACTTGATAATTAATTGATGACAATGGACGTTCGAAAAAGTACAAAAGGTATCTCTCCCCCGTCATCCCTGAGCTTGACGAAGGGTATATATTAAAAGCTTGTTTTTTCTATGGAAAAGTTACAACCAAGTGTAAAAACTTATTTGTTTTCGATTAAAAATATAGTTATATAATTTTTTTGAAAATTAATATTATGACGCAAAAGAACTTTTAATATTACTAAAAAATAAGCTTGCCTTAGAAAAGATAAACTTTTAATATAAACCCTTCGTCAAGCTCAGGGATGACGGGGGAGAGATACCTTTTGTACTTTTTTTGAATATCTTTTTATTTTTGAACTTAGGTTTATTACAGCTTATTTCTCATCAAAACAAAAATAATCACGGCAATTGTACTTACACAAGCGGCATACATAAATGTTGCTTGTGGGTTAACTTGCCAAATTGCTCCGGCTATCAAGCTTGCAGGAAGCGCAACAAGTCCCGTTATTGTGTGATATGCGCCAAGGCTTGTTCCTTGAGAATACCCTTTTGAGAGGTCTGAGACAAATGCCCGTTGGTTGGCGTCAATTATGGCATGTACTATTCCGTATAGGGCAAAGAGAAAAACAAATGCAGTTATAGAGTTAAAAAGCGCAAATCCAGCTGTTGTTACAGCAAAAAGTGCATACCCCATAAGAAGAACTTTTTTTCTTCCTATTTTGTCAGATAAATACCCAAAAGGGATAGATAGTGAAGCGTAAAAAATATTGAACAGAACGTATAGCAATATTGGTATACCTATAGTGAACTTTGCGTGTGTTCCCACAAAAAGAGTTTCAAAGAAATTTTGCGCTTTCAATATAAAAAACATATAACTGAAGTTTGCCATAGAAAATATTGCTGAAATTAAAAGAAATAGTTTTAGTTTTTTTGGTAGCTCCAAAAGTGTAAGTCTTAATGTTATATCTTTTCTTGCTGTTTTTTTTTCGCTTACAAAGTAAATTGGTATCAAAGAAGTAAACGCAATAATTGCTGCAATGACAATAATTGTTCTGAGTCCAAGGCCCATAAACCAGAAAAATATGAACGCAATAATTGAGCCTAGAATGGCTCCGGCTGTATCAAATGCACGATGAATGCCAAAGCCTTTGCCTTTTGCTTGTGGCATTGATTCGGCTATTATTGCATCTCTTGGAGCATCTCTCATGCCTTTACCTATTCTTTCAAAGCCGATAAGTACAAGTACTTGTTGCCATGTTTTTGAGAGTGCGAGTAGCAACTTAAAAATAGAAGATAGTAAATACCCTGAGAATACCAGTATTTTTCTTTTGCCCGTTTTGTCTGATATGTACCCAGAAAACACTTTTAAAAGACTTGTAACACTTTCTCTTAAACCCCCAATAAGGCCTATTGCGATGCCGGTTCCGCCTAGCGAAGTAATAAAAAGTGGAAGGATTGGCATTATGATTTCGCTGCTCAGGTCGTTCAAGAAGCTTACTACCCCAAGTAGTATTATGTTTAAGGGCACTCTACTCTCTTTTTCCATTATTATTCCCTTTTTAAAAAATACTTACCAAATCAGATAAATTATATTTAAATTTTCTTTTTCTTTTTCTTTTTTCGTATTTTTTTAATTCTCCTGAGTTATAAAATTTTTGTAGATCTCCTAATTTGCAGGAGCGTACAAATGGCCTACCTTTTATTCCTTTTGCGTTAAGAATTTGTTTTGTGAAAAGCTTTATTAATATTTTGTGTTTCTTTTTACCATTTTTGTTTATATTTATAATATTCCAGATTTTTTCCGAGATTGTTATTTTTCTGACCAGGCAATTTTTAGAGTGTTCTTGATATCGTTCTGCATTGTTTATTGTTTTAGAAACTCCCGACATAGGAATAAGTTTTTTGGTCTTTGAGAGTTTGTAAAAGCAGGTTTGTCCGATTTCCAGTCCGAGATCGCTTTTTTCAGGGCAATATTTGCTATACTTTATCCTTTTTTCTTTCATAAATTTTAATGTTTCACAGATAATTGCCATACCACATATAATCCCGGTTATTACAGATTTTTCAAATGTTTTCTCATTCTTTTTTTTGGGAAAGATGACAACATACCCATCACCAGCTATACTTACAACTTTGCCGCCCCATTTTTTGACTATTTTCTCTACAATATCTGATAAATCAGACATGAAAAAGGCTGGGGTTTCATTTTTTGAGCACTTATTACAGAAAAAAGTAAATTTTCTTATATCATAAAACAGTACGGTGCCGTTTACGCCAAGAACTTTTTTCCCGTCTTTTTCTCTTTTGTATATTGTAAAGTCTATATCTATATCATCTAGAACGATTGTTTTTGTTTTTTTCGTAGCGAGATCATTACTAGATTTCTTCTTCATGAACATGCTTGGAGTTTGTACTCCTTTATTTATTTTTTTTATTCTCAGTTTTGCCTGTATTTTTTTAGCGATAATATTAAGTTTTTTGTCGTATTTACCGTCTACGGTATTAAATGGAGATCTTGTAATTTTTATTTTTTTTGGAGTCTTTCTGGTTGATTTTGATCTTCTTTTTCTTCCTTTTTTTCCTTTGGATGTTTTTATTGGGATAGTTTTTAGATCGTCGAAAAGACTGCTAAAGCTTCTTGATTTAGTTCTTATTTTCAAGGGTTTATTTGCTTTTACAGAAAGAATGTGCATTTTGTTTGGTTTACTAATTTTGTTATTTTTCTTTTTGATCAGTTTTTTTTGATTTTTTGTTTTACGCAGCTTAGTTATTGGGCTGTCGTATCTTTTTTTTGTTGGGCTATTGTATCGTTTTCTCTTTCTGATAAGAGGGTTTTTATTAATAATTCTACTTATTTGGAGAAATTTATTTAGATCTTTTTGTTTCGGTACTCTTATTAGCATTGTATTTTTTTTACGAGTTGTTCCTTTATACATGCTGTTTATATTTTGCTGCATACACATAGGCATACAGAGTGCGCACAAGTATGTTGCTATTTTTTTCATGTTTCCCCCTTGGTAAGTAAATTTTTTCGTAAAAATATAACTATATACTACTTACTACTGTAACCCGAGATATGCAAAAAATGAATCTTGGTCTGGTTCTTTTCCCAAGAAGTTTTTCAATAAAATATTCGGGTCTTGACTTCCGCCTCTTGAAATTAACTGATCTATATATTTTTGTCCAATAATTGGGTTTAATAACCCATAATTTTTTATTTTACAGAACATTTCTATTGCAAAAACTTTTGACCACATATAGCTATAATATTTTGCACCGTATCCAGATAAATGTCCAAATGATGCATACATATTATCTTGAGGTTCATATGCGATGCGAGGTCTCATCTTTTTTGTTAGTGCTTGATATATCTCTTGTGCGTTCCCTTTTTCTTTTGCATTAAAATATGAAAGTGCAAGACAAGAAAGATAACATTGTCGTTGCAAGAAATCACCGGTATCAAAATGCTTAAGCGCAAGTATATTCTCTATTTGCTTATCTGGTAATGGTTCACCTGTTTTGTAGTGGCTACTTATTTTTTTTACTATATCTTTATCAGAAAGCCATTCCTCAAGCATTTGTGATGGCATTTCTACAAAGTCAGTTTTTACACTTGTGCCTGAAAATGATCCTATAGAAGTTCTTCCCAAAATTGCATGCAGTGCATGTCCAAGTTCATGAAAGAAGGTCTCTACATCTTCCCGTTTGAGTAAAGATGGTTTGTGTGCAGTTGTCTTTGGAAAGTTTGCAACGACTATTTCTACACATGGGTCCATGCCTTTGTTTTTTACTGCAGGGACTATGGTAATTTGGCATGCGTGGCTGTATTTGTTTTCTCTTGGGTGCAAGTCCAGTAGCAAGTACCCTAATAATATCTTTGGTGTATCGTCAAGCTTGCTTTTTGCATACACTTCTATCAGTTTTACGTCTTTGTGCCAAAGGGGGGTGCTTGAGTAATTTGTTCCAGATGTGTCTGCGCCAGACGTGTCTAAGAAATTAAACTGTAAACCAAAAAACTGTTCATAAATTTCAAGAAGATTTTTAATAGTTTTTTCTGTGGGAAAGTACTGGGATATTTCTTGCTCGTTTAAGTTGAGATTCTTTTTTTTATAATAATTTTTTATATATCTTGTATCCCATGGGTTTACGCATCCATCTTTTGTGAGTATTACTGATTCTGGTAATTTTTTTGTGAGCTGCTCAAATTCTTTTTGTGCTTTATTGCTAGCTCTTTTGTAAAGAGAGTCAAGAAATATTTGTACTGTTTGAGGGTTTTTTGCCATCTGGTCATCTAAATCAAGATGGGCGTAACTCTCAAATCCCAGTATTTGTGCAAGCTGGTGTCGTTTTTCTCTTATTCTTTCTAATATATCTTTGTTTTGGGGGTACGCCCTGTTGGTAAAAGCCAGATATAATTTCTTTCTTGTGTTTTGAACGCAGCAGTTATCCATTATGTTAGCATAGGTTGGGTAATCTAGGCTTACAATAAAATTTCCTGACACGTCTTTTTCTAGAGAATCTATAAACTCTTTGCTTGTACCAGCCAGTTCTTCCTGAGAGACCAGTATGTTTGTTTTATCTTGCGCTATATTTGTATCAAATTGCAGTTCAAGTTCGCCCAGTTCTTTGTTTAATTTTTTTACCTGATTGAGCTGTTCTTCAGGCAAATCTAAACCAGCGCGTTTATAATCGCTTATGGTCTCAGTAAGAAAATAATGTTCTTCCTGTGTCAGATCTTCTTTATTTGCATTATGTTCAGCGTAGTCTTTAAGGGCTTTATATAGTTTTTGGTTGTTGCTTACCTGGTCTATCCAGAATTTTTGTATTTTGATCAGTTCTTTGTGTGTTGTATCGCGAATGCTTTTTTCTGGACTGAGCATTTCCAGTGCAGCCAGGGCGTTGCATAGCACAGAAATATTATCCAAAGATGATAGCTCGTCCAGAGCTTTGGCTGTATTTGCAAAGGTTTTTTCTTGCGATTTTATACTGATTATTTGGTCTATTTTCTCTTGTGCTTCTTGTATATATTTATTTACAAGACTTTCTATTTGGGCAGGTGTTTTAGGAAAAAGTTTTTCTATATCTTTTTTATTTCTAATTTTTGATAGCATATTTGGACCTTATTTGAGAGCTTTGAGATGTTTTTAATTTAATTCACTTTTTAATCTAATCAATTGCTCGCGAAGTTCAATAGCTTTTTCGAAGTTTAATTCAGAAGCTGCGTTTTGCATATCGATTTCAAGTTGCGTGATTTGTTTCAAAATATCTTGTGAAGAGCTATGAGAATGAGACTTGGGTTTTTTCTTGCTCTTGCCAAGTTTAGATGCGTTTTTAATATCCTGTTGCAGCTTGTTAATGCTTTTTTTAACCTCTCTTTGCACACTCTTTGGTGTAATATTATGTTTTTTATTATACGCTTGCTGTAAATTGCGTCGTCGGTCAGTTTCATCTATTGCCGCACGCATCGATTTTGTTGTTTTGTCTGCGTACATAATTACTTTAGACTCAGTGTTTCGTGCAGCTCGTCCAATAAGCTGTATAAGTGATTTTTTGTCTCTCAAAAAACTTTCTATATCAGCATCCATTATTGCCATGAGTGCAACTTCAGGAAGATCCAGGCCTTCACGTAGTAGGTTAACACCTACTAAGCAATCAAATACACCCAATCTCAATTTTTGAAGTAGCTCAGTTCGTTTTGGCGTTTTAAGATCACTGTGCAAGTAACAGACTTTTATTTGTTGTTCTTCTAGATATCGTGCTAACTGCTCGGCAAGTTTTTTGGTCAGAACGGTGACCAAAGTTCTAAAGCCTTTATTTGTTGTTTCTTTTATGTTTTTGAGCAAGTTTTCCATTTGGCTGATACGAGAGACGATCTCTATTTTTGGGTCGACAAGTCCAGTAGGGCGAATAATTTGTTCTACAATGTTTTTAGAATTTTTTAGTTCGTAATCGCTTGGTGTTGCAGATACAAAAATAACATTTTTTAAGTGTTTCTCTATCTCTTCAAATTTTAGTGGTCTGTTATCAAATGCAGATGGCAGTCTAAAACCAAACTCTATTAAATTCTTTTTGCGAGACCTGTCGCCTGCATACATACCTCTAAATTGTGGTATAGCAATATGAGATTCATCTATGATAGTTAAAAAGTCATCTTGGAAAAAATCAAACAAGCAAAATGGCGCCTGCCCAGACTTTCTGCCTTCAAAATGGGATGAATAGTTTTCTATGCCTGAGCAGTATCCAATTTCTTGTATAAGCTCTAAATCATGGGCAATTCTTTTTTGTATTCTGTCTCTATAAATTGGGTTCTCGACCGTTGGTGCATATTCATCAAGTTCTGCTTTTATACTTGCAATAGCAGCTCTTTTTTTGTCTTCTGTGGTAACAAAGTGCTTTGCAGGAAATATTAAAGTGTTATCAAGGTCTTGCAAAACAGTATTATTTAACTTGCTCACCCACTGCAAGCTTTCTATGTTGTTGCCAAACAGCTCTATTCTTAGTTTCTCTTTCATGTAGGGTAAGTTAACTTCAATAGTATTGCCTAAAACCTGGAACGTGCCAGAGCTTTTTTCTATATCGTTTCTGATATACTGTATAAAAATTAATTGTCTTATGAGCTCTTTACGTGTGATTTTTTGGTTAATTTTTAATGGCAGGGCCAAATTTTTGTAATCATACGGGTTTCCTAGAGAATAAATACAGGATACAGAGGCTATAATTATTGTATCAGGGCGATTTATGACAGAGGCTGTTGCCTCCACTCTCAGGCGCTCAATTTCGCTGTTTACCTGCGTTTCTTTGGGAATATAGATATCCTGAGCCGGCAAATATGATTCTGGCTGGTAATAGTCATAATAACTAACAAAATAACAAACTTTATTCTCAGGGAAAAAGAGGCTAAATTCTTCATATAACTGTGCAGCAAGCGTTTTGTTGGGAGAAAGCACTAGAACGGGTTTGTCCTGTTTTGCAATCACATTGGCTATTGTGAAGGTTTTTCCAGAACCGGTGACGCCTATAAGCGTCGATTTACCAGGAAGTGCGTTGCTCAGCTGTTCAATAGCCTTGGGCTGGTCGCCTTTTGGCTTGAAAGGTAGGTGTAACTTAAATTTTTTCTTTCCCATACTCTTATTTTACCAAAAATGCTTAAAATAGGCAAAAAATAGCCCCTGAGTGTACATAAGTACAAATTCAGGGGCAAGCTTTTGTAATTGCTTTTAATTTACGACTTTTTAAGCTTAATAATGAGGTCCAGGTAATTTTTGTTCGATATTTTATTTTTTAGGTTCTTTTTAAATTTTTTTGCAACCTGACATGTCGGCCAGAAAGTCGAATACATACAACATGTACATTGTTGTTTCTTATATATTCCATCCCTTTTATATGCTATATTACATACCCAACAAAAGGCATGTTTGCAGGGGGCACACTCCATGTCGCTGCTAGTATCTTTAATTTTTTCGATAAGTACGTGACAATTTGGACAATTTTGCAGATTTCCCTTATTTGTCAGCAAATTTATCCAATTCTTCTCACTATGTATCCAATCCATTTCATCTTTTTTGTGCTCTTTAATTTTTTTGTGCTTTTTAAGTTGAATCTTTTTAATTTGATTAAGTTTTTTATTATTATTATTATTATTATTGGTAATCTTTACAATCTCTTTATGTGTGAGTGTATGTTCACACAGAGGGCATTTTAAGATGTTAACTGTTTTTTTATCTTTTATCGTAGTATCAATGACTCCTCCTAAACATCCTTTACAAAAACAATTATGCCCACATTCTAACAGTACAAACTCGTCCACATTTTTATCGTCCATGCATATGCCACATTCTCTTGTATTATTCATTGTGAGTGTGTTGTTTGATGCCGTTATCGCAAAGCCGAGGGCTAAAACTGCAAAAACGCATTTTTTAATTGATTTATTCATAAGAAAAACCTCCATAATAGTTAAAAATTAGTTTTTAAAAACATACTTCTATTAAAATAGTATATCAGATATTTGCACACTGTCAATGGCTTGTGCTGGTTCAATACATATGAGACTCAAGCCACCAATTGATCATAGTATCGC
>JBHPCA010000043.1:0-10656 GCA_042576225.1 Candidatus Babelota bacterium
AAAATGGGGCTAAAAAATCTATTAATAAGCCTGATAAAAAAGGCAAAACCCCACTTTCACCTATAACAAAAGCCTGTTTCAAAGCCGCTATTATTTTTTTGTCTTTTTTACTTTGATATAGTTTATAAAAAACCGTTTTTGTATAAAGTTCTTGCTTTTCTATCGTTTCAAAAATGGATCTACAAAATGCAAGCCTTACCAAGTCTATTATCTCTTGTTTTTGATCATTGTTATCCAGCTTGATCTTTTTAACCTTGTCTGCAACAAACTTCGTTTTACCCAGCATGTTTTTTTTATTGTCAAACTTTTTTGCGTTTAAAATATAAGTTTTGATTTTGCAATCCGCAACTCCTACCGATTTCGTGTCAATTTGAGCACCATTTTCAATTAAATATTTCACCATATCTAAGTTGTTATTAAAACAGGCCCAATAAAGGGTAGCGTAACCATCATTATCCATTTTATTAATAGATTCTTTAGCGCCATTTTGAACTAAATATTTCACCATATCCAAACTGTTACGCCAACAAGCCCAATAAAGTGGGGTCTCGCCATTATTACCCGATTTATTAATGGATTCTTTAGCGCTATTTTCAACTAAATAACTTACTACCTTAAAGTTACCTACTTTACAAGCCTTAAGAAGAGGATCATTAGCACCTTTTTGAATTAAATATTTCACCATCTCTAAATTGTTATTCTTACAAGCCCAATAAAATGGGTTTTCGCCTTTATGATAGCGACAAGAAACAACTTTATTAATGGATTTTTTAGCACCTTTTTGAATTAAATATTTCACCATCTTTAAATTGTTATTCTGACAAGCCCAAAAAAGTGGGGTCACGCAATTATAATCCTCTTTATTAATGGATTTTTTAGCGCCATTTTCAACTAAACATTTCACCATATCTAAACTGTTACGCCAACAAGCACAAGAAAGTGGGGTTTCGCCATAATCATCAGCTTTATTAACATCTATCTTTTCTTTTTCGACAAGTCTCTTGACTTCTTTTATATTACGCTTTTTGATGGCATCAAAAATATTGCCTCCGGCGAAAGATAATGAGCTTGACAAGAGTGCTGCCAATGCAAAAGTTGATAAAATTATTTTTTTATTTAATTTAAACATTTGCAAGCCTCCATAAAGTTAGTTGGGATCATTATTAAAAACTTAATTTATCACTAATGAATAGAGAATACAAGACAATATCTTATTTGTCAATTGCGTAATTAAAGTACTTAAACTACCATAATGTAAATCTTCTTTTTGGCATCTTAAACATAAACGATTGTTTATTTTCTACTTTAAGCTTAATCTTCTTGACCTTCTTTATCGATTGCAACAAAAAGTTTTGATATGTTTTATTGGCAAAATTATTGAGATCAACATCAAAAGTATCGCATAAGGCTTTTTTGATTTTCTGAGCATCTTTTTCGTTTGTTTTTGCTTGTTGCCATAAGCTAAAAAATATTGTTTTTTTCGTCTTATCAGCTTTGTTATTCTTAAAAATAGACCGGTGCAATACTAGTCTTACAAGATCTATTATCTCTTGACTGCATTTTTCTCCGTTGTTATTTGTATCTTGGTTATCCTTTATAAGCTTTTTGATTTTGTTTATTACAAAATTAATTTTATCACTTTTTGTTTTTTGACCATCAAAATTTTTTGCATTTAAAATATAAGTTTTTATTGTACTATTATTTTTTGCTTTTTCCATAGATTTCTTATCAACGTTGGCGCCATTTTCAACTAAATGCCTGACTATCTGGAGGCTCCCATTGAAACAGGCCCAATACAAAGGAGTTTGTTTTTTATTATCAACTGTATTAATAGATACTGCCCCCCCTTTTTTTATTAATAATTTTACTATGGAAATCTTATCATTGAAGCAGGCCCAGTGTAGTGGGGTTTTGCCTTTTTTATCAGGCTTATTAATAGATTTTTTAGCCCCATTTTTCAACAACAATTTCACTATTTGGTAGTTACCATTAAAGCAGGCCCAATACAGTGAGGTTTTGCCCTTATGTTGCCCAGACTGAACAACTTTATTAATAAATTTTATACATTTTTCCTTACTGCTATTTCTAATAAAACATTTTACTAGTTTGAGCTCATTACGATAGCAAGCCCAGTAAAATGGGGTTAACCCTTTATACTGGCCAGACTTAAGCACCTGGTTAACATCTATATTTTTGTGGCTTAATAATTCTTTTACTATCGCAACGTTTTCGCATTCGCAAGCTACCCATAGTGGAGTTTCGCCCTCATAACCTGGCAGCAGAATTTCCCCTTTATAGCGCAGTGGGGTTTTGTTTTTGTGTAAACCAGACGTAACCGGTTTGTTAATATCTACCTTTTTTTCTTTGAGAAACTTTTTAATTTTTTTTAAATTACCTTTTTTAATAACATCAAACACACTACTTTTTGCAGGTTTTTTACAATACTTATTGTACGATTTTTTTTTTGCACATATTTTTTTAAAACATAAAAGTATGCATGATATACATGTTTTCTTTTTATGGCCCATGCTTTTTGAGTTGTTAAAACTTGCCAAAGAGCAAAGTGCAATAATTAGCAAGAGTATTTTTTTATTTAATTTAAACATTTGCAAGCCTCCATTTATTGCTATTTTGAAAATTCTATATAATCTTTATTTTTATACTTTCGTAATAATTTCACCATTTTATGGTTATTATTTTTCCAAGCCCAATATAGTGGGTTTTTGCCCCTTTTGTTAGTTTTTGTTATAGATTTACCCGCGCCATTTTTAAGTAGTAAATCTACTAATATGTTATTGTCGTGGAGACAGGCAAAATAAAGTGGCGTTTCGCCATTTTTATCAGACTTATTAATAGTTTCTTGTGTAACAATGCCAAGATTAATCATATATTTTACAATCTTGAATTTATTATAATAACAGGCCCAATGCAATGGAGTTAACCCAAAAATATCTAATTGATTTATACACCCTAACCCCCCTTTTTGAACAATGTACTTAATAAGTTTTTTATTACGCAAAACCGATGCTAAATAAAGAGGCGTTTGCCCTTCTTTATTCGGCATTGTTATAGTTTCTTTATTGCAATATGGTAAAATTAACTCTACAATATTTATAACATGCTTGTTTAAAAATCCGTTCCATAAAAGAATTGAAAGTGACGTTCTTCCTAGTGCGTCACTTTGGTTTAACACGGCTACGGGGGGGATATCAAAAGCTTCTTTTAGCGTGAGTAGTAATTCAAAGTTAAAACTCTTAAGAACATAGTCATAAAACTTAAAAAAAGTCGTTGCTTGAAATGTTTTTTTCCCATCTAAAACTTCTTTGATAGATCGCGAAAAACAGATCTTTATGATAAATTTACCCAGCGATCTCTGTTCTTTTTTGCCAAGAAATAAACTTTTTAGGTTGTTTTCAGAAAGTCCATGTACACCATACTCTTTTACTGCTTGTATATACAGTTTTATTTTTTTGTTTTTTGTCTCTTCTATTCTTTTTATATTTTTACATAAAAAATTGCGAATCTTACTTTGGGATTTGCGCCAGCAATTTTCATTCTTATTTTTGGGAATAATACTCGCAGGCAATGCATTATTTTCCAAAAGAATCTGTACCATTTCAAAGTTATCGTTTTTGATTGCATAGCCCAATGGGGAAAGATTCTTACAATCTCTTTTATTAATAGTGCTATGGTTGCAATATGGTAAAAGTAGTTTAAACGCTTCCAAGTTATTTTTTATGCAAGCCATGGCAAGAGGTGTTCTTCCAAATATGTTTGGTGTATTTGCGGATATTTTACAATAAGGCAAAATTCTTTTGATAAGCATCAAAACAGACTTATCACAAAGACTTTTACTCACAAGAAAAGATAAGAGCGTATCTCCATATTTGTCACATTTGTTTACATATATTATTGGTAGCGATTCAAAAACCTTTTTAAATAGAGATGCTTCAATTGTGTCAAAAAGTTTGAAAAATAAACTGGCACGCAGTGCCCTTTTGTTTTCTATAGCCCAACTGACAGATTGTGAAAAGCATCGTCTTGCCAAAAAATTAAAAATGTTTTTGCGAATTCTTTTATCGCTTTCGCCCATGCTTTTTAAAAACTCAATCTTCTTTTTTTTATCACGTAATTCATAGTGTAAAGCTGCAACCAAGTAATTTCTGATTTTTCTTTTTTTTATTGTATTTATGTAGTTTTTACTGATGTATTGCTCATTTTTTACCCCATTTTCCAAAAGAATTCTTACCATTTTGTTGTTCTTTTTTTCAAGCGCACGCTCAATGCATTTTGGATCGTGTATAGTTTTTTCATCACAATAGGGTAAAAGTTTATGAAACATCTGGAAATTGCCGTGAGAGCAGGCAAGCAAAAAAGGAGTAAAGCCATCTATACATACCAAATTTACAATAGAACTATCCAATTGCGGCACAAGAAATGTAAAAAGAGTTATATTATTGTGGAAACATGCCCAGTAAAGCGGTGTTGTGTAGTATATGTCTTCTTTTTCTACAATTTTATCCGTACAATATCGAGTGATAAAGCTTGAGATAGAATTCTGCAATAAAAATCTTGCAAGAAATTCATTATTTTTACAAAAAGCTAAACAAACTGGTGTTTTGCCAAATTTATCTCGAAGTTTTATTGTCTCCGGATAATCATTTAAAAGCTTTTTTAACGCTTTGAATCTATTATTTATCACATACTTATGAATCTTTTTTTTCTTATTTCTCTCTTTAATATTTGCCGCAAAAAGTTTTGATGAAAAAGATAAAAAAATGATTAACGGCACTACAATACTTCTAAAAAATAATATGTTATGACGCATTTTTTTTATTTTGCTCATTTTGATAAATTCTCGCATTTTAATCACATAACTTATTTCGCTTATTACGCTCATCTCACAATTTATAAAAACAGCCAAAAGAGTTCTGAACTCTTGCTTTTAGCCATATCTTATCGCAAAATAAAAGTATAAACAATTAAATGCAATTTGCCAACATGTATTTGCTTAAACCCTAGGGCCACAAACACTATGTAGTGCGGACTATAAGATCGCTAAACTTATTGCTAGATATTATTTTCTTTAAGTTTTCTATTATCAGCTTGCCTCGACTTTTCTTTTGCTTGTAAAGCTCTTGCTTAATCTGAAAATCGGACGATGTTCTATAGGTCGTAACCTGGCCATTTAGATCAATAAATAAAAGCTTTTTGTTGTCGCGACTAAAGCGCAAGCATTTTACGCCGCTTTTATGTTTATATTCAAGTATTCTTCTCTTATTTTTTATATCAATAACTATAACTTTGTTACCCCGGCATACTGAAACAAGATAACTTTCATCATCGCTAAAAAATAGGTTTTCCAACAGTCTAATATGAGAATAAAAATAAATCTTTTTTTCTTTTGTATTATAAAGTCTAACCATTTTATCAAATCCCCCAGAAACAATATAGTCTCCATTATTACTTACACATATACAACAAGCCAATCTGTTATGCTTGTGTGATAATACCAATTTATTCTTTTTTATATCAAAAAATTTGACTTCTCCAGTTCTCGTCGCCGATACAATATATTGTTCATCCCCACTAAAACAGAGGTAACGAACCGAAGCATCATGCTTGTATAACAAAACGTCTTTATTTTTTGTTATATCAAATACTCTTACTGTTTTATCATCCCCTCCTGATGCAATATATGTACAATTATTGCTAAAACACAAACATCGAATCCTTTTCGTGTGTCTTTTTGGACAGATCCATGTTTTATTTTTCATATTAAAAACAACAACCGCTCCATCTTCTGTGCCTGATGCAACAAAGCATCGCTTTTTACTGATTATCAAACAACTAATACGACTATTAAACTTACTAAAAGAAAAGGTTTTTTTATTTTTATCTTTCTTTTTCTTTTTAATTTTTACATCAAATATTTTAACAATTTTGTCATACCCCGCTGAGACAAAAAAATCACCATCATTACTCATGCGCATAAAAAGAATAGGCCCCCCGTGATCGCATGATAAAAGCTCCATTTTCTTTCTTACATCAAAAACTTTAATTTCCCCCTTTTTTGTACTTGATGTAACACAACCCCCATTACCACTCAATAATACATGAGAAACTACACAATACTTAGTATTTTTCAGCATAGGCAAAACCAATTTTTTATGTGTATACGTTACAATTGGTACTTTTTTGTTTTTTCTTATATCTCTTATATCAAAAACTTTAACTTTGCTATCACCTCCTGCAGCAACAAAATTTCCACAGGAAGATATTTCTTGCAAACCAAAACATGGCAATTTTATTTCAGGAAGTTTTTTGAACTTTTCATATAGCACTAACTTAGGCACAAGTTCAGATTTTATAAATACGGATTTTATAAGCGAAGATTTTTTACGTTCAGGGTTATTTTCCATTGCATGTATATATTGCCCACCTGATACAAAAAACACTATCCCTAATAACAAAAAATTTCTTGCGTATATCATAATAAATTTCCACCCTTATATTTCAAGATTATTTCTATACACCTTTTTGCGCCACTAAGATTATTACGCATTAAAGAAATTTTTTGCAAGAAAAATATTATTAAAAAAAGATACGTGCCACAAAGCCGGTAAAACTTAGCTTGTGAACCTGCTTTCTACGACCTGCCAATCAATATTTTGCAAAAATGCATCGATGTACGCACCGCGGCCGCCAGCATTATGATCGACCATATACGCATGCTCCCAGACATCCATGACTAAAAGGGGTTTAAATCCGGCGATAGGGCCATTTTGATGCTCAGCTATAAAGTTATTCGTTAATCTACCGTTTTGTGGGTCTTGGTACAAAATTGCCCATCCTATGCCCCGTGTTTTGCCAGTCGCAATAAAATCTTCTTTCCATGCATCAAATGAACCCCAGGTGTTCACAATTGCTTTTTTAAGTGGGCCATCTAAAAGTCCCTCAAGCACTTTGGGCCCAGACTTCAGGTTGCCAAAATAATATTCATGCAATACCATGCCGTTATACTCAAAGCCGTATCTTCGTCTTCTGTCCGCATAGTCAAGAGTGCCAACTTTGCCTGCTAAAGCCATTTTTTTAAGTTCCAGATTAAGCATATTAACCTGCTTTACATACCCTTGGTACAATTTCCAATGGTCGTTAATCTGTTCATCTGAGATACCTGTTAGTTTCCAAGGCTTAAGTTCCTCTTTTACAGTATATTCTTTGTATACTTCGAATCTCTCTTTTTCTTTTGGGGTTTTTTCTTCCATTATTATTTCCCTGCTTTTATTTAAATTTTTTCTTGTAAACTTATTGTTTGTGCGTATTTCTCTCACGCCAATACAAATAAAACTTACTATACAAAATAGTTTTATAGTTATTGTTATCGTTATTGTTTTCTTCTTTCTCTCCATATCACTCCCTTTTTTATAAAAAATATCACATAACTATTTTATATTATTTTTTTTAATTATTCGAGGCTTTAATTTTACCCACTAGTTTACAAATCTCAGATCATACTTAATTTTTGTATTATCTTCGAAGTCAATTATCAATTTTTTATTATCAAAAAGTGAAAAATGACTAGCAGGTTTTTCAAATGCCTGAGAAAGAAGTTCTTTATGCCTGTTTTTTTGATCTTTTGCCTGTAGATCATACACTTTAAAAAGGTCACTATTTTTATTTTTAAATCGTAACAACAACAACTTATTTACTTTGTTAACAAACCACCATGGTTCTTTTTGGAATTTTTGGCTAAAGATAATTTTCCCTCTGTTTTTTATATCAAAAAGTTTAAATATCTTATTTGCCTGATAGATTTTCAATAAATTTGCATTCTCATTTAACGCATAATGCACTATCTTTGAACCCGGCTTTAGCCTTCTAGTAAACAATACTTGCTTTTGATCAACATCAAAAACTTTTATGGTTCCCCCAGTAAGAAATAACGTCTTATATCTTCCCAGTTCTTTTGGGTATAAAGGCTTACCAAAATTGCATAGATCGAAAAACTCTATTGACCTATCTTTAAAATATATCACCAGCAATCTATTTTCTGGACATGTATACCAAGTGCTAATGATCCTTGTAAACTTTTTGAAAAAGATATTTTTGCCTTTATTGTTTTTATTATACAGGTCGAAAATTTTTAATCCGGTATGCTTAAAATTAAATCGTATTAATTGCCCGTTTACACTCAAATAACAGCCGTTTGGTTTTTCTGCAAACTTCTTTTTAAAAATCGGTTTTTTATCGCCAAATCGATAAACAGCAGTAGTTCCATCTATAAGAGTAAAAATGATCACTTGGTTTTTTTCTTTGACGCACCAATCAACCGGTACCGGCTTAATTCTACAATCTAGTACTTTGGTTCTTTTCTTGCTTGATTTATTTAATTTAAAAACTTTTGTGTAATGATCGTTATAATCTAACCGCATAAACATGTTATATCTTGCTTTCAATGTGATTCTTGAGACAAGCATTCTGTATGCTTTACCAAAAGATTTGAGAGGAGTTAACCCAAAGAGTTTATATTTTGCAATATTATTTTTGTCAAAAAATTGCCGATTCTTGGTTAAAACAGCATAAGCAAACCCCTTCTTTTGCTTATTATTCACGCTTACACATTTAATTTTTTTTTGATTAATTTTTTTCTGTTTAATTTTCATGCTTAAAACTGGTGCAACCGGCATGACAGATAGAGTTACACATAAAAGTAATTTATTTTTTATAGTTATTTTCATAGAAAAGCCCCTAAATTAAAAGTTTTTTAATATATTTATTTTTTTATTTATTATTATATTTGTTTAAAACGAAGACTATCATAGAGTCTCCCTGCTACCTCTGATTAACTCACGCAGCACAGAGCATACGCTAAAATATTTCTCGTGTTTTTCACTTGAATCTTCCGCTTGGCATGTACGTTTTACCAAGCTTAATCATAAAACTATATTTTTGTTTTTTGTTCTGATTTTTAAATAACTTGAAATTACCCTCTTTGTAGATACCTGGGTAATCCTTATATTTTATTATAAAAATATCTTTTTCTTTTTTGTCATGTAATACAAAATCAACCGTTGGATATACACCTATATTTTTTGTACTAAAAGGCCCATCTTTCTTAGATAAAACCAAATTTTTATCTTTTGAATAAATAGTCAGGTAGGTTCCTTTTTTATTGCCAGGTTTTTTGTTTTTTATGTTGTCAATAGAAAAAGAAAGGAGTGATTTAGATGTAATTTCCAAAGTCTCTATTTTTTTTTCTAAATCAAACACTTTTATAGAAATGGACCCCCCTGTTTTATTAGATAATAATAATGCAATATATTTTTTTCCATCACCAATGCACCATTTATATACATTTTTTAGATTAAATAATGTCTTTCTTGCATCAAGATCCATGCATTTTGCATGTATCATATTTTTATTTTTTTTGCCTGATAAAAAAAGATAATTTGTGTTGCAATACTTTGAAATACCTAAATCATCTACGCTATCAGATCTCACTATCAATTGTTTTGTGTAAAAATCAACAACCATCAAATCTTTATTCTCAAGTAAAAAGCCACAATAGTTTTTTAGCTGCCTAAACCTTTTCACATTTTGCTTTTTCCCGCTAAATAACTCAATAATTTCGAGAGGTTTATTTGCAGATTTAACCACAAAAAAACACTCGTTAAACCCTTTAGTAAAAAAATCAAAGTATTGTACGTTTTTAAAAACGCAAATCTGTTTGTTTTCTATAGTATCAAATAATGTAAGAGACTTATTCTTATGCATAAAAGCACAAAAATTTTTGAACGGATCTATCTTCTCTTGCTCAATATCACAATCTTTTTTTGACTTAACGCTTAAAAGCTTTGTGGTTTTATCGCAAAACCTAACCATACAGTATAACTTTTGTTTAAATTCACCTAAATCTTCTGAACCATTGAAAAA
This sequence comes from Candidatus Babelota bacterium, assembly GCA_042576225.1. GTDB lineage: Bacteria > Babelota > Babeliae > Babelales > Vermiphilaceae > GWF2-30-66. Next base: position 9,937 of record JBHPCA010000043.1, read on the forward strand.
ATAAGCTTTGTTTATAAGCTTTTTGGTAGCATACACAGTATTTTTATTTTTTATATCAAAAATTTTAAATTTACTACCTCGTATCGAATCATAGTAAATTGCGATAAACTTCGTACATGGGCTTAGAACAAAGCTTTCTGGGTCTAATATTAAGTCCCTGTCAAGATCAACTACACAACACCCATAATTTGCTAATGCAACAATTCCATAACTCTTTTTATACTCTGAATCATTAAAAAATCTAATATCCAAGCATTCTTTTTTATAAAACTTTTTTACACAGGACAGGCTTGACCTTTTATCTATATCAAGTAGAATCAATTGCTTTTTCTTAGTTATAATTCCCTTATAATTCTTAGAAGACTCTTTGCTTGAAATGCATTTATTAACCTCTAAAAACACCCGGCTAAAAAGATCAACAATAAACATGAAACCATTTTCCATTAAAATAAAAAGATGAATATTATTATTAATCATATAAAATGAAACACGCTTCACAGGCCCCTGTAAGGTTTTTTTAAAAAAATCCTTACATATTAACTCTTTTTTCAACGAATCCAATAAAAGCAAGCTTTTATCCCTAAGAATCAAAGCTTTATATCTTTTACAATAACTCTCTATGTAACTAAGGAACTCAACGTTTTTAAGCTTTTTTGTATACCTATTAAAAAAAATTGCAAAAGCTAATTTATCATCAATTAATATATAACCCTCATCATC
>JBHPCA010000044.1:0-10433 GCA_042576225.1 Candidatus Babelota bacterium
TACTTATACTTACTTAACTTATTAAACTTTATTCTTTTCTTCTTTCTTACTCTCTTTATCTTTACACTCACTTTGCCATACATTGGTGTCAGTCATTTTCTTATCTTGACTCTCAAATAATTTTTGTTTTTTTTGTATGTTTTGGACATCTTTTTTTGTAAAACGTATCCCTTTTTCAAACGACTTATTTTCCTCTTCCTCTTTATTACTGAAAATCTCTTTTGTAGGATCATACGCCGTAGACTTGCCTACGTCATTATTCCCACTACATTTCTTTCTCCGCTCTTCAAGCCTGTTTTTTAGATGATGATGATCTCCCATGCTAATTTTCTCGTTTTTCTTTCGCTTATTAGGCTTAATCTTTATATTGTCATTAATGAATTTTTCAAGATCCTTTTCAGACCGTTGCCCCCACGTCGATGTAACAGTTTTTTTACCTTTGAGCAAAACAAGAACATAGTCCCTCGGAATAGTCATGTACTCATCTACAATTTTTTGATTTTCTTTTATTAAAGAAACTTTTATAAATCTTATACTATCGTAGTTTGAAGAAAGATTTTTAAAAGCCTGGCAACTATCATTCGCAAAAAGCAAAAGACTATAGCCATTTTTTATTCGATCCTCAAAAGAAGAAGTATCATTCGGCCTTGAATAATCGATAAATTTATAGCCATCTTTCTTTTTGACCTCTTTTGGTATCACTACGTTATTTTTTTTCTTTTTGTACGTTTTTTGAGGCACCAGTGGCTTTTGCCTTTTCTTCTTTTTAGAGACCTTTTTTTTCTCACTTTCCCATCCATCAGGAAATCCATCAGGAGCAACTGGAACAATTTCTTGCTCTTCTTTTTTCTCTGATTCTTTTTTATCTTTATTATTCGGAACATAAATTGTACTCGGCAAATCAATCTTTTGTCTAGTAGTCCACTTAATTAAGCCTGGATCGACAACAACTTTATCTTTTAAGGAACTCAAAATATCATTCTCTTCTTGCTGCCATAGGACAACTCGTTTATTCCGCTCATCCTGAGCCTGTCGAAGGGCTTTCTCACTTTCCCATCCATCAGGGAATCCATCAGGAGCAACTGGAACAATTTCTTTATCTTCTTTTTTCTCACTTTCCCACCCATCAGGGAATCCATCTGGAGCATCTGGTATAATATCTTGCTCTAGTCTTTTTCTTTTCTCTTCCAGCTCCTCATTCTTCCTCCGATCATCCTGAGCCTGTCGAAGGGCTTTATACTCTTGCCATTCACCTTCTGTAGGAGCAGGCGGTGTATCATCCAATAGTCCGTCATTTCTTTTATTTTCTTTATCTTCTTTCAATTCATCTTGAGTAGGAGCAGGTGGTTTAGAACCTAACAATTCATCATTTCTTTTTAAGAATAGTTTCCACAATAAAAACAAAATACCAGAACCGGCACCAATCAAAGCACCGCCAAATAATTTTTTAGAATTTCGCTTCATCCATCCAAAAACCTTCGCCTTTAGCGAAAGAGGGATATCTTTAGGTTTTATAACCTTCTTAAACAAATACTTGGTCAAAGGTATCGCAATCAAAATCGGTATTATCGGCGAAACTTTTCTCAGTAACTTTTTGGATTTTTTAGCAACATCTGAATTAACTACCTTTTTTACGCAATCTTTTGCATTATTTGCAATTTTACAACAACCATTAAATACATCTTTTGTAACATTTTTAACTGTATTTTTAACTTTTTTACCAGCTAAAATTGTATTAATAACTATAGCACTGCCAAAACTTTTTACATTATCCCAAAGTCCTGCTTGAACAAGCGATGGGCTTAATGCTGAAGTCATTATAGAAATAGACAAAATAAGACTTGTCATTCTCTTTATATTCTTAAAATTTTTCACGATAAACACTCCTAAACTAGAAATTAAATAAAATACAAAATTTACGAAATAATCACAAAGTAATTTAATTTTTCGTGTATATTGGAATCCTTTAAAAGAAACCTCCAAACTATAAGCTTCTATAAAACTACAGGAAAAAACACCCCCTGTCAACGGCCCTATAATGGCGCAAAAACAGGCTAAACAAGCCTTTATTTGACAAAAAGAAAAGTTTTAGTATAATTTTTACCAGATTAAAAACAAGTTAACACAATTTAATGAATAAGTTGTTTAAATTATACATATTTTGGGGTATAAAATGAGAGAAATACAATCTAGGCAAAATGAAGAAATCAAGGCGATAACAAAGCTAAAAATGCAAAAAGAGCGTAAGTCGCAACAAAAGTTTTTGGCCCAAGGGTTAAGAGTTTGCAAAACCCTTGCACAAAGCATTTTGCCAGAAGCCATATATTGCACTACACATATGCTCGAGAAAGCCAAAACTATTGTGCCCCCAGAAAAAACCAAAGAGATAATTGTTTTAGTTAGCGATCCTGTAATGGAAAAGATCAGCACAACAACAACTCCAAGTGGCATCGTAGGTCTATTTCCTATTGCCAAAAATCCATCGCTCGACACACTTTCTTCTGGCATAGTACTTGCCAACATATCAAACCCTGGCAACATGGGAACGCTAATAAGAACGTGCGCAGCTATGGGATTTAAATCTGTTGTTCTGGTAGAGGGCGCAGATCCATTTGGCCCAAAAGTTATACAGGCAAGTGCAGGCCAAATAGCAAACGTCAATATATTTTCTCTATATTGGGAAAAACTTCTTGAGCACAAAAAAAATCTAAAACTGGTAGCCTTAATTGTGTCCGGGGGAAAACAGCCAGAACAGATAGATTTTAAAGACTCGCTCTTGATAATTGGAAGCGAAGCTCATGGTATTCCTGAAAATTGGGTTACAGATTGCGATGAAAGACTCACACTGCCAATGCCTGGCAAAACAGAAAGCTTGAATGCTGCCGTTGCAGGCTCAATTGCCATGTATCTTGCAAGCCAGCTGTCGTAGAGTAGCTTTTATTAGTATTGCCAGATATAAGGGATCAGCAAATATACGTGCCTGGTCTTCTTGCAAGCTTTCCTTTTCAAAACGCTCAAGATATATGTGCCCATCTTTTGCGCACCATTTACATCTTGCCAGAAAATCCTGGCCTAGCTCAGCAAATTCTTGCTTATGGGGCAACCCATATTTTTTGTAAAATGCGTGTATAACATTTTGGAATTTTTCAGCCTCTTTGGATTTAAGTAATTTTGCATGCTTTCCAACATTAAGACATAACAAATATGCATTGGTATACCCAGAAAGTACCAATTTTTTGTATAATCTTATAGTTGACTCACACGGCACCGTTTTGTCAGTCTTGGCGCAAACAAAAATTATAGGAATATTTTTATCCATTCTGCAAAGCCAATCTATTGGATGCTTACCGTTCTGGCTATAATTAGAAATTTTCATAAATAATCTATAAAAAAAATTGGTTTTAAACACATCAAGGACATGCGCAAACGGCGAAATTAAAACTACTGCTTTTATATTTGTCGGCCTACACGCACCCATAAATATAGCTGCGGCTGACGCCCCTCGTGAAACTCCTACCAGAACAACGCCCTCATCATCTTGTATATGACAAAACGCCTGCTTTAACGCTTGCAGCTCATTTTCTTGCCCTAAGCTTGTTCTAAAAATATTTGAAAATGGCTTGCATATCGCGTCTGGATAGTTAAATGTTTTTATCAGACCATCTATAATGTAAAACGCATTTGTTTTTATTTTGCCACGACGAGTTTCATACTCTTTCATGTACCTGCGCACCTGCTTGCCAGTATCGGCAAACCCATGCGAAAAAAGATATGTAAGCGCTTTAACTTTAATAGAGCCCCAAAAACAAAACAAAACAAGCAAGATTTTTACACTTCTGTACTTCACACTCCCCCCAATAACAAAAACTATCTACATTTTTATAATCGCAAGGAATAAAAGTCGCATGCAATAATTTTATTATTTTTAGCTTTACTTAGCGCAAAATAAATAATTTAGAAAATTGAGAAATCACTATAAAAACACAAAAAAACAAATGCTTGCCCTAGATATGGTAAATATGTCTCCCCCGCTCTCCCTGCCGTGCCGGTCGAAGCCTTGGCGCAGACTGGAGCCTGACGAAGGGTCTATATTAGTTTTTATTTAGTGTATTTATTGTATAAAAAAATAGCTATTAAGAGTTTTTTGTAACCCCTTTTAGAAAAAATAAACTTTTAATATAAACCCTTCGTCAAGCTCAGGGAGAGCGGGGTGAGAGCACCTTATTAAATTGAGCGCTTGTTCCCCGTGTTTTTATTTCGAGTTAGCGTTAATTCAAATTTTCAGGGAATTATAGTTTTAGACAATGTTGTATCACAACACAAGATCTGTGGCACAGTGACACCAGTATCTTGACTCTTTTTGTCGACAACTCCAATTTCTGGCTTTATCTCTTTTTCATTGTGCTTTTTGATAACATCAACCAAAAACTGCGTGCCCTCTTTTAACGTCCTTTTTTGTGTTTTTTTATCGACCGCGTATAACCCAAAATTAAGACCATATCCTTCGGTCCAGTTAAAGTTATCCATTAATGACCAGACAATGTAGCTCCGCACATCAACGCCCTCTTTCATGGCCTCAGAAAGCATTTGCAAGTGACTTCTATAAAACACATCTCTATGCTCACTATTATCTGTCGCCACCCCGTTTTCTGTGACATAAATGGGCACATTTAGTGGTTTTGCTAAACAATCGTTTACCTCGTGCAACGCCGTGTAAAAACCTTCAGGATAAATTGTTAAAAGTTTGCTTTTGGTTGGAATATTTTTCTTGCGTGATAAAACTTTAAAATTGGACATATAAGCACCAGAGTAATAATTTAACCCTACACAATCTAACGCACCGATTGCCTCTTTGTTTTCGTAGAAAATAGAGTCTTTGATATACAATGCAGGAATGCCTAAGCTTATTTTCAATTCCCCTTTAGTGAAAAAATCGTATATAGCCTCACCATTTATTTTGCTGGCAAATGATATCCCAACGTTATCCCAAAGCTGCCATGATCTGTATTTTTCTATCGGGAACACAATTTTGTATATCCCAATCATAGAGTCAATAGATTTTTTTGTCTTTTTATCTTTCTGAGCTTTGGCTTTTCTGTAAAACGCAACATGCGCATCTAACACATGTTTCAATACCTTGAGCGCTAACCCCATGTCTTTCTTAAATGGCGGTTTAGTGCCCACGTAATATGAGTGCAATGATACTCCATTAAACGTATTAATCGTAAACCAGATTGGATTATACTTGTTTAATCTTTCAAATACTTTTATTCCATAATCAACAAAATCTTTTATATTTTCTTCTTTCTCAAAAGCACCTTTTTTTTCAAACCAAATCGGATGTGCATAGTGATATAACGTTATAATGGGCTTTATATTATTTTTTTGCAGTTCTTTACAGACATCTTCATAATGGTCTAATACTTCTTTGCTATACGTATTTTCTTTTGGCATGAGTTTGCCCCAAGAGATAGAAAATCGATACGTATTACACCCTAAATTTTTGATCAATGCAATATCTTCTTTGTATCGTTCCCAATGCTCACATGCATTTAAGGGGTCTTGAATAACTTTATGCTCCTTTTTACCATCTACTTCCATCTCAACTGTTTGGCCCACAGCATCTAACCATTGATTATATTTCTTATCCGTTGCCCCACCTGGCCCTTCAACCTGATAACTTGACGTTGTCACTCCAAACAAAAACTCATCTTTTTTTATGTTTTTATTCTCCAGGCAAACATCTTCTAGCTTTATCTTTTTATACTCGTCTATAATTTTTTTATACTGGCTCTTTTTCTTTTTTCTACCCCGCTCATCCTGAGCCTGTCGAAGGGTTGCATAAAAAATCATAACGTTAAACAAAAGAACAACTAACAACCCCCTGCACACTTTACCGCGTAAAAACATATATTTCCCTATATCTTATTTATACTACCCTCTGGGGATGATACCCCTGAGCCCCACTTAATACCTATTTACGTATACCATATTTTCGAAATTTTCGCAGGCTCTTTTATTTGTTCTTAGCTTGCTTTTTCAACAAATCTTTCACTTTCTTCAAAGACAACTTAGAATTCTTTAAAAGTTTACTTCCCTTATTTGCAAACACTTTATTATGGTGCAATTTATATTTCTTGTAAAACGCATGTACAAAATTCTGTACAATAGGAGCCTTTTTAGAACTCATAAGTCTTGCGTGTTTACCAGAATCTACACAAAGAAGATATGCGTTTTTGTGCCCTGACTCGAGTAACTTTTTATACAAGTTAACCGTAGACCTGTAAGGAACTGTTGAATCTGTTTTTGAGCATATAATAGAAACCGGTATATTTTTATCAATTTTACTTATCCAATCTAAAGGGCTTTTTTTCTTTTCGTTATAGCTAGAAAATTTTTTAAACGCATTATAAAGAGATTTATTTGTAACAAATGGCATAAAAGATAAAGCCCACGCAAACCAATGGTGCTTAAAGACGTTACTCACCGTATCAAATGGGGAAAACAATACTACGCCCTTTAGTTTTTTGAGTTTATACTTGCCTGCAAACGCAGCTGCCGCAGAAGCACCCCGTGAAACACCAATTAAGACAATTTCATCATCTTTTATTTCGTCATAAGCTTTTTTAAGTGCTTTTATTTCGTTCTCTTGCCCTAAGCTGGTCTTAAAAATATTTGGTAAAGGCTTACATATAACATCAGGATAATCAAATAATTTTACTTTGCCATCAATGATATAATATTTATTTCTCTTTTTGCCCAACCAACTTGGATACTCTTTTGTATACCGATACACCTGTTTACTTGTATCGGCAAACCCATGAGAAAATAGATAGGTCAACCCTTGCGCACTAAAACTATAACTCAAAAATAAAAGCAAAAATAATTTACATATTTTTTTATCATTCACAACAAACATAATTTATTTCCCTATTTTTTATTATTATTCACAACATTTAACAAAAACTCTGTCCCCTTTTTGAGCGTTCGCTTTTGCGTCTTGAAGTCAACTTTACATATGCCATACTTAACTTTGTACCCATATGACCATTCAAAATTATCAAGTAATGACCAGGTAACATACCCTCGCACATCAACGCCATCTTTCATCGCTTTTGACAATGCATACAAATATCTCTGGTAAAATAAACTTCGGTCAGAATCTTTGCGTGCAGCTATACCATTTTCTGTCACATAGATTGGCATGCTTTTAGACTTTATTTTCTCAAGTGGTTTTGCAAGTTCTTTATTTATATCAATCAACGCTCTGTAAAACCCTTCTGGGTAGATAGTATATCGTGGATTTTTGGTCGTTATACACTCAGGCCTGCAAACAACGTTACCGCTTTTTGCATAACCAGCAGAGTAATAGTTTAACCCAATACAATCAAGAGCTCCTTTTGCTAATTTGTTTTTGTAATACATTGATACTTTGCCCGGGATCCAAACTTTAAACGCCCCCGTTTTGAAAAAATTGTATATAATTGTATTGGAAAGATAGTTTCCCATATAACTAAACAATAAATCCAGTGGTTTTAACAAACTCCATGGATCAATCTGAAAAATATTTTTGTAAATCCCAATACACGAATTTTTATCTATACTTTTGAGCTTGTGATATACCTGCACATGCGACTCTAACAAATTCTTAAGCACTTCAATTGCCAAAGCCATATTTTTTTTAAATGGCGGCTTGGACGCCTGCGAGTACCCAGGCATTGCATGCCCCACAAAAGTATTGAACGTAAACCATAAATGCACATACTTTTTTAATCTCGTAAAAACTTTCTCACAAAATCTCACAAAATATTTGATATTTTTTTCTTTCTCAAACGCCCCTTTATCTTCAAACCAACAGGGATGGGTATAATGGTGCAACGTCACGACCGGCTTTATCCCCTTTTTGACCATATATTTGCACACATCTTCATAGTGATCTAATACGTCAGTGTCAAACTCACCTTTTTTTGGCTCCACTTTACCCCATGACAAAGAAATTCTGAACGTGTTAAATCCAAGTTTTTGGAGCAAATCTATATCTTCTTTGTACCGCGTCCAATGTTCACATGCCTTGCCAGATTTATACGGCACCGGCTTTACCAACTCGCCATCTATCTTGACCTCTTTGCCCTCACAACGATGCCATTGGTTATACGGCTTTATGCTCGCCCCATCTTGACCCTCTACTTGATAGGCAGAAGTAGCAACACCCCATAAAAAAGGCTCTCTAACATCTTTTTCACTAAGCTTTCTCGTAAACTTGAGATTTTTTGCGTCTATATTTATATTTTTCCAGTCCCACTTGAGACGCGATGAATGATTCGCAAGGGCATATGCGCCTTTATAACCAACAAATACACATATTGCGGTCAATAAGCCACCCCAGCTCAACTTTTTCAAGTTAATATTTTTTAAACCAGAGAAATTCATAGCATTTATATGAAACGCCAAAGATAAAGCTAAAATTACGGCTGAGAGCCTCTTTAACATAAAGTTCATCCTAGAAATTGTGGTTAAATGGTTTTATAATAAAAAAGTATACACTATAGCATGTGTCTACTCAAGAGCCCAAAAACCTACAAATAGCAATAAAAAAAGGCACATATGCCAAAAAAACTTATAACCATGGCACTAACTTTGTCGCTTATGCTCAGCACTACCGGGGTGTACCCATACGGAGAAACATTTACGCTGCTGACAAAAAAACAGAAAAATGGTACTACACACTGCATATGGCTTATACACGACAGGCACGAGCCCTACCGCAACTTATCAAAAAAGACAACAAAATATATAATTAAAAATGGAAGAAACGATATAAGAAAAATAGCGCTTAAATTGGGAAAAAATACTCGCGTCTATGTAGAAGATAGCAACCATTACCCTTCTATGCCAGATTTTAACCCTTATGACATCAGGCATTTTTGCAAAGATGATAAAAATCCTATGCTCTTAGGCGGATTATACAAGTTTTTGAAAAAAAACAATATAAAAGTAACGAATATAGAAACAAGACCATTTTTATTTATCCATTATAAAGATCGCAAAGCATGCAACCAACTAAAACTATATACCTGTTTTACGCTACTGTTCTTAGCAATTTTCTCGTATATGATACTCGCTTATTTCGATAGAACTATACTATCGAAAGTTGTACCCATACTATTTGTAGCCCCAATAGGCATATCGTATGGGGTGAACAAATTAAGAAACAAAACAAAGTTGGCGCTATATCGTAAGATCGACAAGATTAGTAATAAAAAACGTAAAAACAAAATTTTAAAAACAGTTAAAAAATGGAAAAAAGAAGATTTGCAAGAGTTTAAAAAATGGAAAAAAGAAAAACTTAAAGCCTGGAAAGAAAAAAAATATAACAAAAGTTTTTCGGGATTTAGTTATAAACAAAAGCTTAACGCAACAGAAATCAACATAAAATACTGTTATTACCTAGAAAGTTACACAATAACCAAAATCTTAAATAATTTGCATAAAACTAAGTTACACAAAAAATACATGCACAAATTTACTTATAAACCCAACTGTAAGCATGACTATAAACATGATATTGTCGCTGCCGGGAGCTTTCATTGCAATCGAATAAAACAAGCTTTTATAAAAGAGTTTGGATATAAAAAGAGATACTCTATTTCTATTCCTGAGCCGGAGAACAAACCACCCGATGTGATACTCAAAATAGAAAAATGCTTTGAAAAGGGGCTGAAAATACTCTCTCAAAATAAAGAATAACCCGATATTTAACGATAAAAAGTATGCCCTTTTGCGCTTTACATCAAAGCCGGGGTCCTATATCCTGAGCATAAAGGATACTATTAATATTTTAAACTAGAGAGATAAAAATGACTCAAGAGCGTAAATTATCGCTGCCAGTCGCTGTTTTAATAAATATTAACATCATGTTGGGTACCGGAATTTTTGCAAACACGGTAAAATTGGCAAAACATGCCGGAGCGCTAAGCAGTTTATCATATATCATTATTGGGCTTTTAATGCTTCCATTAGTTCTATCAATAGCAAAGCTGACTGGTATGTACCCAGATGGAGGATTTTACACCTTTGGAAAAAAAGAGATATCAACCTTTGCAGGCTTTTTAGCCGCCTGGGGATATCTCATCGGCAAACTTGGCTCCGGTGCATTTATGGCCCACGTCTCTTTAAAATTGATACAGCATTTAGTACCAGTGCTCCAGAATATAAATATTTTGACTTTAGACGCAATAGTAATTGGTGGATTTGTTCTGCTAAACATGCTTAACATTAAAGCCGGCGGCAAGATACAAACAGGTTTTACGATACTCAAACTTGTACCAATATCGTTTGCTATTTTATTTGGGTTATTTTTGTTTGAACCCTCAAATTTATCATCAATTCATAGAGTATGGGAAGGCATCCCTTCGTCACTGCCTCTACTGTTT
>JBHPCA010000045.1:0-10044 GCA_042576225.1 Candidatus Babelota bacterium
TTATTGTTTGTGGCGATAACAAAAACTATAGAGATATTTTTTACTTTTTTGTTCTTTTCTTTTTCCTGATAAAATGAATCTATCTGGCCATTTATAAGTTTTTTTAACTTTTTTGTTGATATATCATCTTCGTGAAAAGCTATAAGTCTGGCGTTATTTTTACTACTCATATCCATAGCGTTTAGATCTATTTCTTTGAGAGGGTTTGCTAGGTTTTTTGATATTATTTTTTCTTTATATTTGCTTAGAATTTTTTCATCAATATGTAATTTTATTGATTTTGGCACATAAATTATTATGACTTTGGGTTTTTTGTGGTCTATCTTCTTTTTCATAGGGAGTAATTTGCTTGTGCTGAAGCAGGATAAAAGGGTGAGAAAGATTATAGCTATTTTTTTCATAAGTTCCTCCAATTGGTTTATATAATTTAAAATACTTAGCTTGATAACAGTATAATCCTGTTTATTCTAAGCTGCAACAGGTATTACCCAAGCAGTTCCTGGACGTAATCTTTTGCCTTAAAGGCTTTAAATTGGCCTAGTTTTTCGCCAAATGAGAATATAAGCGATAGGGGCGTCCAGTCCTTTGGTAATGGCAAATACGATGCCCCCTTATAAAATAGTGCAAAGTTTTGATTCTTGAGAATTAGTTTTTTTAATTTTTTTCTTTAATTTTTTTTCTTTTTTGTGCCTGTATTTCTTGCTAATCAATTCTTTGCCTGCAAGGGTCTCAACTCCTGTAAAACCAATTATTTGGGCTGCAAGTTCACCCGGGACTATTTGTTTTAGCCCTTCTAAAACATAGGCTGCGTGTACGGTTTTTCTAAATAGCTTTTTATTTTGTGCGAGTTTTGCAAGTACGAGAATGTCTTTAAATTTTTGTATAGCCGTAAAATTTTTGTATTGCAACTTTTTATTTCCCACTCTTTTTAAAATTATATCTAAGAGATTAAGGTTCTTAGTATTAAGGTCAACCATGAGCCACTCTTTTCTGATATCGCGAGAGTATATGTTGGGGTTTGCAAAGAATTTGCTCACCTGTGTATCGTTGTACAGATAAAATATAAAGTTAAGTTTTTTTGTAATTTTTTCGGAGATACTTATTGCTTTGTTTGTATTTATGAAAAACAGGTTGTAATCGGGGAGTTCATGTAGGGCAACGAGTATTTTCCACGATCTCAGCATTGGTCTGTAATATTGGTCGTTTTTCTCTATCTGGTCAGAAATTTTTTTAAATGTTTTTTTAAGAGATTTTTCTTTGTGGATATTCCAATATGTAATATGAGCCGTTTTTTTTGATATTCTAAACTGACCTATGTTGTTTTTTTCTTTTGGTGAGATCATTCTAGAGAGCATTAGTTTTTCTCTTTTAGAAGCTGTAATATTTCCAAGTAAATTATTTTTATGGAACAGGTCATCCATGTATCCAGCAATAAGGATTGACATTGGTTTTTTGTTCATAGAAAAAAGATTGTTTGCGTGTAAAGATAGTATTGCAGATAAAAAAATTAAAATTGTTTTTTTCATAGATTTCCTCGTTAGTGAAAAGTTTATAAAATATTATCCCAGCAGTTCCTGGACGTAATCTTTTTCATCAAATGGCTTAAACATGTCCAGTTTTTCGCCAAATGAGATATACGCAACAGGGATGCCCAGTTCTTTGGTAATGGCAAATACTATGCCCCCTTTGCCGGTACCGTCCATTTTGGTAAGTACTATGCCACTTATGTTGGTGCTTTCATGAAAGATTTTTGCTTGCTCAAGAGAGTTTTGTCCGAGCATAGAATCAATTGTCAAAAGTGTGTTTATTTTTTCGTCGGGAAAGTGTCTGGTTATTATTTTTTTTATTTTTTCAAGTTCACGCATTAAATTTATTTTTGTTTGCAATCGCCCTGCCGTGTCAATAATAATTACGTCAAAGTTTTCTTGTTTGAATTTTTCACATCCGGCAAATACCACAGATGCAGGATCTTGATTTTGTTTGCCGGTAACTATGTCAACTCCAGTGTTTTGCGCCCATTTTTCAAGCTGCTCAGTTGCCGCAGCACGGAATGTATCAGCAGCTACCATTAAAACTTTTTTCCCCTCACTTTTAAATTTATGTGCAAGTTTGCCTGCAAAAGTGGTTTTGCCACTGCCATTTATGCCTACCATGACGTATACGTGATTTCCTGTTTGGGGGACAGGTGTTGCAAGAATTTCATATAATTGGCTCTCAAGGGCTTTTTTTAGATCTTGGCCCTCATGTATTTCCCCTTTTTTGAATTGTGTTTTTAGGTTGTCTATAATTGCCCGAGTTGTTTGTACCCCGGTATCAGCTGATAAAAGTATTTCTTCGAGCTCTTTTAATGTTTGCTCATCTATTTTTTTGAGTGAAAATAAACCAGATATTTTTGATGTTACCTGGGTGTATATTTTTTTTAACTTATTTTTTATAAAGTTGAACATGTTATTTCTCCTGTATTTCTTTATATTATTTTTGCAATAATGGCTCTAGGCGTTGTAAAAAAAGCTTTAGTCTTCTGTAGTCGTTGCCGACAAGCAGAGAATACGTTTCTATAAAATTATGTATGTTAGTTTGTATTTTGTCTTCTTTACTGTCCCCACCAAGAATATTTAGTGTAACCTGTTGGTTAATCATTGCAAGTAGTAGTTCCTCGAGATTGAATATTTGCCCTGAGAGGCCGAACAATAAATGCAAGTAGTTGCAGCTAGAAAAGAACTCTCTTGTCTCTTGAGGCGATGCATAGCCCACAAATGCGTGTATTTTTGGTGGCTGGCAAGATAGCAGGTAATAGATTTTGCCTTTTTGTTTATATCCTATGGTTATACAAGAAAAGGTAGTTTTTAAAAACTCAAATATTTGGGGTTGTTCACGCATTAGTTCTTGCTCTGTTTTTTTGTATGCAAATGGGTAGCGTGTTGAATCCATAGAGCCCATTTTTACCTGGTGTACAATTCCAAATATAGTTTTGTGGGTTGATTTTATGACGACAATTGAGCCAAATGATGGAAATGTTTTGAAGTCCCAGCACTGGGCGGTCCATTCTTGGAGCGAGCTTTCTATAATTTCAGCAAAATGGGTTTTTGTGTGATTTGTATTATGGTTTGTAGGGGGAGTGGTTTTGTGAGTATTGCTAGAAGGGGTTTTAGTAAATTGAGAGTTGGTTTCCATTATCATTTTCTTTCACATTAAACGTTTTATTTAAAAAACTTTCTCTATGAATTATGGTGGGCTTGTGTTTTTTGAGAGCCTGTTTATGCACTTTTGTGCCATATCCCTTATGGTTTCTCAGTTGATATCCAGGAAATAGTGCATCTAGTTTTCCCATTATTCGATCTCTTGTTACTTTTGCCACAATTGAGGCAGCAGCTATCGATATTGACTTGGATTCGCCTTTTTCAAAATATTGGACAGGAATGTCCTTGTATGCAGTGTTAGAAAGGGTGACCGGCATGGCGTCGACCAAGATAGTCGAAACATACATATTTTCTGTTTGAGAAAGAATTCCTATTAGCGCCTTCTTCATTGCTATTAGTGTAGCTTGCCGAATGTTGAATTTGTCAACAACGTTGTTGCTGACGATTCCTATAGAAAATGTGCCATTATTTGATATCCATCTATAAGCCGTCAAAAGTTCCTTCTGGCTCATGCTTTTTGAGTCTTTGAGGTTTGGATACGTCGTATTTATGGGCAAAATAGCCGCTGCGGTTACCAGTGGGCCTGCTATGCAGCCTCTTCCCACCTCATCTACACCGCAAACAAAGCTATTTGCCTGCCAGGCCTTAGTTTCGTAAAAATTCTTCTTGAAATCATTTTCTTTTATTTTTATTGCCATTTTTTATATTTTTCGCTTGACATACTGAAATATTAAGGTACTATTAGAATATAAGGCAGTTGTTTTCATCATACTAAATATTTTAAAAAAACGGTAGGAGTTAATTATGGCTTCAACATCAACAGAATTGAGAGTCAAAGAGCTTCTTCGCGAGAAGGGTTGGACAACCAAGGTTTTAGCAGAAAAAACCGGCATGTCCGAAAGTTACTTGACGCATATAAAAAATGGCACAAGACGTTGGAATGAAGATTCTCTCAGAAAGTTGGCAAATGCATTTGAGGTAAGTCCAATTGATCTTTTTGCACAAAGAAGACCAAGGACAGATGATATTGATAAGAATGTTAGTATGCCAGAGAAATCTGATGTGGAGCTAAAAGTACAAGTTGTTCCTGTTGTAGGCGATATACCTTCAAATCCATCACCATATAATAATCAGCTTATGCAGATTACAACAGGATTTAAAGATGTGTTTGTTCCGGTTCTTAATTCATCAGATTCATCAATATTTGCATTTTCATTAAAAGATAATTCATTAGCTCCAACATTTGTAAAGGGAGATTGCTTGATAGTATCCCCTGAAGTTTGGACAAGGTCTGGCGATATTGCAGCTGTTGAGTACGGAAATGATACTCCAACAAAGGCTATTATGCAGGTTACATATACAGAAGACTTTATAGTTTTAGAAGCTGTAAACCACAAGCAGCCTCCAATAGCTTTGATTAGAGGTAAAGATCATTTTAGAATAATCGGTAGGGTAATAAGAAGGCATCAACAGTTAGCGTAAGTTAGCATAAAATTTGTGAGAATTTAAATAATTTATACCAGAAAACCTAGATTTTTTAAGGTTTTCTGGTATAATTTTTTTATATGGGTATCAAAATTGATTGTATTTGTGCCCATAGCTAAATAAAACGGGTCTTTTAATTTTTCTAAAAAATATATAAGATTAGCTGTTTTATAGTGTGTTGTAACACTTCCAATTAGTATAATGTAAGGAGTTTTTATACATGGATCGCTATGAAATCCTCATTTTGACGATTCCTGAGCTTACCAAGGATGAAGAATCATCACTTGAAAATCAGCTCGAGAAATTTTTGAACGACCACAAAGGGTCTATAATATCTTTTGATCGCTGGGGAAAATATCGTTTGTCATATCCGGTAAGACACAATGATTATGGTGTGTATTTCCTCATGAGGTTTGAAGTAAGCAATGACAAAGATTTTCTTACAGAATTGAGAAATCTTTTCTATATTAAGTTCAATGATCTTGTAATGAGACATCTTGTCACAAGGCTGAAAAAAGAAGGGTCATTAGAATACAAAAAACCACCTTCACTTGAGGATATTCCTAAAAAGCCTATAGGGTTTTTTGACAAAAAAGACTCAAGGCGTGGTAATAATAATTTTGCAAGGAAACCCTTTCGATCTGCTGATACAAAGACTGTAGTTTCTCCTGAGTCCAACGAAGGGGCGGATACAGAAGTCAAAGATGTTGTGAAAGAGTCGGCTATTTCTTCTGATAAACAACCAGAAGAGACTATCTCAAAAAAAGTTGTAGTAGAAGAGAAAATAGAAACCCTTCGTCAAGCTCAGGATGAGCGAGATGAAGTAAATTCTGAGACAAGTGAAAATAAGATTCAAGAGCCTACAAGTCAAGATCAGCCAGATAAAAAGCAGGAGGTTTAATTATGTCAAAAAATAAAAAGATAAAATTAAAAATCAGTATGCGTTTGGCAAAAAAGAGGTTTCGTAAACAGGCATCAAAAGCCAAGAAACACTGTCGTTTTTGTGCAAGTGCTGAGGTCGCAGCAGACATAGATTACAAAAATGCCGTTTTTTTAAGAGGATTTTTGACAGAAAGAGGTAAGATTTTGCCTTCGAGAATTTCTGGAAATTGTTGCTTGCACCAAAGGCATTTGTCAAGAGAAATCAGAAAAGCACGTACCATCGCACTATTGCCATATTGTTCATCTGGTTATTAGGCTTAACTGTTTAATTAGTAGCTAAATTATAAGAGCTTATGTTTATTTCCTTAAACATGGGCTCTTTTACTTAAAAAATGCCTAAAAAACTAGACATTTTCTTGTTTTTTGATACAATAAGAATAAATAGGTTGAGTTTTTTGATAAAATTTTTACTATAAATACAGGTTTTTGTTGAAAATTGAGTTAAAAGTGTAGTTTTATAGGGGTAGGTAGGGACTATGGAAAAAAATATAAATAATTCAAAAAATACGCGTAATATAGCTATTATTGCGCACGTTGACCATGGCAAAACAACGTTGGTTGACCAATTGTTGAACCAATCAGGTACGATTAAAGAGGCTGATCAGACTGATAGGGTTATGGACTCCAACGATCTGGAAAAAGAGCGTGGAATAACGATTTTGGCCAAGAATACCGGGATTACGCTTGACGGGTACCAGATCAACATTGTTGATACACCTGGTCACGCCGATTTTGGTGGTGAGGTTGAGCGTACGCTGCAGATGGTAGAAGGCTTTTTATTGCTTGTCGATGCTGCAGAAGGTGTTTTGCCGGGTACAAGATTTGTGCTTTCCAAGGCTTTAGCGCTTAAATTAAAGCCAATAGTCATGATCAATAAAATTGACCGTAAAGACGCTGATATTGCAAAAACAGAGAATGAGGTACAAGATTTGTTTTTAGAGCTTGCTACATGCGAATCTCAGCTTGATTTTCCAATATTATATGGTTCTTCTAAGCTTGGGTTTGCAACTACTGATGTAGATCAAAAGTCTGATACTATGCGCCCCCTTTTTGATGCGATTATAAATAATATTCCTGCCCCAAAACCTAAAAAGGATGATTTGCAGCTTTTAGTAACAAGTTTAGATCATTCTGACTTCTTAGGCCTAATTGCCATAGGAAGAGTCTTTAGTGGGCAGATAAAGCTTGGGCAAGAGTTTGTGTGTTGCAAAGACGAGTATGTGTCAAAGCCGTCAAAAATAACAAAAATTTATAAATTTATAGGCCTAAGCAAATTCGAAGTAGAGCAGGCCCAATATGGTGATATTGTTGCTGTAACAGGATTTAGTGAGCCAGTTTCTATTGGAACAACTTTATGCAATGTAGATAATCCGTTGCCGCACGAGTATATAAAAGTTGATGAGCCAACACTTACGGTTTATTTCTCAGTGAACGATTCGCCATTTAATGGCAGAGATGGCAAACTATTAACTTCAAGGCAGATCAAAGAGCGTCTTGAAAAAGAGCTGAAAACAAATGTTGCTTTGCGCGTAGAACAAACAGAGCGAGCAGAGGTATTTAAAGTTTCTGGTCGTGGTCAGATGCATATTGGTGTGTTGGTTGAGAATATGCGACGTGAAGGGTTTGAGCTCCAAGTATCTGCACCGGAAGTTATTTACAAAACTATAGATGGTAAAAAGCATGAGCCGATAGAATATCTTGTTCTCGATATAGATTCTGCACATCAAGGCGTGATCATGGAAAAACTTGGCAAAAGAAAAGCTGAGCTTAAAAACATGGTTAACTATGGTACTGGTCGTATTAGATTAGAATTTGAAGTTCCATCTCGTGGATTACTTGGGTTCAGAAGTCAGTTTTTAACTGATACTCGAGGTACCGGTGTTGCTGGATATAGTTTTAGTGGCTACCAGCCATACAAGGGAGATATTCCTACTCGTAACAAAGGCGCGATCGTTTCTATGGAAAATGGAACTACAACAGCTTTCGCTTTGGATAACTTGCAATCAAGGGGTATACTTTTTGTAAGCCCTGGGGATAATGTGTACGAGGGTATGATAGTTGGGGAAAGTAGCCGAGAAAATGACATGGAAGTTAACCCATCCAAAGGTAAAAAATTAACCAATATGCGTGCATCTGGTTCTGATGATTCTGTAAAGCTTGCTCCCGCACGTGTTATGGATTTGGAAGTTTGCATGGAATGGATACGCCCAGACGAGCTGATCGAGGTAACACCAAGTCAGATTAGGCTTAGAAAGCGATATCTTAAAGCATTTGAGAGAAAAAAACACGCCAAACAGTAAACATGCAAAAAAGATCTAAAAAAAACTAAAATTATTCTAAAGTATACGTGAAAGGGGGCCTTTTGCGCCCTTTTTTGTTTTCTGCGATAATATAACTATAAGAAAAACCCCATAAACCCATTACCCCATTATTATTGGAGGAGCAAAAGCCATGAATGAAAGATATGAAAAACTAAAAAGAATTATTTCAGCAAAACTTATTTTATTTACACTACTTACGCTACTACCCCTTTTTGGGTATAACACTACTGTTTTACCAACTTACGATGACTCAGATATAGAAATACCAGAGTATGTAATAGATGCGCCCTTTGATAATTCAGATGATAATTCAGACGAATCTCAAGATACTTCAGATACCCCAGAAGACACTCAAGACAACAGTTATGATACCAGTTATTCTTACAACTCAAACAACTCAAGCAATTCTAACTCAGGCAATAATTTTTCTGATAACGAAGATTTTGATTTCGATGATTTAGACGATTACGAAAAAAGCTTTATACAACGTTTTAAGCAAAATCCAAAAAAATACCTAAAAAAATTGGCAAAAGTTTGTGTAATAGTTAGCGCTGTTGGTGTAACATCATACGCGGTATATAAAGTTATAAAAGCTGTTACGAGTAAAATTAAAACTACTGCTCGCTATGCTACCAAAGCAGCCGTTTTTTTAGCGACCTATCTTTTGTTGTTTAAAGCTGCAGGAAAAAGATAAATAAAAAAGCCTGGTTGTGTAAAAAGTCAGCCAGGCTTTTTTGTTTTTAAGAAGTTATGTTATAGCTTATATTGCGTGTATGGCTTTAGGCCTTTTCTTATTCTTACTTCCCCTGTACGATATTCTTCTTTTATTTCTCTTCGTTTTCTTTCGAGCTCAGGCTTTGTAATTTTTCCTTTTTTATACATGTCAATTAGTTTAGCTTCTGCCGAACCAGCTTTTTGTTGCTCAAATAACATTTTCTGCATGATTACTTTTTCTGTTTTTTCAAGAGAAGGCTGGAATGCTAAAGATGTAATGAGTGTTCCCAGTTTTTCTCCATACAAAGTCATGATTTTCTCTTTGCCTTTTGGCTTAGAAATATCCCAAATGATTATTTCATCGTTATAATTTGTAGTTGCAACAATATTAGGGTCTCTAGGATCTATTGCAAGGATATTCAAATTATAGGGAAAATCTGGGTCGTTGCCCTTAAGGGTTCTAATGCATTTTTTTCCTTTTTTATTAAGATCCCATACTCTAACTGTTCTACTAGAGCAAGATATAAAAATATTTGGTTTTTTTGGGCTAAATTTTAAAGATCTAACGATTATAGAGGGTTCCTTTGTATCCGTATCTGTTGAGTGTCCTTCTAGGGTTTCAATTAATTTGTTTTTATTGTTAAGATCAAAAACTCTAATTTTGCCGTCATGGTCTCCGGATACGAGGTATTTTCCGTCTGGGCTAAATGCTAATGTATTTGGTCTTATTTTTTTGTTGATATTTCCCGCAACCCTTTTTAGTTTGGTATTAATAATCACAATGGATTTGGTGGAGCCCATATAGGCTTCTGTATCGCAAGCAGCAATGATGTTTGGTTTTTTGAGGTTAACTGCTATAAAGTTGATACGTTTTTTTGATGTTTTGATACGCTCTTTTGAAGTTTTGATATGCTTACTTTCTGTTCGAGGGTCGAATATTTCTATGGTTTTAGTATCATCAGCAATTGTGAACAGAAATCTAGGGTTTTCTGGGTTATAAGCTACATAGTTCCAATATCCCTTTAAGATTTTAATGGGTTTATTTTTGTCTAAATCCCAAATTATAATCTCATGGTCTTTATCTTCGTCAATGTCCTTTTTTATACCAGTGTCTTTTAGAAAAAGTAGAAAACGGGGTTTTTTTGGATTAAACTGTAAATACCTAGCAGTAAGTACACCGGTTTTTTTTGGTGTTTTATCTTTTGTCTTAACTTCGAGGGTTTTCAGTGATTTAATTTCAGAAATATCTAAAGTAGGATCAGAAGACTTTACTGTAAATCTAGAAAAATCCAGAATCCTGACCTTTCCATCTTCAGACCCAAAAGCAAGGACGCCTTTTTTCATAGCATTTGCTTTGTTTGCGAATGTGATTGATACAAGAAAACATATGGTTATAGAAACCACTTTGTAAAAGTTGTTTTTCATTTGATTCTCCTTTTTTG
>JBHPCA010000046.1:0-9942 GCA_042576225.1 Candidatus Babelota bacterium
TAATATAAACCCTTCGTCAAGCTCAGGGACGACGGCTGGGAGCCGTCTTTTATATCCTTTGCAGTGCACATCGTAGGGTGCTAGTTGAATTTTTGAATCTGCGTTAAATATTATAAATATTAAAAAGAGTGTTGTGATGCGAAGTAAAAAGTTTCTTGTTTTTTATTCTGTTTTGTTGCTGGTTTTTATTTTCTCTAGTTTATGTTATTACTTTATTCTTTATAAAAAAAATGGTGATGGCTCGTACAGAACTATAAAGGGGATAGTAGTGACAAAAGATAATTTACTATCGCTTGTTGCAAAAGCTTCTCCAGAGATTGAAAATAGAGTAAAAAAATGGTTTGCAAAAGATAATGCGTACAATGTTTTAGTAAAGCAAAAAAGGTTGCTCACAGAAGTTGGGAATATAGATCGTGATTGCCGCGATTTTTTTGAGCATAATAAACAAGTAAAAAATATTGGGGGTATGAATTATATTTTTAAGTTGCCTAGCTATGTGTTTGGTAATGTAGTGCTTCAAGACTTGGATGATAGTGGTAATACGAGTGGTCTTGATTCTGGTCTTGGGGATCTTATTGTCAAAATAAGTGGTCCGTCCAATAGGTTTTATAATACGGCAGCGCAAAAAGGCTGGGGTTTGAATATTGCGTATTTCAGGCGAATATATAAACCAGAGGGTAAACTCTATTGCAAATATATGAGTTTTGACGAAGACAAAGCGCGTATAAGAAGTTATTTTTATGCTTGCTGCCCTAAAAATGTTTTATATTCTCGGCCAACCAAGGCGCAGTTAAAAGAATTGGCGTATCAGGTGTGTGGTGCTTTGGCGCTTGAGGGATTGGCCGGTAGGGCTGAGTATCAACTGGTGAAAAGATTTTTAAAAAATAAAAGTTATAAACCAGAGAGCGCAAAACAGGCTTTTGAGGATTTTTTGTATTATGCGTTTGAGGCTATAGGTGATCAGTGTTACAAAAAAGAAGATGTTGCAGGAAAACCATTTGCAGATACGTACAATACGGCAAGCAGAGCTTTTCATATGGCCAGGTTTAACCAGGCAATAAAGATGTGTAATCTTTGTAACTTACAAGAGCCGCCCCAAGGGTATCTTATTAATGTAAATCCCCAGAACCCACATTCTTGCGCAGACAAAGATGTGGTATTTGTTCAGGAGTTTTTGAAGGGGTGTAAGCCGGTAGATTTTTATATAACTCACAAGCCAGAAGTAATAAAAAAAATATGTACACCAGAGACAATACAGCAGTTATGTAAAGCGATAGAGTACAGTGGGTTATGGGATATTAATGGGGATAATATTTTTGTAAACACAAAAAATAATAAAATTGTTTACATGGACTTTGAACATAACAGGTGCGTTTCTCCCAAAGATAGTTTTAATGTGAGTAGCAAACATTTGAACCATAATATGTGCGAAGCTTTATGGGGGCTTTTACGGTTATTTGGTGAATTTAGAGCGCAAAAAGCAGCAGTCTTCAAGTTTATTCAAGAAAAAAATATTGATATAAGCAGCTTTATTGATGAAAGGGTTGCGCTGTTTTCCAAAGTTACTAGGAGATATAAAAATCTAAGCCCCTTGGGGTATGCACTTTGTTATGACGATACCAATTGTGATATGTGTAAAAAAATGAAATATGTGGTCGCAAAAAGATTGAGTGATCCCAAATAAGTTTAAAACTTTACACGATATTTTGTGCTTGCTCGCGAGCCTTTTCAATCTCAACTTTAATATTTATAGCTCTAGCACTTATTTTTGCATTAGAGCATTTTGCTGCTATCGTATTTATTTCTCGTGCCATTTCTTGTAAAGTAAAGTCAAGTTTTTTTCCAGTTTCTTCTTTTTGTGAATCTAAATGACTTTGCATATTGTCTAAGTGGCTTTTAAAGCGTACAATCTCTTCGTTTATATCAAGTTTATCTAGCATCACAAGCAGATGGCTTTTTCTCATGTCAGAAGCTTCTTGCTCTTCAGTGTCAATTTTGTGGATTAAGGCTGCTACTTCTTCTTTTTTCTGTTCCATAAGTTTTTCAGAACTTTTTGAAATAGCTTCAATCTCTTTATCCATCACAGTAATGCGTTTTGATATATCTTTTTTGAGCGCGATACCTTCTTTTTGTCGTGTTTTTCTTAATTGTTCTATTAGGTGTTCTATTGTCTCCAAAATTTGCTTATCAAATGTTTTTGTTCCTTCTTGCTCTTCAATATCAAAAATATTTGGCAAGCTTATTAACGCGTTAATATCTACAGAACCTTCTACTGGGAAATTTTTTTGAATTTTGCTTATTGCTTCAAGATAGTTTTTTGTTGTCGGCATACTTGCCTTTACTCCAGACTTGAGCAAAGAGGTGTCTTTTATGTGTAGTGTTAAATAGACGTGTCCTCGTATTAATTTTTGCTTCAATATTTTTATAATATCTGTTTCTAAATGTGACGCGATATGTGGTAATTTGCAGGTAGCTTCAAAAAAGCGTGAATTAAGAGATTTTAAACTTATTGAAGAATTGATTTTTTCACCAGAAATTGAAAGAATAGTGGTTTTGGTTGCAAACCCGGTCATACTTGAAAGCATAGTGTTCCTTATGTTTTACGCTAAATTTGTGTATACATTTTGTACGTCGTCATGATCGTCTAGTGTTCCTAAAAACTCAAACGCCTTTTTTGTTTGGTCTTGAGAAAGCTCAGTTGTGTTCTTTGGAATCCATTCCAAATCAGCATTTTCTACTTTGAGGCCAATCTCTTCAGTTGCTTTTTTTACTGACATGAGTGCTTTGGCGTCACACGTTATGAAACATAGATTGTCATCTTTGGTTATATCGTGGATATCGTAATCTATTAATTTTTCTAAAATATCATCTTCTGAAACGTCTTTACAATCAGCTTTTACGACACCTTTGTGCTCAAACATCCAACTTACAGAACCAGCTTCGCCTAAATTTCCCCCTTTTGATGAGAATGCTCTTCTCATTTCAGATACCGTTCTATTTTTGTTGTCGGTTAATGCTTCTACTAAAACGGCTATGCCAAATGGCCCGTATCCTTCATAAGTAATTGACTCATAGCTTGTTCCAGGAAGTTCGCCAGTGCCTTTTTTGATTGCTCTTTCGGCGTTATCTTTTGGCATATTAATTTCTTTGGCTTTTTCCAAAAGCAGTCTCAGGCGTGGATTTCCTGTTGGATCACCGCCACCAGTACGGGCCGCAACCGTGATTTCTTTAATTAATTTGGTAAACGCTTTACCTCTTTTTGCGTCTTCTTTTGCCTTTTTGTGCTTTATGGTAGACCATTTCGAATGTCCTGCCATCGGTTTTCCCTCTCAGGTATTACTATTTTTCTATTAAGGACCGTATTTAGACTATATGATATCTAACTTTAATAAATATGTCGATAGCAAGAAAAGTTTGAATTTATAGTAGAGTGTTTTGGCCCAGAAATTTTGATTTTAGATGGGGGAGCTTTTTATGCGGGATTTGCCTGCCTCTGGGGGTTTTCTCCAAATAGCCCTTGCGCAGTAAAAATGGCTCATATACCACTTCAATGGTTTCTTTATCTTCGCCAATAAGTGAGGCAAGGGTTTCCAGGCCTACAGGACCGCCATTAAAGTTTTGAATAATGGTTTGCAAAATCATATTATCTACCTTGCTTAGGCCATCTTTATCCATGCCTAAAAATAATAGTGATTTTGCAACAAAATCAGTGTCTGTAAGATTTTTTGATTTAACTTGAGCAAAATCTCTTATGCGTCTTAAAATTTTTTTGGCTATTCTTGGGGTACCTCTTGAGCATTTGGCGATCAAAAGGGCAGATTCTTGGGATATTTTTAATTTTAAAAAAGTCGCAGATTGCAGGATTATCTCTTTGAGTTCATCTTGCTCGTAAAACTCAAGTCGTTCTGTTATGCCAAATCGGCTTCTTAAAGGTGCTGAGAGCATACCAGATTTTGTGGTAGCGCCAATTAGTGTAAAAGGGTGTATAGGCAGGTTTATAGATTTTGCTCCTGCTCCTTGTCCAATGATTACATCAACCCTAAAATGTTCCATCGCGCTGTACAATACCTCTTCTACAGCTGTTGGCATTCGGTGTATCTCATCAATAAAAAGTATATCTTTAGGTTCAAGACCAGAGAGTATCGCAACAAGGTCGCCGGTGCGTTCCATCATGGGGCCGCTACAAATTTTTATTCCAACGCCCATTATGTGTGCCATTATTACAGAAAGAGTTGTTTTGCCGAGTCCCGGAGGGCCAAAAAGCAACAAATGATCTAAGGGCTCGTTGCGCATTTTTGCTGCTTGGGTGTAGATTTTAAGCTTTGCTTTTAAATCTTTTTGCCCCAAATACTCATCAAACGTTTTGGGCGTGAAATCATATTTTATTTCTTCTGGAGTTTCATGTAACTCTATTAAATCTATAGTTTCCATTATACTTAATATCTTTCTTTAAAATTTTTATCACAAAAAAAGTGTAGTATAATTCAAGAAAAATTATAAGGGATAACTTATTGCGTTTTAAGTTTAATGAGTTTTTTGTATTTTGATACTGTTAAGGCAGCCGAGTGTGATAAAGGTTGTCCACAAATTACTCAAGCCGTAGCTTACCAGTGGCAAAGGGATACCGACGATTGGTAGCAATCCTGTTACCATATACATGTTTACTAGTGCTGATATAAATATATGTAGTGCTATGCCTACCCCAAAGAGTGTAACAAGCGGGGAGTCTATTTTTATTAGAATCAGGAAAATTCTTGTTCCTAAAAGTATATATAAAAAAAGTATAAGTAACGCACCTAAAAAGCCAAGCTCTTCACAGATAACAGAAAAAATAAAGTCAGTTCTGCGTTCTGGCAAAAAAGATAACCTGTTTTGTGTGCCCTTCAAGATTCCTTTTCCCCACAGGCCCCCTGAGCCAATAGAGATCTGGGATTGCTCTATTTGGTACCGCTCTTTTTTGCTCTCCCCATACCCCAAGAACACAGATACTCGTTTTTTTTGATATGGTTTTAACATGTTCCACGTAATTGGCGTGAGTAAAAGTGTAAGTAAAAAAGAGATAACAAAAAATTTTTTCCCAATTCCTGCGAGCCAGATAATAATAAGTCCTGAAAATAAAAGTATTAAAGCAGTTCCTAAATCAGGTTGTTTGAGTATAAGTAAGGTACTTATTGCAAGAATTGCTAGTATTGGTGCAAAATCTTTCCACGTAAAACTAAAATTATCTTTTTGTGTGTGCAAAAAGTAGACTGCGAACGCAGGAAATAATAATTTTGCCATTTCAGATGGTTGCCACTTTATAAATACTAGATTGATCCACCGCTTTGCTCCCATGCCGATGCTGCCTTTTACTATAGTAAAGACCAAAAGCCCAATTATGATAAAATAAAGAAAATAGCCAAAACGAATAAGCTGCCGGTGATCAATAATGCTAAAAAATAGGTATAACAATACTCCTGAAAGTATCCCAAAAAGCTGTTTTTTAAAGAATATTGAATAGGGGATTTCTGGCTTATATGTTGCGCTGTATATAAAAAGTAGCCCTATGCTTGAGAGAGCAAGCATAAGAAAAAAACTTATCCAATCAAACTTTTTGAAAAACTTTCTATCTACACTAAACATTATATGTCCAATATGTCTAACGTGCTCAGAATCTTGTTTTGGTAACTAATACTATAAAATAGTAGCAAAATATGGCAATAGAGGCTATTTTTGAAAAATCAGGTTTTTTATGTGTAAACCCTTTTAAAATGGGCTTTTTTCGTGTATTCTACTTAGGAACAATATAATTTAAATCTATTTTTTTTAAGGGGTGAACATGAAAAGGTTTATTTGTAAAAGCCTGCCAATGAATGTTTTGGGGGTTTTTTGTTTTTTTGTAGCTTGTTCTTGCAGTAGCCTATTTGGCTGTGGGGGTAATTTTTTTATTATGACGAGTCTTGATGGGGTAAGAGAAAATAGTAGAAAAGAAGAGCATTATCGTGCCCCTGAAGATAAAACATGTAAAGAGCAAGCCAAAAAAGACAAGAAGCGCAATAATAGGCATAAAGGCAAAAAGTCAGATGTGCAGGGTAAAAATGGTCACATCTATAAGTTTTTAAAGAAGTTTTCAAAAAGCGTACAGGTGATTTTTTTGGAAAGAATGCCTTAAAAGTAAAAATATAAAAAGATATAAGGTCGCTTTATGGCGGCCTTTTTTTTATACACAAACTCGTGTACTCTTGGATAAGATAATTTTTTAAAATTTCTTTTTAGGGGTTTGCATGAGACGATCAGTTTTTTTTTATTCTATATTCTTATCGGTATTAGTATTGGGTTTTTCTTCAAATAATGTATTGAGCATGAAGTTTTTAGGTTGCTTGAATAAGTGTTTGAGTTGCATGAGCTGTTCGAGTAGTACTGACGTACAGGAGGACACTAAAGAAAAAAAGAAATATAACAAGTTAAATGGTAGTAGAAAAAATGGCATGCGGGGTAATGCGCAAATCAAAAAATATAAAAAATATAAAACAAGCAATAAAATAGGGGGCAAAAAATTTAATTTTTATAAGTTTAAAAGAAAGTTTAAGAACATGCCGACTTATAAAGATATTATAGATGGAAAAAAAGTTTCAAAAAAAGTTTCTAAGTATAAAAAATTTTTAAGCTTTAAAGCGTTTAAAAAGGCATATGAAGAATGCAATTCTGTTTTGCTTGATTATTATCTTTCTAAAGATGAGAGTTGGCTATCGCAAGATGCCCCAATAGTTTTACATTCAAGCAAAATTTTTTTTGTTGAAAAAATTATTTTGGACCCAAAGACTAAAATAGTTATTATTGGCGATAGGCATGGAGATATCAGGTCTCTTAATGCATTTTTTGGAGAAATGATCTACAAAGGGTATATAAATAAACATTTAAAAATAACGAGAAAAGATTTACATTTCTTTTTTTTGGGGGACTATGGCGATAGAGGTTTTAATAGCTGTGAAGTGTTGTATCTCTTGATGGTGTTTAAGGCGGCGAACCCTGATAAAGTAGTATTGCTAAAGGGGAATCATGAGTTTGTAGAAACGAATAAAATTTATGGGTTTAATAAAGAAATACAGAATAAATATGGTAAGCCCAAAGATAGAATAGGTATTTCTTGGATGGTAAAAAAGTTTTATAATTTTTTACCTTTGGCGGTGTACGTTGGTACTGGGGGTAACAAAAAAAATAAAGAGAAAGATTTTGCTCTTTTTTGTCACGCTGGTATTGATTTAAGATTTAACCCCCAAAAGCTTTTGAACGATAAAAGAAAACATCTGTTTCAAAGGTTTGGCAAGTTGACGTTTTCTTTTTTGGGGGGTAAGTATAAAAAAATACTGAAAAAAGCGTATAATTATACTCTTGCGCCGTCTAGCATCTGTGATATAGGTTTTGTCAGCAATGATTTTCAGGTTGATACCAATAGTTTTTTTGGTTTGTTATCTGATAAGAAAACTGGTCGTTATGTGTTGGGAAAAGATATAACAATAAAAGCACTTGCAAGATCAGGGGTAAAGGTTTTGTTTAGATCTCACCAGCATCATGAAAATTATGGAAATATGATTAAAAAATTGGTCAAACATAAAGGGATTTATAATCTGTTTACCAAAAATGGCAAGCATCCGGACGGTCAAAAAGTGATTAAAATTGCAGAGTGTGGCCCCATTTGGACGCTTAATGTTTCGCCGGATTCACTTTATGGGTATAAGTATGCGTACGCATTTGACACGTATGCGATACTAACTTTGAAAAAAAAGTTTTGCGAGTGGACCTTAGAGCCACATACTGTAGATGTCTTGGAGCCACAAGTATAGTTATATAAGCTACTGTGTTACAGCTTTAATATAGTTTTAAGTTTTGGGGCTCAGGGAGCATATTATAGTGATCGTTTGGTATCCCAGAATTTTCTAGATCCAAAAACCCGTATTCATCAAAAGTTATTTTGCGATATTCATGCTCTAAGTCTAGTGCATGTATAATTTTCCAGATTGCTTTGTAAAAAGCCAGATAAAAGCTAGCCCGCTCTTGTTCTATGGTTTGCCAGGTGTGTGCACCTACTTGTTGTATTTTCATCAGAATTGCCCAGCTTTCGTCACTTACTAGATCATTGGTTTTGCTTGCTTTGACAAATGAGTGTATGGCAAGTTGCGGTAAATAATCCCATATATACTCAAAAAATGAGAGTGCATTTTTGGAGTTTTTTTTATTATAAGGGCTTTTTGGGGAGTAAAAGAGCTCACCAAGATACTGTTTTACGTCTAGGATTGATTGGGCTACCACGGTTCGTGCCTGATTGCGCATATTTAGTACTGCATCTTTTGCATGTATGGTAATCAAAAAATCACCTTTTGCGACTAATTCTACAGCTTTTGCGTAGGTTTTACCTGTTTTTTGATGTGTATCATGTAATTGCCAAAAGCGTTCCAGAGAATGCAATTTTTCATGCTCTTGTATGCTGTAAGGGGCCTCTTGGGATGGGTCCAGTCTGGTTTGAGCGATATTTTGCCAGCCTTTCCAGAGGATATCCAGTGTTTTAAGTGCTTCGTCTTGTGCATAAAGTGTGTAATATGAGCGCATAAGAGAGAAATATATAAGATTTGCAATAAGTTGCATTTCTTTGGGATATATTAGTAGCTCGTTATTTTCGTCTAAAATATATTTTTTTACCCAGGTTTTGGTCTGTTGTTTGTAGTTATGGTAATTCAGGTAGAAATCTTGGTTTTTTGGCTTATTTGAGCCTGTGTGATGCGTATGTTTTTCCCAGGAGCCTGAGGCACGGATATTTGAGCTAGATAAGTGCAAAATAAGCATGATTGACAATAAGATTATAAACTTTTGCGACTTTCGCATAGACCTTCTCCTTTTTTAAAAAATGGTCCTGAAAAAGAATGGTCGGGGCAGCCAGACTCGAACTGACAACCCCTCGCTCCCAAAGCGAGTGCGCTACCAATTGCGCCATGCCCCGACGTATAAACTCTCTTTGCCAATTATAGCATCAAATGGTCTATAATCAAATTTGATAAAAATAATTCAAAGTATATGGGGTGAATGGTGGGAATCGAACCCACGACAACCAGAGCCACAATCTGGTGCTCTACCAACTGAGCTACATTCACCATTCTAGTCATTATAATTATATACCAAAAAAAATTTAAATGAAGTATTTTTATCCCAGATTTTAAAAATCTTGTTTGCTCAAGGCCATTTTTGATACTATTATTTTATATTGTTTTTAAAGTAAAAGGATAAAATATGAAGTTTGCTAAGCGAAGATTATCTATATGTATTGTCTTTCTAGGATTGGCTTTTTCGAGTTGTTTTGCTTTTAATAATAAAGATAACGTGATCAAAAAAATAAAAGAAGCTATTACTAGTAAAAATGAGGATCAATTAAGTTTAGCATTGAAAGAAAATGGAAAGAAGAAATATACAAAAAAGAGAACGTATGCAAGTCAAGCACTTTTGCTTATAGTGAGTCAAAGTAAAATTTTAGAACCTGACTATGCATTAATGGATATTGCTTTAAAAAACGGCGCAAATCCCAATTTGAAGAGTATTATTAGAAAAGTTGTTGCGTTAGAAAATAAAGCATTTTCTGGTGTGTTTGATTTATTTTTGAAATATAAACTGAATCCTAAGAAAATAATTGGGCGATCTATTAGTAAAAAAAAGGTGAAGAATTTAGAAACAATTTTGAAAAAAGTTGGGAAAGAAGCGTATGAAGAAGGGATAATCTTTTCTGATAAAGCGCTAAAGCTTGTAGTTGATCAAGTTTATTTTGATTGGCGTAAAAAGATAAAACTGGATTCTGATTATAAATTGATGAAGATTGCCTTAGAAAATGGTGCAAACCCTGATAGACTTATTAGTACAATTTTTGCATTAAAAGAAGAAGCATTTTCTGGTACGTTGGATTTATTTTTGAAATATAAG
>JBHPCA010000047.1:0-9764 GCA_042576225.1 Candidatus Babelota bacterium
AAAACAAAGATATTTTCCACAGATTGGCACATATAATTCGACTTGAGAAAGACGAAAACTTCATACTTTTTGACCAAAAAGAAAATATTGAGATAAAACTGCAAAATTTTATCAAAAAAAAGATTATCTCTGGAACAGTGCTAAGAAAAGAAAAAAACAAAATATTAAAACCAGATATAACTTTTATTCTACCGCTTCTAAAAAAAGAACACTTCGAGCTTGCCCTATATTCTCTGGTAGAACTTGGAGCAAATACAATACAAATACTTATAACGCACAAATCTCAAAAAAAGTGGGACCAAAAATTATATGCCAGATCTTTGAAAATAATGGCATCTTCAGCAGAACAATCAAAAAATTTTGCAATACCGCAATTGCAAGAACCAATAGCAATCCAAAAACACCTAGAATCTGTAGACAAAAAAGAAAAAAAATCTATAAACATATTTTTTGACTCAGAAGGAGAAAGCCTTCATGAAGTAATAAAAAATTTAGACACAAGTTTACATATAAATTTAATGATAGGTCCTGAAGCAGACCTTACAACGCAAGAAAAAAAGATGCTCAAAGATAGTAAGTTTATATTCTGCAAACTTACTCCAACAATTTTAAGGTCATTTCAGGCAGCAGCCATAGGTCTAGGATCTTTCAGATCTTTATTAGCATAATCAAACAATTATTTTAAAAGGAAAAAAATGAAGCGAAAAAATAATGATATTATGATACTTTTATTTGCACTTTTACTATTCAGTCTTGGAGTAGGATGGATATACTCAAAATCAGCCCCAAAACCCAAAAAATCACCTAAGCCACCCCAAGAAATTACATATAAACCTAAAGATATCCCCAAAGAAGAAAAAGCTATGCCAACAAACGAGATTTTAGAGTATATAAAAGAATGGGTTCCCACCAAGGGTATATCACACATAATTGAAGTTTTAAAAGAAAAAAGCTCTAAAAACACGATTGTAGAAACTCTAAATAAATTTTTAGAACAACACGAAAATGAATTTTCAAGACAAGAAAAGCTAAAAATAATTATCTCAATCGGACATCACTATAAAAACAATAAAAAACTACAATTCCAAATTTTTGATATAATCGCTCAGAACAAAAATATCGAAGAAGGAGAGGTCCCTCTTTTATTTGCTGCCATAAAAATTGGCGAGAAAAAAGCTATTGCAGATCTGGTTGAATGGTATAAGCAAAGTAAAAGACCAAAAGTAAGAGACCTGGCAAAACAAACCCTTGAATATGCTGCCAAAAATGACAATGCTGATGCAATTAAAAAATTGCATGAAGCTGGCGCAAAGATAGACAAATCATACGCAACAGAACTATTGTGGATCGTTGTAAAATCAAACAAAGGTCCAAAGTCTATACCATTTCTTAAATCTTTAGGCGCAGACATAGATAATTACGACCCTAAAACCAAATATACTGTGCTTATACAAGCAATAAAAAACAAAAATTTAGATACGGTAAAAGCACTTGTAAAAGCTGGCGTAAACATTGAAAAATCATCGAAAGACAATTCTATAGGCTATCCACTACAAGTTGCTCGAGAACTTGATCAAGTAAAGATTGATTTGTTCTTACGATCAGAAGGCGCAGAAGATTAACAAAACCAAAGTTTTTGCATAGCGCATCTAGCATGTAAGGGGTTGGTCATTTCAGACTACTCAAGCCTATTAGGTCAATGTAGACTTGAGATAGACTGGCAAAAGCTGATCGGTCAACCCTAAACGCTGCTCCCAGCCTTCAAAAGCCATCTTGCCAACAGACTCAATAGAACAATTTTGAATAAATCTTTCAGACGTATCAAGTATTGCCTTGTCCCCAAAAAAAGAAACGATCTCTTGCTGATATTTTTGTGAACCATTACCAATAAAATAAATTTCTTGATTATCATAAGTTTTTTTTAAATTCTCTAAAAACGCAAAGATATTTCGATATCCCTTTTGACTTTCAAGCTCCTGTTCGCGTGCAATACCAAAGTATACATCTTTGCTGTAAGCATCAAGTAAAGCAACTGTCATGATTCGGGGATACTCCGGATTACGATACTCTTGCAAAAGAGCATCCAGCCCATCAACCCCAATTAAAGGCTTTTGCGTCGATAAGGCAAGACCATTTACTGAGGCTAAAACAACACGTAACGTAGTAAACGGACCAGGACCTTTATTTGCAGCTATAAACGATAGATCATCCAAACGACAATTACAACATTTTAGCAAATCCTGAACCATCGCTACAAAAAGCTTGCTCGACTTCTTTTTATCTTCAAATTTTTTTTCGATAAGTGTACGATTTTTAAAAACAGCTGCCTCTATGCCATTGTATGTATGCTGGACGCATAAAAATTTTGTCATGATATCCAATAAATTGTGTTAATTGCGGTTTTTACACTTTTGTTGCTGATAAAAAATGCTAAAAGCATCAAACTCAATTGTCTTTTCTTTCTTCAAAACTATTTTACCACAATTTAGGCACTTCCATCCATCAAAATTTAAAAAGTGATCAAAAAAAGACTGGAGAACCATCAATCCTTCACATTTTCTACACTTCATACGTTACCTCTTTTTTTAGGTTACTATCGCTTTAACAAAAAGAAGCCTGTCAAAGAAAAAACAAGCCTTAACTAGTTGTCAGGTAGTACCCTTTCCCCTTTTTTTTAACTTATTAGATCACAAGTTAACTTGTCAACAAAATTTATTAAATAATTAAAATTATAGGCTTTTCTGCGTATGAATAAAGGTTAAATAAGAATCAAGAATAAACGAAGCCGCTATAGAATGAGAAAAAATCTTTTCCTCTTTTGTCCGAGCTTTTTTAACGCTTGCAGCTCTCTTACTACTAAACCTCTCATCCCAAAGCTGCCATTCTACTAAATCAAATGTCTTCTCTAATTTCTCTTTTAGCTCTTTTATTTTTTTTGTCTGTTCACTCTCAGTACCCCGCATTGTTTTAGGATAACCAACAATAATTTTTTCTATCTTCTCGCTGCCAATAGTCTCTGACAAAAAAATTTCAATCTCGTTAGTCTCAACAGTCTTGTACGGCCTTGCCAAAATTCCCAAAGGATCTGAAATCGCTGACCCAGTCCATTTATCACCGATATCTAACGCTAAAATTCTCACTAAAAATCCCCAAATCTATAAAAATATTAAAAATATTATATAATTATTATTAACTTTAATTCTCACTATTTTAACACAGACTAAGCAAAAAGGTGACTTATCATGCCAACAAAAATAAAATTCCCCAAAAAATTCCCGGTCACCTGCCACACAAAGCATGTCGGCATTGGCTCTACGTTTTTTGCTATCAAGGGGACAAAAGAGGACGGCACTGCGTATATACCTCTTGCACTCAAACGTGGTGCCCATAAAATAGTAATCCAAGAAGACACACAATTACAACAAGAACTCGTAAATATAATAGAAGCTAACGGGACCACAATAGAAATAGTAGAAAATATAAGACTTGAACTTGCCAATTACAGCGCAAAAGCAACCAACCATGCACATAAAAAACTAAAAATTATTGGCATAACAGGCACAAAAGGAAAAACCTCAACCGCATTTTTACTTGAGCATATATTCAAAAAAGCAGGCTACAATACAGCCCTGGTCAGCACCGTTCACAACAAAATACTAGAAAAAGTATTACCGGCAAGCCTAACCACTGAACCCGCAGACTATTTGCACCAATTTTTTAAAGTGTGTGCAGAAAACAATGTTGAGTACGTCATTATGGAAATAGCAGCCCAGGCCCTATCTCTGCACAGAGTCTCCGGACTTGCATTTGACTCAGTCATATTTACAAACTTTTCCCACGAGCATGGCGAATTTTATAGTAGTCTAGAGAACTATTTTCAAGCCAAGTGCAAAATCTTTGATCAACTAAAATTCGACACAACCGATGCCCCCGTTTTTATAAACGCAGATGACACATGGGGAAAAAGAATCTTACAAAAACACCCCAAGTTCTTATCTTTCGGCACAACAAACAACTCAGACTTACAAGCAAAAATTATAGAAGCGAAAGAAACATTATGTTTCGAACTCGTATCTCGCACAAACAATCACAAACAATATCTCGTCACCTGCCCCGCTCTATTTGGAGCGTTTAACAGCTACAATGTAACAAGCGCAATTGGAGTCGCACATGCACACGGCATACCAATCCAAGATTGCGCAACATACATACAAACATTCTCTGGCATACCAGGCAGACTAGAACTTCATACACTTGCCAATGGCGCACGATGCTTTATAGATTACGCGCACAACCCCTCTTCTTATGAGGCAATTTTGCCTGCGTTAAGAGAAATGACCGATGATCTCACTGTAATCTTTGGATGCGGCGGAGAAAGAGACCACAAAAAACGTCCCATAATGGGGCATATCGCAACTGTGATAGCAGACAAAATAATCTTAACCTCAGATAATCCACGCTCAGAAGACCCCCAAAATATAATCCAAAACATCACAACAGGCATAACAAAAGAAAACGCACATAAAGTAACTCAAGAGCTAGACCGCTATAACGCTATCACCCATGCCTGCAAATCATCCAAAAAAAGCTCTGTGATAGCTATATTGGGCAAAGGCCCCGATGAGTACCAGATAATCGGCGAAAATAAGTCATTTTTTAGCGAAAAAGAGATTTTGAAAGAGTTTAAAAAAGCTTCTTAGCTTCTTTACAAGCGCCCATTAAATGGGTATAATAGTTAAATCTGTGTAGTATAATTTCTTATATGTGTAACTGTATAAAAATACGGGGAAAATATGTCACTATTCAATTATTACCTGGCATTTGCAGGTGTCGCTGCAGTAGGTATATCCATTGTTATAATTCTACTGAAAAAAATAAGGGCCTTAAAAGTTGACAACGAAAAGGCAAAAGAGATCGCTTCTCACATCAAAAAAGGCGCTATGACCTTTTTGAAAGAAGAGTATAAAATTATATTAATTTTTGCTGCGATTGTTGCAGGGCTAATCGCATACGCACTCAGCCCATTGGCAGCACTTTTATTTGCACTGGGGGCACTAGTTTCCATGGCAACAGGATTTATCGGCATGATGGCAGCTACCGATGCAAACGTCAGAACAACTATGGCTGCAAAAGAAAAAGGCGAGCACGCTGCATTCTTGGTATCTTTTTTTGGTGGCGGCGTTATGGGCTTTGCCGTAGCAAGTTTTGGACTCTTTGGTGTAGGTACAATATTTTATTTATTTTCAGCAAGAGCTGATTTTATAGCACTTCTAATAAGTTTTGGATTA
Organism: Candidatus Babelota bacterium; assembly: GCA_042576225.1. Taxonomy (GTDB): domain Bacteria; phylum Babelota; class Babeliae; order Babelales; family Vermiphilaceae; genus GWF2-30-66. The sequence continues at coordinate 5,289 of JBHPCA010000047.1, forward strand.
GGTGCCAGTTTAATTGCATTTTTTGCTCGTGTCGGTGGTGGTATTTTTACAAAATCTGCTGACGTTGGCGCTGACTTAGTCGGTAAAGTAGAGGTGGGAATTCCAGAAGATGATCCTAGAAATCCAGCCGTTATTGCAGACAACGTCGGTGACTGTGTAGGCGATACCGCAGGTATGGGTGCCGATATTTATGAATCTTATGTAGGTGCCATGGTCTCTTCAATTATTTTAGCTACAAGCGCTTACAGTGGAAACATAAACTACTGGATGTTGCCACTTGTACTTGCAACAATTGGCCTTATAAGCTCAATTTTGGGCCTCACCTCAAACCTTATATTTAAATTAGAACCGGCTAAGATGCTTCATAGCGCAACATATGTTGCAGTTATAGCTTTCTTGGGCGGAACCTTTGGATATTTACATTATATGTCAATGGACAAATATTTATTTGTCTCAATTATTCTCGGTTGCTTATCAGGACTGATTGTCGGCTGGATAACAGAGTATTACACCGGAGGCAAGCCAGTAAAAGAAATTGCTAAAGCTTCTGAGTCAGGTGCTGCAACAAACTTGATATACGGTTTGTCCGTTGGTATGGAGTCAACAGTTGCTCCTGTTATATTGCTTGCGCTAGCTGTTTTATTTTCTTTTAAATTTGGCGGTCTTTTTGGCGTATCTTTGGCAGCCGTTTCTATGCTTGCAACTGTCGGTATTACTATGACCGTTGACGCATACGGACCAATTGCAGATAACGCTGGAGGCATTGCAGAAATGTCTGGGTTTGGAAAACCGGTTCGCGATATTACAGATAAATTGGATTCTCTTGGAAACACAACCGCAGCTATGGGTAAAGGCTTTGCAATAGGATCTGCCCTGCTGGCAGCAATAGCACTCTTTTCTGCCTACTCACAAGAGGCTGGTATTAAAGTTTTAAATATAATTGACCCTCTCATACTGGTTGGGGTGTTCTTCGGTGCAACAATTCCATTTATCATATCTGCGCTTACAATGCGCTCTGTAGGAAATGCAGCACTAAAGATGGTTATGGAAGTACGAAGACAATTTAAAGAAATTCCAGGAATTATGGAAGGAACCGGAAAACCTGACTATGAAAAATGTGTTGCAATAAGTACACAAGCGTCTTTGAAGCAAATGATGCTTCCTGGCCTCATTACCGTCGCGCTTCCTGTTATCATGAGGTATACATTTGGCAAAGAAGCACTTGGCGGATTTTTGGTAGGTGCAACAGTTGTTGGCGTACTGCTTGCTCTTATGATGGCAAATGGTGGCGGCGCATGGGATAATGCAAAAAAATATATTGAAAAAGGATTTTACGGCGGAAAAGGCTCTGACGCTCATAAGGCAGCCGTTATTGGTGATACAGTAGGAGACCCTTTCAAAGATACCTCAGGACCAGCATTAAACATTTTAATCAAACTCATGTCCTCAATATCACTTTTGCTCGTACTAATCAGCTAAAAATCTAAAATTTTCTTCAAAAATTTTCTTCAAATCCCCTGTAAAAATTCACTTAAAACAGGGGATTTTTCAATATCATACAAACTAATAAATATATTAAATTTTGCAAACTTAAAAATCTTAAAAAATAAACCTAAGCGGCTTTCTTAAAGCACATTTCAACCGCCCCTCACCCATAACTATAAATCATTTTAAAAATTTCTTGATATACGAATTGCAAGACTGTTACGATAAAAACGAGAGGTACTATGAAAACATCAGGTTGAAAATAAACTAAAACTAAATGGAAGGAAAGAGTATGGTTAGGGGGGCAATAAATATTTTCAACAACATCCTCTCTGTGTCCAAAATATTCCTGTTGTTTGTATTTGCAGTATTTTTACCCCGCATATTTATGACCCATGTTAAAAATAAAACATATTGTGCTATATACAAACAAAAAAATTGTTTTAAACTAGGCCTAGAAAACATAACAAGTAAGTTTGTGAACACTATACATAATTCCAAAAATCCAACATGCAATGTTGCACTCATTACCAATCAAACAGGTAAAGATCAACTTGGCAGAAGAAGCATAGATGTTTTAATAAGCAAAGGCATACAAATAAAAAAAATCTTCTCTCCTGAGAATGGGTTAACCGGAAATGACCCTGCTGTAGATCAAAAAACTAAATTGCCAATTATAAGTCTCTACTCAAGCGACAAAACAAAGGCGATTAGCAAAGTAATGCTCAAAGATATCGATCTTATTATTTTTGACATGCAAGATGCCGGAATGAGAAATTATACTTATATAACAACACTATTTCAGGCTATTGACGCAGCCTACACATACAATAAAAAAATAATTGTTCTCGATAGACCCAACCTACTCGGCCCTATAATCGAAGGGCCATTGGTTGAAAAGAACTTTAAATCGGAAATCTCGTTTGCACCAATACCTTTACGCTATGGTATGACAATTGGGGAAATTGCTCTATATTACAACAGTTATATCGCAAAAAAAGAAGCATCCCTACACATTGCTCCAATGAAAAACTATGCAAGAGACAATGTCATAACAAATAAACTTTTATCAAAATTATCTCCAAATATAACAAGTATATTTGCATGCCATGGATATAGCTTTTTAGGGTTGCTTGGGGAAATCTCTCCTTTTGATATAGGAATAGGCACAAAAAACTCATTCCAATTAATACTACTTCCAGATACTATAAAGTTTTCTAAGCAAAAATGGCAAAGACTCCATAAAATCCTCAAATCATATAACATAGAAAATCATTTTTATAGGTTTTTCGACAAAATAAAAAAAAACTATTGCAGCGGACTCAAACTAAGAATAAAAAACATAAATCACACTGCATCTTTCAAGATGCTTATGGATATACTAAAATTCTTTAAAGAAAATAAACTTGCCATGAAATTTTCAAAGCATTTTGACAAAACTGTAGGAACAGACAAAGTAAAAAAATTTTTGGAAAATAAAATAAGCTGGAAAAAGTTAACAAAAGATATAAATAGAAGGCTATTTATTTTTTACAACAAGGCAATTCATTGCTTTTTGTACAAACCACTACCAAGAGTTGAATATCTTTAAACTCTGTTTAATACAATTTATTTCCCGCTATTTTTTGCGTATCTCGTAATCCACAAACCCGTCATATATTTTGGTCTCTGTAAAGCCTAATTTCTTGTAAAGATTTCTTGCTTTTGTATTATCCGTACGGGTAACGAGCCAAACGATCGTACAGCCTCGTGAAAAAAGATCTTTGACAGCATAATCAGTAAGCTTGCGTCCGTAGCCTTTGCCTCTGAATTCTCGATCTACCCCAACATAAAGCAAGATCCCTTTGAAAAAAGTCTCTTTGTAATACGCAGTAAAACCCGCAAACTTATTATCTTCACGCAATACTTTTATTATTAATTTTCCAAAATTTCTCGGGTTTCTATCTGGTGTTTTATATCTCAGTGTAAAATCAGGAGAATATTCCTCTCTTGAACTTGAGACAAGCCAATACCAATCTTTATCAAACATTTTTAAAATAGGTTTTGAGTCCCTTGTATACTCAAAATCATAAATTGGCAATTTTTCCACTGAAAAATAGTAAACCAACCCTGCTATAGTCGCAGAAAAAATGGTAGCTAAAACAACGAACCTAAAAAAATAAGACTTTCTCATGCTCTGCATAATTATTCCCCCTTATAGGCAACTTTATATAACAATAATCCCTTTGCAGGAGCGTTGGGCAACGTCTGCTCTGAATCTTTTTGATCAATTACCTCTTGTAAGTATGATATGCTCATATTATCTCTGGATGCCACCTCAATAGCTGCCCCTACAATTCTTCTAATCATATATCTCAAAAACTTCGGCCCCTCTACTACTATTCTATACCCATTATATCTACGAAAATACTCTAAATAAATAGTTTTTATAATTCTTACAGTGTTTTCACGCTCGTCTCCAGTACAAAACGATCTAAAATCATGCTTGCCTAAAAAAACATTGAGTGCTTTTTGCAGCTTTTCAAGATCTACTGGATACCGATAAAACCATCCGTATCTTTGCACAAAAGGCAAAGGCCTTTGGGTAAAAAAATGATAATAATACGTTTTTAACTCCACATCTTTATGAATATTAAAAGCTTGGTTTCCAAGTAAATCAAGCTTTCTGATAACTATATCAGGAGGAAGCATGTTATTCCAAGCCTGAAACATTTTCTCCGGCTTTATATCAAAGTCTGTTCTAAAAGCTGCAACCTGCCCCAATGCATGAACCCCCGTATCAGTTCGAGAAACCCCCATCAAAGATATTTTTTTTCCAAAAACAATATCAAACGTATCTTCCAATCTTTGCGCAACAGATGGAACACATTTTTGCCTCTGCCAACCACAATAATCTGTACCATCATACGCTATAATTATTTTATATCTTTGCATTTAAAAAACGCCTTGTTTAAGTTTTTTATTAAAATTATTATAATAAAAGTTTGAAAA
>JBHPCA010000048.1:0-9272 GCA_042576225.1 Candidatus Babelota bacterium
CTCTCTATCGATATCACTTGAGGTATAACCACCACATCCAACTTGCTTTCTATTGATCTCAGTTGTGGGATAACTTCCACATCTAATTTGCTATCTATTGATAGTAACTCCGGAATAACTGCCACATCTATCTTGCTGTTTACCGTTTGACAACACCTACTAGGCACCGGTGTATATGGTGCTGATATGTTGTCCAGAGTATCGTATGTCGGAAGATCACCGGTATACACATTCGTAATCCCACTACTAAAATTGGTATCATTTCCATATGCAACATTTCTTGCAAAAAGATTAAGTGAGCCATCTCCGGATACACCAACACTACTTGAGCTACCCGAAGTCGTATTGCAAACCCGGTTGTTTTCGATTAAACAATTGTCAGGCGCATACATAACTTCAAACACTCTCACCTCATAACCTCCCGTTCCAGGACTTCCCCCCATCGCCAAGTATTGCCCAGAACCTTCCCAATCAACTCCTAATACATTGTCCCCATGATCATAGCCTGTAACCTCGGCAAGTGACGAACCATCAAATTCTAATATTCTTAACTCATAAGTACCGGTACCATCATTCCCACCTATAGACAAATACTTCTCACGAGGCGACCATGACACTGATAAAGCCGTAATCGCAGACCCACTGGCATAGTTTGCTACCTCAGTAAGAGATGATGACGAAGCATCAAATACCAACACCCTAACTTCATAATCACCTGTTCCTTTTTGCCCCCCCATTGCCAAATACGTACCACATGAAGACCAATTAACTGAGTAAACAGCCGCACCGTGATCATAATATACGAGTCCGCCTCCGCCGGGGTTAGTTATACTCGCGCCATCAAACTCAAATATCGCTACACTACCACCGGCAGCCCCTATTGCCAAATATCTTCCACATGACGACCAATCAACTGAGTTAAAAGCACTCCCAGCTAAACCAGGATGATTAATCGGAGCAGAAAGTGTTGTGCCATTAAACTGAAATATCCTGAATGCCTTATTATCAGCTGCTACATCTCCTGCCATTGCCAAATATTGACCAGACGGCGACCAAGAGACCGAATAAACATTAACTCCATTATCATAATTTGCTCCTGAAAGAGTAGTTAGTGATGATCCATTGAACTGGAAAACTCTTACCTCATAACCACCAACCACGTTAAAACTTCCAATAGCTAGATATTGCCCAGAAGGCGACCAAGCAACTGAAGTAACCCTATGGCTATGAGTATAACTATCAATTAAGGAAAGTGATGAACCATCAAAGCTCAATACTCGCACCTCATACCCACCTGTTCCATTATCTCCCCCAATTGCCAAATAAGTCCCACTAGTTGACCAATCAACTGAACGAACATCATCGCCATGAGTATACGAGCTGATCAACTCATCAGTCAAATCTGTTCCCGTCACTACTTGCTCAAGTAAAATTCCATAAGCCGAACCTGAACCGGTCAAAACATTAGTTGAATTGGCAACACAACCTATAATTTTTGACTCAATTTCAGAGCCGGTGAGTAAAAACCCTACTGCGCTTCTGCAAAGCTCACTAACTGATTTAGAAGTGCCTTCTGCTACGCACTCTTTAAACAAATTTCCAGTGCCGCCTTTTGAAGAAAAGCCTACTACATCTTCTGCTTCATCACTTGACGTTTGCAACGCCTCACAATTTTCAAACAGATTAAATTGACAACCTGTTAGTTTAAAGCCGGCTTTGACACAGTTGAGCGCCTGGCAATTTTTAAATACCATTTTGCATGAATAATCCAACACGGCACCCCGGTTGCAAGCTTTGAACACACAATCTATAATCTTGCAATCTTTGATTGGGTCACTTTCTGTACCTGCAAAGTTCAGTCCGTTATCACAGGAAAAAGTTTTAATATTTTCTATCAACACTAATTCACACGCAGAGCCAGTCAAAATACCATCATTGGTCAGATCACTCGCACCCTTAAGTTTGCCGTTTATAATTTCGATGTTATTGTGCCCGGGCAAAATTTCTATTACTGCATCTGCAGAAGTACAGGTCAGCGTAAAACCACACAGATCAATAATCACATTATCAGCGTCAATGGTTATACAGGCTTGGATATTTGCGGTCGCGGTGTACACCCCATCTGCAGTAATAGTGTTGGTGCCATTTGTTATGATAGTACCTTTGGTAAGAATCAATCTTTTCAATTCGGTGCAGCACGCATCTGTATTTTCATTTAGTTTTGTATCTATGACATCTACCATACTATCAATCGTCTCGGTAACCGGCCCTACCCAGTGATCAAGCTTACTTTCTATGCTTTGCACCTCAGGGATAACTACCTGGTCTAAGGTGCTTATGACCGTCCTACAACAATCAAAGCTCAAGTTTATTGTATCAATTTTGCTGTGAATAGATTCTGTCAACGGCCCAATCCAATGATCAAGTTTACTTTCTATACTTTGCACCTCAGGTATAACCTCATGATCAAGTTTGCTATTGATTGTTGGGCAACAAACAGCTTCCATGCGGGGACACATGTAGATATTACTAATCAAAAAAAAGAGAAAAAATTTTACCAGATAACTGTTTAAAAACTTTTTGAGGCCAACGCTCAGCCTACCTGTGAAACCACCTTTTTTATAACTACTCATTGATCTCATTGCTTTCTTCTCCTTAAAACACCAATTTTGCCCAACCTCAATCTTAAAAATAATAGTTAATTTATATACGCTGGCGTCCAAAGGTTGTCAAAGACCTCTGGATCAGCTTTTAATAAACTCTTGCCATACACATTGTACACTGCTTTGTTGAAGTTCACGTCGTTAGCAAATCCAACATTTTTTACGTATAAGTTATCGCCACTTCCATTGATTCCGATACCTTGCTTCCAACCAGTTGCTGTTGCGTTACACACCTCATTGCTATCCAGCAAGCAATTTTCAGGCGCATACATAACTTCAAAAACATTGAGCAAGGTAGATCCTCCTGTTGCCAAATATTTGCCTGACCGTGAAAAAACAACTCCTCCATGTATAAAAACATCACTGGAGTTATAATTTTTTACTGCCACCAATGATGAGCCATCAAATTCCAATATTCTTAGGTCATAACTACCAGTACCATCATTCCCTCCAATTGCCAGATATTTAACATGCGAAGACCAATCAATACCGAAAACCACCTCTCCATGGGAATAAACTGCCTTTAGGCTAAGCGTAGAGCCATTAAACTCTAAAACTCTTGCCTCTCCAGAACCTCCTAGTGACCAATTGGCTATACCTAAATATTTCTCAGTTGGAGACCATGAAACTTTCCAAGTAAGCCGATTGGGGTTGTAACTAGCTATGGACGTCACCGTAGCACCGTCAAACTCCAATACTCGAAGACGCTGATCTGTTACAGCAGCAATATATTTGCCAGAAGGTGACCAATCAATTCCACGAAAAGAAGCACTCCCCGCATAATTAGACAAAAAAGTAAGTGACGAGCCATCAAATGCAAATACCCTTAAAAGATAATCACTACCTACAAGAATACCCCCAATTGCAAGATACTCCCCAGAGGGGGCCCATTTCACGGCGTATACGTCTGCACCGTGATCATAACGCGCCCCGGTAAGCTCCGTTAAAAAAGACCCATCAAACTCAAATACCCGCACTTCGTAACCACCTGACCCATTGCCCCCTCCTACTGCTATATACTGCCCACATGGTGACCAGTGAACCGCATAAAGATCATCTCCATGATCAAAGCCAGTAATCAAAGAAAGTGACGATCCATCAAATCTGAGCACCCGTAACTCATTTCCACTTATATTATTGCCCACCATTGCCACATACCTTCCGCACGGTGACCAATCTACCTCATAAATAACATTTCCATAATTGTATGAATCTTTTAAATCGACAAGAGTCCCTGTGAGCAAATTTGGCTCCAGCAAAATTCCATACGCAAAACCGGTACCGGTTTCGATCAGGCTTGAATTTGCAACACACTCTATAATTTTTGACTCAGCTTCAGAACCGGTAAGTAAAAAACCTATCGCACCCTTGCAAAAATTGCTCTCAGTTTTAGTTGTTCCTTCTGCTACACATTCTTTGAATAAATTGCCCGTACCATCATCTGAAGAAAACCCGATTGCACGCTCATTTGCTTCATCATTTGATGTTTGCAACGCAGAGCAATTATCAAATACATTAAACTGGCAATCGGTTTGATCAAACCCAGCTTGTACACAGTTTAGTGCTTGGCAATGTTCAAATACATTTTTTATGGTGTAATTAAGTAATACGCCCTTATTGCAAGATTTAAACTCACAATCTATAATATTGCAATCCTTGATTGGATCAGCTTGGGTTCCCACAAAGTTAAGGCCATTATCGCATGAATAAATGTTCACGTTGTCTATGACAATTAACTGACAATCTGAGCCGGTTACAATACCGTCATTGGTCAGATCACTTTTACCTTCAATTTTTCCATTAAAGATTTCTATGTTTTTGTGCCCGGGCAAAATTTCTATCACTGCGTCTGCAGAGGTACAGGTCAGCGTAAATCCAGCCATGTTTATAATTACTTTGTCAGCATCAATGGTAACGCACCCACTTATATTTTCTACCATTGTATAAAGGCCTTCTGCAGTTATCGAGTTTGAACCGTCTGTTATAATACCACCATTTTTGAGCAAAACTTTAGTTATCACAAAATCTTTTAATTCGCCTAATTCAAGGGAATCTAACTTGCTCTCTATTGACGACAACTCAGGGATGACCGCATAATCCAACTTGCTCTCTATTGATATCAATTCGGGAATAACATCCACATCTATCTTGCTATCTATCGATGGCAATTCGGGAATAACAACCACATCTATCTTGCTCTCTATCGATCTCAATTGAGGAATAATTACCACGTCTAACTTACTCTCTATTGATGACAATTCGGGAATAACCACTTCATCTAACTTGCTCTCTATTGATAACAGTTCGGGGATGATAACATGGTCTAACTTGCTGTTTACCGTTTGGCAACACGTACCGGGCGGCACCGGCGTGTATGGTGCTGAAATATTATCCAGAGTATCATACGTTGCAAGATCCCCGGTATGCACATTCGTAATTTCACTACTAAAATTCGTATCGTTTTGGTACGCCACATTTCTTGCAATGAGATTAGCCACAATATTGCTAAATATACCAAAACCAGTTGAACCACCCGAGGTCGTATTGCAAACCCGATTGTTTTCGATTAAGCAATTTAGAGAACCTTTTAAATGAAATATATTGAGTTCATAGGGAGTTCCGAATACTTCAGCCAAAATAGAAAAACCATCACTTGACCAATCGCAACCATAAACAGTATTACCATTGTCATAAGAAACAAACAACTCCAGAGAAGAACCATCAAACCTCAAAACCCTTAGATCCTTGCCATCTAAAGGACTTTCACTCCCTGCAACCACAAGATAATCACCATCAGGTGAAAAGGAAACAGATTGAATTTCCGCACCATGCTCATAGCTGGCAACCTCCGACAAAGTTGAACCGTTAAACCTAAAAACCCGCACCTCACCTGCCGACCCATGTGCACTTGTTCCAACCGCTAAAAATTCTTGATCTGGTGACCATTCCACTGATCGGACTGTCGCCCCAGTATTAAAGCTTGTCACAAGCGACAAACTCGAACCATCAAAACTTAATACCCTCAGTTGGTACCCACCAGTTCCTGCAACGCCGCCAATAGCGAGATAATTTTCGTCTTGGGAAAATGAAACGGAATAAACAGCCTGAAAAGGTGTTCCGTGAGCATAATTCGCAACCCCTGACAATGAAGACCCATCAAAACTGAAAACTTTTACAGTATCGCCAGAGGAGCTATTAATCCCACCAATTGCTATAAAATCTCCCGTAGGAGAAAAATCAACCGAGAAAAAAATAGCTGTACCACCAACTAAAGTAGAATCCGCAACATCCGACAAATAGGTACCGTCAAAACTCAGCACTTTAACTATCCAACCATAATCGTTAAAACCTGAAAGAGCTAAAAAATTACCATCTTGCGACCATGAAACATCAAATGTTTCACCCTTTAAATCAAGCGTTGCCGTCGGAATTGATGAAAGAGTCAAGCCATCATAACCCAAAACAGAAACATAATAATTATCACTCATAACCGCAACATAATTTCCATCGGCAGAAAATTCGGCTGCTTCGATCTCACTATACGTGTTTGTATCGATCAAATTTAATTGTGAACCTACAAATATTCCATACCCGACTGCGCTTGTCGTAACAGATGCGGAGGTTGAATTTGCAATACAATTAATTATTTTCGTTTCTACTTCAGATCCTGTTAACAAAAAGCCAATTGCATCATTATATTCGTCACTTACCGTTACCGCTGTTCCTTCTGCAACACAACCGGTAAATAAATTTCCTGTTCCCGCATATGAAGAAAAACCTACCGCACCTTTGGTTGCGTCACTATTGGATGTTTGTAACGCCTGACAATTTTCAAATATATTAAATTGGCAATTGTCCTGCTCAAAACCTGCCTCTATGCAATTGAGAGCCTGGCAATTTTCAAACACTATTTTTCGTGCTTGCTCCAAAACTGCACCCTTGTTGCAAGCCTTGCACACACAATTTTTAATCTTACAATCTTTAATTGGATTTGCTACTGCGCCAGAGAAATTTAAACCATTATCACATGAGTATACTTTAATATTTTCTATCAATACTAACTCACATACAGATCCGGTCAAAATACCGTCATTGGTTAGATCACTCTTGCCCTCAATTTTGCCGTTAATAATCTCGATATTATCGTGTCCTGGTAAAATTTCTATCACTGCATCAGCCGTATCGCATGACAACGTAAAACCGCACAGGTCAATTACCACATTATCAGCATCGATGGTTATGCAGCTCTGGATATTTGCGGTCACGGTGTAAAGCCCATCTGCAACAATTATGTTTGAACCATTTGTTACAATCGTACCTTTGGTAAGTACCAATCTTTTTAACTCATCGCAGCATAAATGATTATATAAATTTACATCCATTACATCTATTTTGCTGTCAACTGTTTCCAAGATTGGGCCTATCCAATGGTCAAGCTTACTTTCTATACTCAAGGTTTCAGGAACAACCACCTGGTCAATTGTGCTTCCGACAGTTTGACAACAATCATCTATTAAAATTTCATCAATTCTGCTATTCACCGTTTCTGACAATGGCCCAATCCAATGGTCCAATTTACTTTCTATGCTTCCCAGTTCAGGCACAACTATAAGATCAATTTTACTACTCAAAGTGTGGCTACAAATCTCGTTTAAAATAATTTCATCAACCTTTGCAGTTACACTTGCGCAACAGATTTGAAAACTTTTTACCCCTTGTGTTATTTTGCAAAGCATTGTCCATATGCCAGATTTGGTGCTCAATGCTTTTGGGTCAATAAATTGATCTAGCTCTTTTGGTTCACCGTATTTAGCAAGCATGCTAAAAACATTATATTCCCCAAGCGCTTGCTTGTTAAGCACCTGCTTGTTAAGCGCTTGCGAATAGATAGTACAACTAAAAACCAAAAATAAGAGAAAAATTCTTCTTAGATGCACAAGGCTCATTACCATTCCCCTCAAAAACGATACTAATTACAAAATTATTTCAAATTTACAAAATATCTCAAAATTACGTAAAACTATATATGTACCCTAGTTTACATATGGTGGCGACCAGAGATTATCAAACTTCTTAGCTCCACTTTCTAACAAACTTAATCCAAACGTATTGGTCACCGCCTTGTTGAAGTTCACATCGTTGGCAAATCCAATATTTCTCACATACAAGTTATCACCGCTTCCCCCAATTCCTAAGCCTTGGAATGTGGTACCTGATGTATTGCACACCTCATTGCTATCAAGCAGGCAATTTTCAGGGGCATACATAACTTCAAATACCCTCACCTTGTTACCATCTGCTGCATTGACCGACCCAATTGCCAAGTAAAGACTTGATGGAGACCAATCAACGTCATAAGTATCGATAGACTTGTTGTCGTAGCTTGCAACTTCAGTAAGCGATGTACCAGTAAACTCTAGTATCCGAAGATCATACGTGTCAGACGGATTATCTCCGACAATAGCAAGATAATTAACTACTTGAGACCACTTGATTCCACGAACATTATCACTATGCAAAAAGTCAGCCAATTTAGTAAGAACAGACCCATCAAATTCAAAAACTCTTATATCCGCCCCGCTCGAAGATTGACCTGACAAACCAACATATTTTTCAGTTGGGGACCATGCGACAGCGAGAATCAAAGCTCCATGATCATATGTATCCACTGATGAAACATTCTTACCATCGAACTGCACAATCTCAAGATCGTTACTACTCCCTCCCAATGCAATATATTTGCCAGAAGGTGACCAACTCACACCTCTAACAGCATCACCAGAACTAATGTGAGTATAGTCCACAACCAAATCAAGCGATGTACCGTCAAATCTAAATATCCTAAAATTAATACTCGAGGAGGGATTTCCTCCAATTGCCAAATACTCACCAGAAGGTGACCAATTAACCGAGAAAATATCAACCGTTCCATGATTATAACTATCAATTAAAGAAAGTGAAGATCCATCAAAGCTTAAAACCCGAACATCAAAATTTCCTACCCCATCTCTACCGCCGACTGCCACATATTGTCCACACGGAGACCAGTCAACCGTCCAAAAAAGATTGTCTACTTCATGATCATATCCAGCAATAGGAGAAAGTGTTGATCCATCAAATCTCATTATCCTAAGTTCGTAATCATCCGTTCCATTCGCACCACATATTGCCAAATACCTTCCACAAGGGGACCATGAAACACCATAGATACTGTGTCCATGGTTATACGAATCTTTTAAATCTGTACCTGTAAAAGTCGGTTCAATAAAAATCCCATACGCAAGTGCAGAAGTTCCGGATTCCAGAGTTGAATTTGCAATACAGTTTATAATTTTTGATTCAGCCTCAGAGCCGGTGAGCAAAAACCCTACCGGGCCTTTATCAAAATAACTATCTGTTTTGGTCGTGCCTTCTGCTACACACTCTTTAAACAAAGTGCCGGTACCGTCGTTTGAAGAAAACCCGACGGCCCTCTCAGTTACCGTATCATTTGTTGTTTGCAACGCAAGGCAATTTTCAAATACATTAAACTGGCAATTTGTCTGGTCAAAGCCAGCTTGAATGCAGTTAAGTGCTTTACAGTTTTCAAATACATGTTTTATGGTATAG
>JBHPCA010000049.1:0-9124 GCA_042576225.1 Candidatus Babelota bacterium
CGTTTGCGGTATAAGCTCAAGAATCCTCTGAATTCATTCAGGGGAGTTTTCAAAATTCTTATATGCGCGCGCGAGAAAATAAAAATTTTAAACCAAAAAGGGTACGGTTTTTATTGTTTATAGTTTTTTGGAAAAAGAAAAATATAAAAATTCTTTAGAGTGTCCTAAAAACGCTTTAAAACACCTCCAGAAGGCAAAATCAAACGTGACAATGTCTCAAACAATCTCTTTCAGTGAAAACTTTCAATGTTTTGCATAAGTCCTGTATTAGAAGGATAGCATAAGCCCTTTACATTAAAGGTTTTTTGTGTGATATTGTAGCCAATTGGTGGTTTAAATTTCATATTTATCAAACCAGAATACTTCTTAGAACCTCAGATTTTGAGGCTTTTATTTATAATAAAGGGGCAAAATGTTTATAGTAAACAAAAGATATTTTTTGGGTTTAATAGCTTTAAGTTTTTTTCATATTAGTTTTTCTATGCAAGTTATTAAAAACAGAAATATTGAGCAAATCAGGGAAGATATTATTTCAGACTTGATATTAAAGCGGCGAGTATCATTTAATTCGGTCAAAGAATTGAAAAACAACATAAAAGGTAAACGCTTAAAAGAATTGAAAGATGCAATTTTTGATTTGTCGACAGTAAAAAAAGAAAAGCTTAAATTTTGTAGACAAGTGAAATTGATAAAAGTAAAAAAAAGATTGCTTTGTAAGATTGTTAAGCAAAGATTAACAGAAGAGCTTAGTGCAATAAAAGGATCTGTAAACGTTTTAATGCGTCGCGGATATCGCTACATAAGTCATTCTCAGCCATCTGTTTGGGAAAGACCAAAAATAAAAAATTTCTTTGACAACAACCATCCGATGTCGACGATCGTACAGAGGGGAAGGGCAACTAAATACAAGCAAAAATGAGAACTGGCTGCAACAACCATAAGGTTAGGCTTTTTTTGTAGAAATACTTCATAGATAGTATTAAACCTTTATCGTCCGGTTTTTATGTAGTCAAGACCAACCTTACACAATGTTTTGGGTAGGTCATTGTTTGAAAGTATAATAGAAGTCTGTTGTTTGCGTTCTTTGCGGTGAAATTTTCTATTGCTGTCAACATCTGTACAGTTGTCTTTAGAGTTTTTTGTTTTGTTATACAATGACGATAAATGTGAAGCATTAAAAATAAGATCTTTTGAGATACCTGCAACCCCATTAAAAATAGTTTTATTTTCCGATTTTTTAAAAAGCCATTTGCAACCCCAAATAATCAAAAACAAGGTAGCAGCACTTATTAAAAACATTTTCTTCTTTGTATTTATAATAATCCTCCAGTTATTAAAACCGATAAAAACAATTTTGATTCGAGAAGATTTACACCTCCAATGCCCCCATAAAGGCCTTTTCTAGCTAATATTATACAACAAAACTAGATTAAAATCGATAAATTGTTGCAAAAACAGGTTTTTTGGCCCCTAAACTGTTCTGATTATGCAAAAGAATTTTAAAAAAGTGTTGATAGAATTTCTTGGATTTGCTCTAAAATAAGAGTTTTTGCGCAAATTTATTTCAAGGTAAGCCTAGTAGGGGTGGAGCCCCTAGAAAAAATATTCAAACTTGCTTCCCAATGGCGTATTTGAAAAAACTCCATGGAGGCTCATCAATAGCTAGCCTTGATAAATATAATTTGACATTTTGCAATTTTATTGCTATATTTACTTAGCAGTGCGATGTTTTTAAATTCAAAATTCCACACTATTTTTAATTGGAGGCAAGAATATGAAAAAATTATTAAATCTCTCACTTTCTGGCTTATTAGCCATTTCTCTTTTTGCAACGATTGATGTTAATTGCATGCACAGGAAAATGTTTAAAAGATCATACAAGCAAAAAAATTATATAAGTAAAAAGCGAAGACCAAAAAAAGTAAGGCCTAGAGTTAAAAAGAGAGTAATAGCACGCGAAACCAAGCGAATAATAAAACAGCAAGAAGAAAGTTCTTATAGGCAACCTAGGCCGAAAGTTAGCCGGCAAAAATTTAAACCTCCGCGTACATACAGTTATAGAGGCTATAGAGGCTGCAAAATACTTCAGAATCCTTTTATATTCTCCCTCATTATGTTTTTATTGCTTTTTAACAGAGTGGGCACAATAAAAGTTATTCCTCGGGAAGCATGGCCATCAACAGTCCGTGAAGGATGCCCAGATTTTTGGAACAATAAACCCGTACTAGGTAGCCGTGAACAACTTCCAGATGGATCAATGTTTGGCTGCAATATTGAAAAAAACTATACCATTACATGTTGCGCATCAAACCCTTTTCGTTGTATATCATTTGATATCGGAGGGATTATAGGCGAACAATATAATTCATCTGCCCCCATGAACATCACAGAAGATATCATCGAAGCGAGAAGAATGTGCATTGAAAGATCAAAAACATACAACGTAGCAAATGAAGCCAAAACGTTGATGCAGCTGTTGCAAAATTCCAATGGCACACAATGTACCATTAAAATATTTAAGCCAGATTTCACAAAATTTTATGGGACTATAGACTATATCTTAATCTTAACCCGAAACAGCCCTAAGCTTTCTTGTGCCGTAAGAATTTGGGATCTTGAAAAAATCAAGATGTTCCCAGATTTTGTCAAAATGATTAAAGAGCTTTCCCAAAAATTACATATCAAAACGCCAAAAATGTTTATTTTTAGCGACAGACATTGCAATCAACTTGTTACCTACAAAGCCATGCGGATTACTTTCAAGGCAACAAACAACTATGGCAAGGAGGAAGAATTTATAGGGGTAGCAGCATCATACAATCTTTTGCAAAAACATTCAGATAACGCTCTGAAAGAAGTATTTGGACATGAAATAACACATTCAACCCAGAAATATCATAAAACCGGAAACCAAGATGAAGTAGAAGCTGACATAGGTTCCGTATTGATAAATAAAAATCCATGTTTCGCATTTCACTTCAAAAATGATAGACTCCCTGCATTAATCCCCACCAGAAAAAATATAAATGAAGCATTAAAACCACACAAAAAACTTGACAATCTCTACCCGCCAAGTTTAGCTAGAAAATTAGTAATTATTAGAATGCACAAGCATTATGGACGAACGAGAGCTCTGCTACTTCTGACAGGAAAAAAATGGCCATATTAAAATGAAGAACTTGTTACCGACATTGAATCTGTTTTAGAATTTAGAAAATTTATATATTTTATTGATTAATAACACTCTGTTTGAGCCATTGTTCTACTTGTTGTGTATCGTTAAAATTGCCTGAGTAGACAACATCTGGATGATGGGGTTGATTGCTTGCTCGACGTCGGTTTCGATATACCTTCATTGGGAATTGAAATTTTCCAAGCTTGCTGGGCAATTCAACACTTCTTACATCCATGTAGAGAGTATCCGCGCTGGTAGTTTGTCCGATAAGGAATACAGGGCAATCAAGATTTTTAAGTTGATCGAGAAAATCAAGACAAGCGCTAAAACAAAATTTATCAATCAAAACCAAGATCTTTGCAGAACACATATTCTGTGGAGAAGATTTTATGGTAGCACTGGATTCGGATATATCACCATATTCTGAGTAAAAAGAAACGCCCTTTTTTAAAGCATAAGCAATTTCGTTATATAATTTGGACGCCCACTCAACTTCTTTGCTTTGTTCTCCAAATTGTTTTTTAAGTTTATCCATAAGCATATAAATATGTTCAACATTTCCCTTACTCACTCGCCAATCAACATACACATTCTGGTCCAATTCATTAATCTTTTTTTCTGCATATTCTTTACCAAAGAGTGATTTAATTATTTTTTCCCCCCATGCTGAACTGCCACCATCGTTACCACGCACATCAAATATGATTAATCGATTGTTGCGGTACTTAGGCATTTGAATAATAATATCTTGCAGTTTTTCAACCTGCTCCTGACCCCGCGGCCCAAATGTAGGTAAAGTAACCCAAGTAATACCAGGCATAAATTCTCTCAGAGAAAAACCCCTCTTTTGAAGCGGTTGTTTTTTGACCCTTGCATGCTGATGTTTTATAAAAATCGATAGATGTTTATCGTTAAAATATTTCGTATATTTTTTCAGTAAATCTATATGCTCTTTTTTTGTGAAAACTTTTTCAGTATCAGCAATTACTTCTCGATGGGCAGCATTCAAAACTTTCATAAATTCAGGATCTTGGAGATTTTTGGGGCCTGGATGATTTTCAATAAGTGTTTTCATAATAAAAACTATATCTTTACGAACAAGCTCCCTTTGCAAGTTGTTCGACTGAACCAAGTATTTGATGCATACAAAACAAACAGCAATCGTGAGAAAACAAGACACTAGAAGCTTAAAAAATATTCTCATAATTATCTCAGATTTTACCGGTTTAAGGGTGTTTTTATGTTATGGCCAAATACTATTGCTGAACGTTTCTAACGTAACAAGTATGGAGTAATTGTCAAAAAATGGGCCCGAAAGCTCTTCAATTATTTTGTCGCACAGGCTGTGTGATTTTTTGATACAGATGCGAAATTTTACATTTACCCAAGTGCTTTCTGTAAAGTTACAGTTTTCAAATAAGCAGTTTATAAAAGAAAGCTCATTAAGAGACTTGCCAGAAAAATTTTCTGACTTAAATGTTTTATTTTCAGATTCCTCAAGGAGAGGGTTGTTAGTCATGTACACACCCTTTCTCTTTAAATTTTAAAAGAGATTTTTTAATTTCACCAAGTCTAAATCTAAAAATAACTTTTGTTTTCTCATCAGCAAAACGTTCCGAATCCTTTTTCTCCTTCATCAAAAAACACCTAATAAGCCTCAAGCGACATACTAATGCAAAAAATTCTTGCTCCAATCGTGTAGGCACAGCACCATACCCTTTAATAAAAGCGTCTCTTGCTACAGCACACTCTTGTTCGGAAAATCCAAACTCTTTGCCTATCGTAATGGCGTCTAATACATTCATAAAATCAAATGCTGCATGCCAAATTGGATTCCCTTCTTGATCAGCAACACGATGAAGCGCATAATAATCAACCAAAGAAAGCGTATCTGTTTTTTGGTCATATAAATAATTTCCCAAATTTGCATCACCATGCACAATACTTCGGGTTGTTTTTACTTTTTCCATACGTCCAGCAAGATCGTCAAAATACTTCTGAAGATCTTGAGAGTCAACTCCATAATCGCCATCTTTTAGCTGCTCTATAGTACTTTTGAAATGCCTACGTGCACGTTTCATAACCGCAGAATGAAGTGGAACATTTTTTTGTACCCGTATGTTATGAAATTCTGCTAATGCAGCACCAAGTTTTTCGAATGCCCTTTTGACAACAAGCAACATATTGACTCTTTCAACACTTCCCTTCGGCATAAAGAATAACTTTGTTAGCAAACCTTGCAAACTGATACCTGCTGCAGGAGAAATAGCTAGTAATCCATACTCTTTTCCGTCAATCTTGCATTTCCCAATAGCTTTTATAGAAATAAGATGAAATTTTTCACCTTTCATTGTTGATGTTATCTGAAAACCAGCAATTTCTTTTATAAAATGACCGGCAAGATCAAACGGCTTGTGAAAAATTTTTATCACAAGTTTTAGATTTCCTTTTTTGTCTGGAATAAACAATAAAGGATTACCGGAAAGCCCTCTTTGTGAGGCATCACTAGACTCTTGAATATCTGCCTCATTAATTTGTAAACCAACTGTTTTATACAAAAAATGTTTAATCGTTTTTTTAATATCATTTTCTACCGTATAATCAACTAAAAGGTTTTCAATTTTCTTTATATAATCTTCAATTTTCTTTATATAATCTGCCTTTACATCTTGCTTTTCCCCTTCGGGGGCACATCGCATTTTACGTGTAAGATCAAAAATCTTATTGATACGCGCTTGATTTGTATTAACATATCCACTCCAAAAATAAACCCCAAGCGTTATCAAAAAACCAATAAAAACAGTTGTTAATAGTATTTTTCTTTTCATATTTTTGTCTCCATTGAAAACTCCATGTTTCACAAATCCATTAATTTTGTGGATATACTAACTTTATACACTCAGACTCACCCGGAATAAGATCAA
This sequence comes from Candidatus Babelota bacterium, assembly GCA_042576225.1. Lineage (GTDB taxonomy): Bacteria > Babelota > Babeliae > Babelales > Vermiphilaceae > GWF2-30-66. Next base: position 6,100 of record JBHPCA010000049.1, read on the forward strand.
GTTGTAATGCTTCGTCTGTAGTTGCCCATTGCATACCTATATGCTCATCTTCTCGTAATTTTATGGCTCTTGGTAACTCGTTAAGATATGTTCTACATACATGAAAAATATAATCTATCTAAGGTGCTCGTACATAAAATGTGTTAATCCAGTCTACATTGTTCTTGTCCAGTTCTATCGTTGTCTCTTCTGCAAATTCTCTGATAAGACCTTCACACACATCTTCGCCCTTATCAAGTTTGCCTCCGGGTAAACACCAAGTGTTGCCAAACGGCTTATTTGGATTACGTTTAAGCATCAATATTTTGTTGTCAACATGACAAAATATCGAGACAACTTCTACCTTTGGAGAAAAATCTTTTGGTCTATCTACATAAAATGTTCTATTCATTATGTTTTTCCTATTTTTGTTCCCAGCTAAAATGGGATTCTAAGCGTTTTTCCAGCCACTCTTTATTAATAACCATCATATTTGGCATATTTGTGCTTCTGCCATCTATTACCTTCAAGCTTTCTTTATAGCATACCAATGCCTCTTGCCTTCTGCCAAGCAGATCAAGCATATGACCTTGCCACGCCTTTACAAGATAATTCCATCGCCTCCAAGCATTAGGCCCTTCTTTCTCAAGTGAAGATTCAAGCCTTTCGAGAGCAAGTAACGCTTTTTCTGCATCCTTTTTGCAAATAAAATGGTAAGACAAATTATTCCAAACAGATGAATCTGTGATATTCTCCCTGAGAGCCTGCTCATACACATCTAAAAAAATGTTGTCTTTTTTCGTTTTATCCTCTAAAAGAGCTGCCATTTTTAATTTGAACCCTAAATCAGACATCGGCTCTGGCCACTCCAGCCTATTACCCGGCTTGATTGCAATCTTTTTTTTACTAGATTGTTTCACAAACATTTTTGCTAGATCAAAGAATTTTTTTGGTTCATCTGCAAATATAGCATGTCCAGATTTTTCAAACATCTCAAGCCGTGCATGGGGATGATTTTTACGCATGATTTCAGCTCGATCTGGGTTCCACCACATCAAATCCCATTTTGCTTCCGTAATCAATGTTGGAATTTCAAAATCATCAAATTTTCCCGCTAAATTTATTTTATTAGCATCTACCTGTATTACCTCTCTAAATCCTGGCGTAGGTTGCCATTCATACCGAGCAGCCCTGACCATCTTATTCTGAGTAGGTTTATAGTATCCCTGTTTTTTCCAATCACCTGAAAGCAATTTATTGTAAAGCTCTTGAATCGAAGTTATGTTACCTGCCAAAAACTTTTTATTAATATCTCCTATAGCATCTACTTCTACTTGTGAAAGAAACATCTTATTCCGCACCGCCTTAGTTACCGGTTCAACAACTCCAGATGTTGATGCAACTAAAATTAAACCCGTGCAGTGCTCAGGGTATGTTAATGCATAGCATTGAGCTAAAAGCCCACCATATGACCAACCAAGCACAACCCACTTATCAATCTTTAACGCTTTTCTTAGGCTTTCTAAATCTTGAACCGCTTGTTTGATTGTATACGTTTTACCGGTATTGTCTGAGCTTGATTTGCCAGTTCCACGTTGATCATAATAAATCACACGTGCAATATCTTTTATTTGCGAAAAGTAAGGGTGAAAGCTGTGGTGAGTGCAACCTGGCCCACCATTTATAAGTACAATTGGAATCCCTTGCCCCTGCTCTTCATAGTAAAGCCTCCCGCCGTTGTCAATATCAACGTAACCTTTTTTAAGACCAGGTATCTTGTCACATAACGGGGGCAAGTATGGGATATCAAGAACCAGATCTTTCGGGATGCTTACAACCCTATCAAAAATAGTTTCCCTCTCTATTTTTTTAAAAAACCACCTACAACCAGAAATAGTTAAAACTAAAGCAATAATGCTTAATAAGGAAACAATTTTATTTGCGTTCATGACTCCCCTTCAATCGCATAACTGATTATTTAACTCTTTGGAGCAATCTATTCCAGCGTATTCTTTTTAAAAAACTGATTGGGTTTTTTAAAAAATCCCAAATTAGGTAGGTTTCATCTGTATCAACAGAAAGTAATCTGAACAAAATTCTGGCATGAATACGACTACCATCTACTGGACCAAAAACTCTTGAGTCTGAGCTTCCTAATCTGTTGTCACCCATCATCCAATATTGGTTCTCGCCAAGCTCTACATAAAATTCATCACCACTGCCCCAATAGTTTTTGCCCATTACTATCTTTTTGCCACTTGTAGATATTGGCGTTCCGGGATATAAAAGTACAGGCTTGCCTGTTGTGGGGTTTGCAAAAATACGATTTTTCTTTAGCTCATGAAACGGTTGCTTATCAAATGACTTATTTGGATCATAAGTCTTGAGCCCTAAAAACATCCCCAGATTTACATCGGGATTTTGCTGAATCAACTTTTTCAATTTAGCCGGATCTTTTCTCCAAACTTCTATCAATGGGTATTTGTTCAAATACGTTTCGTTTAGTTTTTTGCCATTCAAATACACCTGTGGTTTTCCATCTTCTATGACGCCTTTTACTATATCACCTGGCCTACCAATAACACGCTTTGTCCAGTTATCTGGCCCCCAAACATATTTTTGAAATACATGTATAATTGGATTTGGTGAAAACTTGAACATCGGTGAATTCATTGCGACAATATCACCACGTTTTATTTTAGTAAATAAAACAGTAAACTTGTCAGCAAAATATCTTTCTCCATCAAGCATGGTTGTTTCCATAGAACCTGACGGTGGGAGTTGATACAGACCAAAACCAAATGTACGAACCGTAAAGACTATCAATAGCAAAACTATAATTTCTTTAAAATCTGAAAGAAAACTTCTTTTTTTTGTTTTTTTATTTATCATCGAAAATCTCCTGATATTACCTGGTATTAACAGCAAATAACCTCTAATCACCTCTCAATTGATATTATACCCCAAAAACAGGCTAAAGTCGATAAATTTTGCTGGTTCAATACATATGAGACTCAAGCCACCAATTGATCATAGTATTCCATAA
>JBHPCA010000050.1:0-8207 GCA_042576225.1 Candidatus Babelota bacterium
ACACATACAAAGAAGTATGAATATGTTTATAGCTCTTACTCTTCGCATCTTTTTTGTTCTAAATAAACCTATCAGTCTTTCATGATGGTATGGGCCCATGTTTTTTTCTTCCGCTAACAACGTTTTTTACGATTTTTTTTACGAATAAAATATTAATCAAAATATACTGTATAAAAAGGGTTATCGTCAAGGAAATACAATAAAAACATTAGAAATAAAGCAAAATTTTAATATTTACACATTTGTTTTTCTTTTACGGCTTTTTTGTAGTTAAAGATCACGAGATCTTTGCTTGAATATTACTCTTACAAGCCTCTCTTTTTCCACCATTCATCACTTTTGAATCCTTTGGGTTCGCCTACCTAAGGCAAAGTAATGCAACAGTGTTAGAAAAGAATATACTTTGAAAGAAAACTTCGAAGGACAATAGTATACCACGTAAATACCGCCATTCTCCGCCAAGGTGCCGTTTATCTTAAGCCTGCCAAAGAGACAGGTTTCATCAAATACGGGCAGATATACCTGTTTAGAAGCTAAAGAGTAGAAAAACAAATTAAAAAAGATTTTTATTTGAGCAATAGTTTAAGGTTTTTTAATAAAACAGGACTTGTTGCGTAAATCAATTGCAATTGCAACATCCATAGTTTTTGTCTACAAATTAACTTTATCCATTTTTCCACATCCGGAAATTTGTCTTTTAAAAGTAGTAATCCCAATGTCTCTTAATAAAGCATATATACTTTGAATTCCAGCTTCGACATCATCAACTTGGTGATTAAGCTCAATCTCAACAAATATTCCGTTAAAAATAGTATCTTTTTTGATGTTATCAATAACTATTTCAAAACTATCAAATAAATATTTCTCACGACTTTTCTCCCGCACCTGTTTATCTGTAAAACCAATTGCTTTCAATAATTCTAATGTTTGCATTCCATCAACAAGTTTAATTTCAATCTCGTCACAATGAGTCGTCTTACCAGTACATTTATCAACATGCCAATTTTTATAACAAGCAGAATATTCATCCTTATCTGTTAATCGAACTCGAAAAAATCGTAAAGCATTTTTCTTTCCCTCAGAATCAGTAAAAAAGAACGAATCATTTGGATTATCAAGATAAACATCTTTATGATTTGTTTGTCCAACAAATGCTGCATTTTTACCAAGCCATTCTTTTAAAATATCCAATTGCAAAGAAGATATTTTAATTTTAACTTCAACCTCTTGTTTCACAAAAAACCTTTTATTTTGTAACATGTTTTTTCTTTTCGATTTCATTTATTTAGTTATTTTTTCAAGTCTATTTTAGTATAGTCAAGCAAATACAAAAAACCACTGCTATCCAATTGTTCTTGATTTTTCACACCAGTGTTTTCTCAAATTGCTCCATCCAAGAGCCAGATCGACTGATCTAGCTTTTTGGCCAAGCTAAAAAGGCTCTCTAGGTGAGGACATTGAGCACTCTTTCTTTATTTCTTTATTTATGGTATACTTAAATTAGTATAGGATGTTATAAGTATAGGAGAAAAATTATGAGTACAGGATCTCAGGAAGATTTATCTCGCTTAACGATAGATATTCCTAAAAAAATCCACAAACGTCTCAAGGCAATGGCAGCTATTCAAGGAAAAAGCATGCGTAAGTATATTAGTGATTTAATTACACAGGATATGGATAAAAAAATTCCTAATGAGGAAACACTCAAGGCAATTGCTGCTGTTGAAGAAGGCAAAGATCTTGTCGAATCAAAAAACGCACAAGAGCTTTTTGATAAACTGAACATTTAGATGTTGGTTGCCATCTATCAAAAACGGTTTGAAAAAGATGTTAGAAAAGCAAAAAAACGTAGCAATGATATGGATAAACTCAAGAACATTATTTTGAAGATTCTTGAGGGAGAGTCGCTTCCAGAAAAAAATCGAAATCACAAGCTTAAAGGTAAATTTGAAGGTTACTGGGAGTGTCATATTGAGCCTGATTGGCTTCTCATTTATAAAAAAACATCAGAAACAATTATTTTTGTTAGAACTGGTACACATACTGATCTTTTCAGATGATATTCAATTTTCTTCTTCCAGTTATGCTATAATTGCATGTAGCGAAATTTATTTTTGTATTACAATTCAAGCAGGTATTGATGTAGAAGAGCAGGATAATTGCGAACTATACTCTGCACAGCAAATATTGAGAATCATAAAAAATACGAAGCTCATGATTCTCGGGGCTTTGCAAAGCAAAGCACGAAGTTGGCATGCCAAGCAAACCGTCAAAAAAAATAAAAGTAGTAACAATTTTATTACAGCAAAAATAGGATTTAATAACATATCTGTTGACTTATAATACCCAGGTTGAATAAAATTTTTCATAAAGATAATAGTTTTTTTGAAAGGGGATTATATATGGAAAAAAGAACAGGTTTTTTATTACTATTTTTTGTTAGTGTATTGATTATTGTAGGATTTATTTTATGGAAGCGTTCTGGTTATTTTTTTCTTTTGGATAAAAAACAAAAAAATGCAACACAAGCGACACTATTGGCACAAGAAAAATATTTAAAAGAGTTGCCTTTTGAAAATAAACAAGATTTTGATTTTGCAGAGCAAGGTCTCATTGCACGGCCTAAAAACCTCATTATTCGTGATAAATCAGGAAGGATTGTTTGGAACTTAAATGATTATTCTTTTATTGTACCAAATAAAAAAGCACTAAATACTATTAATCCAAGTCTTTGGCGACAAGCAAAACTCAATATGCATTATGGACTTTATAAAGTTACTGATCGTATATATCAGGTTCGAGGGTATGATATTTCCAATGTTTCTTTTATTCAAGGGGATACAGGTTGGATTGTGCTTGATCCGCTTCTTTCTAGTGAATGTGCAAAAGCGGCATTAGATTTAGTGAATAAACATTTAGGAAAACGACCAGTTGTTGCAGTTATTCACAGTCATAGTCATACAGATCATTATGGCGGGGTAAAAGGTATTGTATCAGAAAAAGATGTAAAAGAAGGAAAAGTTGCAATTGTTGCCCCTAAAGGCTTTATAAAATCAGTTATAAATGAAAATGTAATTGCTGGAAATGTGATGAGTCGCCGTTTAATATATATGTATGGTGGTCTTTTACCAAGAGGGCCAAAAGGACAAGTTGATGCAGGGCTTGGTAAAACAAATTCCACAGGGACCGTCACCTTAATTCAACCCACTATCAGTATAGGTAAAACGGGACAGGAACTCACAATTGACGGCATTAAAATGATTTTTCAATATACTCCCGAGACAGAAGCTCCCGTAGAGATGAATGCTTATTTTCCACAGCTTAAAGCTCTCTGGATGGCAGAAAATGTATCTGCTACTTTACATAATATTTATACTCTACGTGGAGCACAAGTACGAGATGCCCTTGCATGGTCAAAATTCATAAACCAAGCGATTAAGCTTTTTGGTTACAAGTCTAACGTTGTTTTTACAAGTCATCATTGGCCACGTTGGGGAGAAAAAAACGTTATTAATTTTTTAAAAAAACAAAGAGATATTTATAGATATATTCATGATCAAACATTGCGTCTTGCAAATCAAGGGTATACTATGCTTGAAATTGCTGAAATGGTAAAGCTCCCAAAAGGATTAGCTCAAGAATGGTTTAATCGAAGTTTTTATGGTACCGTAAATCAGAATGTTAGGGCAGTTTATCAAAAATATCTTGGGTTCTATGATGGTAATCCAGCACATCTACATCCGCTTCCTCCTGTGCAAGCAGCAAAAAAATACGTAGCATTTATGGGAGGCGCTGATAATATTATTAAAAAAGCGCGAGAATCATATAAAAAGGGTGAATACCGTTGGGTCGCACAGGTAATGAATCATGTTGTTTTTGCTGATTCTAAAAATCAAGAGGCGCGAAATTTAGCCGCAGACGCATTAGAACAACTAGGATACCAAGCCGAATCTGGTGCATGGCGTTGTGCTTACTTAATGGGTGCGAAAGAATTACGTGAGGGGGTTAAGGCTCAAGCTACAACTGACACTGCGAGCCCCGATACCATTAAGGCAATGCCTGTAGATATGGCTCTTGATTATCTTGCCGTTCGGTTAAATAGTGAAAAGGCGAAAGATAAAAAAATCAATATGAATCTCAAACTCACAGATACAAAAGAAGAATACGCTATAACAATAGAAAATTCTGTTTTAAATTATACGCCAAATAAGCAGAATAAAAATGCTGATGTAACAATAACTATGACGCGTGATGCATTTAATACTATGATGCTTAAACCGGGCTCTATTGATGAGCAAATAGCATCCGGAACTATACATATTATCGGAGACAAAGAAAAATTAAAAGAGTTTACACAGATGCTAGATACATTTAATCTTTGGTTTAATATTGTAACGCCATAACGTGATGTAATATTTTTACAAAATATAAAAGGAGCATAACAATCGAGGAGAAAAATGATTTATCTAGTAAGGCACGCAAAATCGATATATGACCCTAATGTTCCAGAACAGGAAAGAATTTTAAGTTCAGAAGGTGAAAGAGAGGCAAAAGATTTGATCAAAAAACTTGAGCCTTTAAACATTGAAAAAATCTATTCGAGTCCAGCCAAGCGAGCAATTGATACTATTGCTCCATTTGCAAAAATGGCTGATTTGGAAATTGAGCTCGTTCCTGAATTCAGAGAATGTACAATGTTACCGTGCAAATCATTTGAAGAGTGGAAACATTATCTTAAAAAAAGTTGGGAGGATTTTAATTTCAAACCTGAAGGCTGGGAGTCTAACTTGGAGTGTCAAATTCGCGTGTGCAAAAAAATAGAAGAGCTTGGAATAAAAGATCTGCAAAAGAATATTATTATCAATTCCCATGGAAGAGTAATTTCGTTATTTTTGAACAAAATTAATAATTCTTGGGGCTTTGACCAGTGGGAGAGTCTTGGTATGCCTGCGGTTGTCAAGGTTTGCTTGAAGACAGGTGCTATTTGTGAATTGTAATATTAGTGTATAGAGTTTATTTTGTTAGAACCATTTACGGTAAATTCTGAGCAATTTTTTTTGCCACACTTTGCAGTTCTTCTTCCGGAGACCTTTCTCGTATTCCTGGACGGTAAAGAAATTTACGTGGTTCATATTCAACAATGCCTCCATCGTTTGAGCTTCGAGGGATTACGTGAATGTGTAGGTGGTTGACTGTTTGTCCTGCGACGGCTCCTTCATTCCAGGCAATGTTAAATCCTGTTGCCCCAAAAGATTTTTTTAGGGCGATTTTAATATCCGATACAAGATCAAAAAGCGGCTTTATTTCATCTGTGTGAAGTTGTTCCAAAGTAGCAACGTGTCGTTTTGGACAAACTAGTGTATGTCCTGGCAAAATAGGCATCGCCGCGGGAAAGGCAAAAGCCTTTTCGGTCACAATAATTATTCGGTCTGATACGTTATGTTTTCCAAAAAAAATAGACACTGTTTTTCCTTACTTTTTATAATATCCATAATTTTAGCTATTTTTAGAGTACAAGTTAAAACACAGCCAAAAAGTATCAGTTTTGTGTTGAATTGTCAAAAAAGGCCTTAAAGTATCCGCTTTTGTGAGTTAAGGTTAAAGTAGTGCTTCTTAACGAATCTGGCAAATTATTCATCAAGATTTTTACGTCGTCTTTTTTTTATATCTCCCCGTCGCTTCTTATCTCGTAACCGTTTTTCTTTTTCTTTTTTAGGAATCTTTGTTTTTATACGCTTTTTGGGAACAAAAAGTGCTTTGCGTACTATGGCTGCTAGATTTTCAAGCGCATTCTTTTTGTTTTGCAGCTGAGACCTCGATTCACTGTTGTGAATTATGAGATATCCATCCGCAGTTAAACGTGATTCAAGATTTTCCAATACCCGTTCTTTGAGAGGCTCGGGAAAAGCAGAAGTTTCTTTTACATTCCAACGAACCGTAATACGAGTTTCCGTTTTATTTACGTGTTGGCCTCCTGGGCCACCAGACCGACTTGTGGTTATTTCCAATTCATGATAGGGAATTGCGATATCATTTTTGATATGAATTTCATTCATAATTTACTCCGATTTAATAAGACTTTCGAGGAAACTTTTAGCTTTTACTCTAAAGCCCTATTCTACTGCACAAGCTCAATTTCACTTGGCCTCCAAGTTTTGTCAAAGAATGACTGTAGTGGACTATAGAGGCGTAGACATGCAAACCAGCCTTTCGTTGGATCTGTTTGGATCCAGTTTCCTTCTTGCACATTTTCAGGTCGATCTGGACTAAAGTAAATCGTTATCGAACCATCACTATTTGGTTTTGCTGCAGGTGACGGATAGCTTTGGCTTCCGGCACGAGGGTAGCGCTGCGGTGTCTGCAACATTGAACGTGTTTGGTTGTCATACAATGTTACTGACCAAAATCGTGCTGCTGGAATATTTTTTGGCAAATCAATTTTGTAGGTTTTGGAACCATCAAATGGCTTGCCCTTAGAATCAACATTGGCAAGAAGATATTGGGAGCCGGCATTTGTTAGTCGCATACACATAAGTGGCGTAATACCAGTAGCTGAATAAAACATTGCTGTTCGTGAATAAATTTTGCGTGATCCGCTATTAGGAAATGGCTTAACCTTATTTTTTACAATCATTGGTGGTGGATTAAGAAAATTATAGCCGCCTTCAAATAACATATTCCACCACGCAGATGTTTTTCCATAGAAACGAAAACTTTCTGTTGGATGAGCACCCATGCCAAATGTGCGCGATGCAGCATTAGCAAATACTACTGCTTTCTCGAGAATTATGCGCATGCGTTCATCAGGTGCAAACTCTTGATCTTTGACAATGCCAATGGCAGCGAATTGCCCTGCAACTTCAGGATCCAATGCTTCGGCCGGCTCCATTTGCACCAATTTGTTAAGCATTTCAAAATAGCTATAATCGTTAGGGTATATAGTGTTCATTGCTTTTCCTGATCCCTGCACAAAACGTGGAGTTTTAGGCTTTGTTGGTGTGCTTAGTGTTTTGGCCTTGCCCAATAAAAAACTAGCAATAGAAGTTCCTATCCCACCAGGTTTATAAGGATAAATTTTTAATGTATTCTTGATCATGGAAATAGTTGGCTTTGGATCATTATTGTTTGAGATAAAATGACGACCAACCACCAACACACGCGAGGTTCTAGATTTGCGAATCATAAACATATCTTCTGGTAATGAACCTTTATAGTTTGGTCCAACTAGCAAGTATTTTCCCCCTTCACCTCTTTCAGCGCCCCCAATTCCAAAATCGGTGACATAACGAAACCACATGTCATCTATCAAGCCCAAAGCTTCTGGTGGAGCCTCAAAAACCATTGGCCCCTTACTAAGATCAAGAAATGTAATATAGTACACAGTGTCAGCGTTTCCGGTTAAAAACAGGCTTTTTGAATCCATAAGACTAGAAAATAAAAGAACATCATTGTCATTAACACCAATATCTAGTAACCCCTTGCGTATAGCATACACTGAAACACCTTTTGTCGAATTCATGAATGTATTAACTCCATTGATGTAATCAAGTTCATCACGAATTTTGGCAGCAGTTTGCAAAGCAGGGTACCCGTCATTAAACTGAAGCACCCCTATTTGTGTTTTGACTTTATCGGAAGTTGTCATCGATTTTAAAGTTTTTTGACTGATTTTTGCTAAACTATTACCAAACAATAAAAGACTAAAAAATAAGACTGCACTTGCAGCACGTTGAATTTTGCTTCCTTTCATTTTCTCTCTCCTTCTTAAAAACTTCTGGTTTTTCTTTTTATTATTACTACAATTAAAAATTTGCCGTCAAGCTTTTCTGTTTTACAATTAAAAAATGACAACATAGAAAGACAACGTCTAATTGAGTAATTGTGCACTTTTTGACATGAGAAACTTCAACTGTTTTCTCAAATTACTCCACCTAAAAGTTCGATCAGTCGTGGCCAAGGCTTCTTAAGTAATTATAAATAAAAAGTAATTTTTTTGTCTTTTACAAACAAACTTCTTAATAAAGAAGAAATTGATGAAAAAGGTTTTGGACCCTGATAAACTTCTACGACTTTTTCATTATTAGGGCTAAAGCAACACGTCTTGATTTCTCTAAAATTTCTAGAAAGTTTGAGTTTGCCGGTTTCGATGTCATATACCTCCAAACTCTTATAACCTCTTAACAAATTTAGCAAGTATTCTCCAAAAC
>JBHPCA010000051.1:0-7706 GCA_042576225.1 Candidatus Babelota bacterium
CGTTTGCGGTATAAGCTCAAGAATCCTCTGAATTCATTCAGGGGAGTTTTCAAAACTCTTGGTCAGATTATCAATGGTCAGGTCAAGAGGGTGAAAAGTTACGCATTCCGAAGGGCTCTGTGTGGACAATAAACGCCTCACCTAGCTCTCGTGATGGTCAACGCTTTAAGTATAATTTTTGCACTTTTGCGATATTGACTACAGGTGAGGCATTTAATCAATGGATTTTGGAGTCGCACAAAATAGAAATTTTTAACGAGCAAAGCTAACTCTCAAGCTAATAAAGATGTAAAGTCTGAGTGTTGTTTTTTTTCCTTTAAAGATTTACGTTAGAAAAAATATAGTAGAAGCATAAGATTAAGATTTGCACAAAGTTGTTTTTGTGATAGATTAGACCCGTCTGTAAAAATGGGAGTAGCACCAAAAGATATTTTTTGAGAGTAGTTTTTTGGGTGAGAAGCACAAGTTGTTTTTATATATTTAACTGTTCAACTATTAGAGGTTCAAAGATGCGAAAAGCTTGTTTATTTAAAGTAATCATCCTTTCAAGTTTATTTTTTTCTTTAGCTAAAGCAACAAAGCCACTTGAGAGGTATTGTTTGACTAGTGAAAATGTAGAGTTTTCGGAGATTGAAAGATTACAAGCAATTTATCGATGTAGTTGGAAAAAAATTCTCAAATGGTGTTGTAAAAATAATAAGATGCGGTACGAAGTAATAAATTCCATTCTAGGCCATAATCCCTGGAAAACTATTTTTGTTAAATCGGGAGAAATTTTTGACAAAACAATATCCTCGAGTGATTTTGTGATTTATATTTTTGGCGAAAAAATCAATCTTTCAGATCTAGAAAAAGTTTTGAATGATATGATTGTGACTGCGTGTAAGAATGATTTAGATAAAAATATTGTAGATTACTTAATATCATTTGCCATGAAGGCAGAGTTACTTTCGGGTAAGATTAAAAAGAAAAGAGTTCATCGTGACAGTCTTAATTTCTTTTTCCAAAATAGACTTTTTTTTCTAAGAAAAAGACTATTAGCTTATAATATTTGCAACGCTGCAATGACTTACATCAATAGTAATCCTCTTGATTCAGCGTTCTGTATTTTTGATAAAAATCTTCTAAAAGTGCTAGATTATCTCTTAAGACATGGAGAATCCATAGCTGAATTAGATAAGTCACCATTTAAGTATCTTTTTGATATTACTGATGTTGAATATGCTCATTGGGAACATGATACTTATTGGTGTAAAGTGAGTTGGGTTGATACTCTGTGGAAAGAAATTGTCCCTTTGCTTATTGAAAATGGAGCAGATGTTAATTGCAAATTCGATAATGGCTATACGGTTCTACATTTAGCTTGTATGAAAGGTCTTTCTTTTAAGATAGTACAGTGTATGGTGGAAAATGGTGTGAATGTTATTGTAGAAGATAAATACGGCCGTAGGGCTTCTTTTTATGCACAATCCTATGACGTTTGTAGGTTTTTGCAGGTGAAAGAATGGGAGGCGGAAAAAAGAATTATAGCCGAAAAAAGTAAAGAAATAGAGCCAATAGAAAAAAACAAGGAAATAAAAAAGAAAAAAAGGAAAGAAAAACCCAAAAAAGAAGTTTTGAAATTCGGTTCAACAGTAACCTTTGTATTAGGTCTTTCAATTTATTTGTTTTATAAGAAACAGAACAATAAAAACAAAAATAACTATTTTAAAGGCATAAGCCGGAAAAAATCACATCCCAAAAATAACAAACGGTATTATAGCACCTACATAGCGAATTACACCCCAACTTCGCAAAAAAAGTATGATTTCAAAAACTATGAAAAATTGCCTATAATTCAAAATTTTGGCGTATCGCAAAAATATATTAAAAAATTTGTTACTAAGCATAATTTTATACCAAATAACTATAAAGCCGCCCCTTTTGGAGGGACAAAAATTATGAATTTTGCAGGTAAATATTTCCCTATGGTTCGTAAAATTTTTAAAAAATAGTTTTTTGTGACAAATTAACTTTGTCTGTAAAAATGGGAGTGGCGCCTAAAGATATTTAGTGTGATTTTTGGGTGAGAAGCAAAAGTTGTTCAGTTTTTTTGGTTACTTAATTATTGTGGAGTCAAGGATGAAATGTTCTAAGTTAACTTTTTGCATGTTTATTTTGTTTGGTTTTAGCAGTTTTAATTTTAATACTTTGGCGTTTAATAATTCTACGAATAAAAACTCTAGTCAAAATCCGCCATTCGAAAAAGCCCTTCTTAATGAAAAAGGTGCTTTGGGATTAATTCAGGAAATTAGTAAGCAAATACATGACCTTATAGATGACGATGAAGATAAGCAACTAAAGAATATTATTTATCGTGCAATAGAAAAGGGTGACTTGGAGCTAGTTAAATTGATAATAAGTAATGCAAATAACGCAAAAATTAATTATAATGCAATGCTTGCCACAAGCTTCATGTGGGGAGATGAAATATATCGCTGTGATGGCATAGAATACCAACAATATGGGCCATTCAGGAAGTTTTGTAGAAATGCTTGTACGCCACTGACTTTGGCATGTCTATGTGGTCATTACCAGATAGCAAAATACCTAATCGAGGAAAAAGGAGCAAGTGTTTCTTTGTTCGACCCCCTTAGAAGCCCTATTTCGGCGGCTAAAACATCCAGAAGCTTTGATATTATTAAATTACTACGGGATAATGGGTTGGATTTTAAAAATACTAGCTTAATAGAGGAGATTGATTGTAGGGATGTTGAAATGTTAGAAGTTTTACTCAAATATGGCGCTAAGGAGTCTTTAAACAAAAAAAATCGTTACTTTGGTCAAACATACTTACATAGGGCTTGCAAAAAAGAGAATATGAATCTCGAAACAATACAGTTACTTATAAAGTATGGAGCAGATCCAACTTTGAAGGATGGATATGGTAAAATGCCACTTGATTATGCACTTGATTATGCAAGGGAACATGTAAATAAAAAACATGGTGTAGAGTGGTTATTTCTTGCGATCACCGGACTATTATTTAAGGATGAAATTGTCGGGTATTTAGAAAAAGAAATGAAAAAAAGAGAAAACTTAAAGGTTGTTCGTAAATGTGAAGGGAAGATTAGTGCGATAGACAAAAAAATAAAACAAAAGAAACAGATACGAGAGAAAAAAAATAAGGAAATAGGAAAGAAAAAGAGGGAAGGGAAACCAAAACCTTTGATATATGGTTCGGCAGCAACCTTTGCATTAGGTCTATCAATTTATTTGTTTCACAAGTTAAATAAGCAAAATAATTCTGACCTTAAGTATCAGCACAATAAAAACAAAGACAGAGACCCTAAAAACAAAAATTGGAAAAAATCACATCCCAAAAATAACAAACGGTGTTATAGCACCTATATAGCGAATTACACCCCAACTCCGCAAAAAAAGTATGATTTCAAAAACTATGAAAAATTGCCTATAATTCAAAATTTTGGCGTATCGCAAAAATATATTAAAAAATTTGCCACTAAGCTTAATTTTAAACCAGATAACTATAAAATTGGCCCTATAGGAGGTTCAAAAATTATGAATTTTGTAGGTAAGTACTTGCCTATGGTTCGTAAAATTTTAAAAAAATAATTTTAGGAGTTTATTCGCCTTGAGTCTTTTCTAAATCTTCTAGTTTTGGTTTTTGAGCATATTTTTGTTTACCTGTGTCGCATTTTCTATATATTCTCGCTTCACCCTCTCGAAATGCCTTATATAAAGCCTTTTAGGTGGGGTTGTTTGCCAGATCGCGTAAAAATATTGACAATTTGTAAAGAATCTTTGTATGCTAGGGGTGAAGGGTGGGGTATTATTTATGGTAGTATTTTTTATTGTTGTACAAATTAAGGAGTGAAAAGTATGGATAAAAATTTTTACAAATTAGTTTTTCTGACCATATGTGCATTGATAATATTTTCAAATAAGATGAATGCTATGAAGAAAAGTGTTCTTGCTTTTTCGATTGACAAAGGAGGTGAAATCATGATTTGTGATATTCATAAATCAGGAAAGAAGCAATCGCAAAATGTGAAAATGGTTATAAATAGTGGCAAAAGAATTAAATCTCTACAATTTAATCCAAAAGAATCTCATTTTTTACTTTCTAATAATGGGGAGATATCTAAAATTTGGGATATAAAAAAGAAAAAGCTTGTTAGAAATTTGAAAGCCGGATTTGATGGAATAAAATATAATCCTGTAGATCCTAGGTTTTTAATTTCTATGAATAGTCATGATATTAAGATACTTGATCTCTATAAAAGGCCAGGGAGAGAATGTGTTAAGACTGTAAATTTACTTCAGCAGGATTTGAAAGCACTTAAGGCTTATAAGCACAAAATTCCTATTTCGATGGCGATTCATCCTGCAAAGCCTAATATTATTGTTGTTAATGTGTTATCTGTAAGGAGTTCTTTTTTTGCTGTAGTTGACACTAATAAACCAAAGGGAAAGGAGGTTGTTAAAATTACTAGCCATCGCAAGGGATTTGGAGCACTCGTTTTTCAACCACTTAAGCCATATAATCTGTTTTTTGGTGGAGGAGATGGAAAAATTAGAATTTTTAACATCTATAGTAAAAGTGGTAATGAGTTAATTGAGACTTTAGATGGCCATTCAAAAGTTGTTGAATTTTTACAGTTTAATCCGAAAGATCCAAAGATCCTTGTTTCAGGCTCTAAAGATGAGATTAAAGTTTGGGATCTTTCCAAGCTACAAGGGAAAAAGTGTATTAAAACAATAAAAACTCAAGTAGATGGGTTAGCTCTTGATATTAGAAAACCTAATATTATTGCCTCTGCTAAAATTACATACACCCCAAATTTAGTGGAAGAACACGGTTTTGAATATGAGAGCCCGCTCTATAATTTTGAATGTATGGTCACTTTTTGGGACATTTCCCAGTCAAAGGGACAAGAAAAAATCAAGGGTGGTTTAGCACATAAAGGAACTTTGTTTATTCGTGATCGTTCTGATTTCAACCTAAAAGGATTATTAGCTTTTCAACCACCCTACTTTGAAAAAAAAGAGGAGAAAGAATTTAAGAGAATGTTATTTGAGCAACAAAAGGTTGGTACCGCGAAAGCAAAACTTATTGAAAAATACAAAAAAGGAGAAATTTCAAAAAATGAACTAGAGATTCGATTACAAGAAATAAAAGATGAATATTCTAAGGGGGTTGTTAGAATAAGAAAGGGTCTAAGGCCTTATACAAGCTACAAATTATGAGATACAGGAATTTATAAATTTTGTGGGGGTTTATCTTGAGTTTGAATATATGGAGTGGGCCTGCGAAAAATACGTAGGTCCTGCTATCATTTTATTCTAACGTTTGAGCACGCTCCTGAGTTACTTCAAGCTTCCCCTTCTCAGGAGAGAATATAGGGATAGCTATATTTATATTGTGCTCTCTGAGTTCTTTGGTAGGAGCCAGTCTAATATCACTTTCTATATCCCACATGTCTAGCGTATAATGCGAGCTTAAAAATCCTCGTATTAGAAAGTCATATCCGTTGGGGCCAAAGTTTTGCAATCTGACGATTGGTTTAGGGCTTTTTAAGATATTTGGGTTTCATCTAAAACACGTAATATAATTTCTTTTCCCACTTCAGAATTTGAGCAACTTTTAATGCAAATGGTATAGCAAGCTCCGCAACAAATTTTGAAAGAAGATTAGGATTTTACTTGTCTTGTGTTTTTTCTAAATCTTCTTGTTTTTGCTTTGGTTCTTGCTTAGGTTCCTGAGTCACTTCTTTTTCTATATCTACAGTAAGCTTGCCTTTTGCAGGAGTGAATATAGGAACCGCTATCTCTATATTATTCTCTCTGAGTTCTTTGGTTAGAGCCAGTCTAATATCACTTTCTATATCCCACATGTCCAGGGTGTAATGCGAGCTTAAGAATCCTCTTATTAGAAAGTCATACCCGTTGGGGCCAAAGTTTTGCAGTCTGACGATTGGTTTTGGGCTTTTTAAAATATTTGGATGTTGATCTAAGATTTGAAGTATAATTTCTTTAACCTTATTAGGGTCGAATTTATAAGGGATTGCCAATTTTATATCGTTAAATGCTACGAACCTGGTGAAATAGTTCCAGTTTATTATTAATTCTCGCAAAAGTTTTGAGTTTGGAACGAGTATATTTTCGCTATTTCTAAATTTAAGTATTACAGCTCTTGGGGTAATTTTTCTCACTACTCCTTGGGTGCCATCAGGTAATTTTATGTAGTCGCCAATTTTAAGTGGTCTTTGAATGAGTATTAAGAAGTAATAGATGAAATCTCCCAATGGATCTTTCACTACCCAACCAATACCCAATAATAATGCACCGACTATGTATTTAACCAGTTCTCCGAGTCCAACGTTGTTAAAGCCTATTACTAGGAATGTGGTTATTATGATGTATTTTAAAATACTTGTAATTGCGTATTGGACGCCAGTTTCTACTAGCAAGAGGTCAAATATTTTTCTCAAGACATATTTGTTTATTAAAAGGGAAATTATTATGCCTGAGATAATAAATACAAATATCTTAATGAACGATAATATTGATATCGGTATCATTTTCGTTCCATGAGGAACAGAAAATATTTCTTCGTTTAAGATATTGCTTATTGATTCAAGTGATATTCCCCAGTCCCAGATATACGATCCTACAAGGATGCCAATTAATACAAGAAAGGCAAATGAGACTATAACGTACAGGCCATATATTGTTTTTCCATAGGTAAATCTCGCTTGAACCACTTCCTCTTTTGTTTTAAAGAATAGTTTGAGGGATATTTTCTTTCCTAATTTGTGTAGCATGTATAAGCCTATAGCCAAAATAGCAGACAGTATTAATCTTTGTATAGCATATAAAAGAAGTCTGCCTAGGCCGATGTAAGGGTTTGCCATTATTATTATGACTACAGCTATTGCCAATATTATGTAGTAGAATTGGTCGGATCTTTCCTGGAGCCACTTCCAATTTTTAGGTATGACTTTTTTAATAAGTTTTTTTGTGATCAATAGTATGAGTGCTATTTGCCCTATTATCCAGTTGAGCGCAGAAAGAACAGGAGGAAGTTCAGATTGATAATAAATTCCTAGCTCAAATGCTTTTCTAAATAGCTGAATGGCAATGGTAGAGTAGGCTATTATTGCTATAACCCTAATTAGCCTTTTTTGGTAGTCGAGTGCCATAAACGAAAGTGTATTATATTTTTTGTTAAATTCTCTAAAGTAAGCTAAAAATCTGTTTGTTAAATAAATTAAATAAGGTATAGATATAAGATAAAATAGTATGGCTATGTACCTATCAGGGATTACTACCATTTTTATTGAGGCAAATATAATGACCCAAATAGATATTGCTACAAAATATTTCGTTATAAAATCTAAGATAAAGGCAATAAAAAGAGATAAGAATTTTAAGCTTTTATTTTCGGAGGTAAAAGCAAGAAGGTTTCTTTTTATTCTTGGTGCGTACATTCTGAACAAAAACAGTAATATTATTATGAGTGTGAGAATAATAATAAAGCTTAGAATATCCATTTTTTTGGGGAATGCCATTTTTATTTTTTCAAATAGCTCGGTTATGCTAAATTGCGCCAAATAGCGTTTAAGGTCAGATGTGAAAATTTTTAGTTCTGGCGGTATATTCGGTATTTTTTCAAATTTTATTGCATATGCCGGTCTGTACCA
>JBHPCA010000052.1:0-7469 GCA_042576225.1 Candidatus Babelota bacterium
TTTTATTAGTTTCATCATCTATTGTGTCAGGAGCAAAATCTTCATCAAAGTCAACGTCAACTTTTCTTGTTTTAATATTTTGTTTTTTAAGCTTTTTATCTTTTTTAGGATCTCCAAATATTTTTTTGAATAATGTTTGTACTTTTGAACCTTCCCAAAACTTATTTTTACCGGATTCCCAAACATGTTCGAAAGGACATTTTATTATCCCAGCGGTAATACCTGCTACTGCTAAAATAAGAGAGTTTCTTACTATACCGGGCACATCACTTTTTAAATCTTTACCAAAGCTTTTGCCCTGTTTTCTAAAAAATTTTGCTGTTTTTTTAAACATTCCCGACAAAAAAGACTTTTTTGGTTTGCTCCAGAAGAATGGTTGAGCTTGAGATGTAATCAAACTACATATGAGAGCCAATGATATAAACGATTTTTTATTCATAGTTAACCTTTTAGTTTTGTTGTTAAAGTTGCGCCCTCTCTTAATCTGGAGGGCGCAACAACTTATTTATTTACTTTTTATTTGTATCTGTTTTTTTGTTCTTTTTATTATCAGTGAATTTTGGCGCACTGTCTACCTTTTTAGAATCTTTTTTATTGCCTGTTATTTTAGGTACTTTAGGCAGTTTTGGATTTGGTGTTACCTTTGGTTTTTTTGTCTTTTTTTCTTGTATTTTTTTTAAAACGTTCTTGCCATCTTTTATCACTATTGTCGGTTGTTTTGTCTTTGTATTTGTATTAGGCTTTGGCTTTTTTGGTATTGTTATTTGTTCAGAGTTACTATTGTTGCTGTTATTGTTATTATTTTCTTGTTGCGTTTCTTCTTGTCTTAAGTTTTCTAATACTAACTGTATGTCTTCGGGCCTTTTACCTTTACCTTCTAAGATAATTATGTATGCTTCTTTTAAATCTTCGATAGATACAAGAGAGTTTGAACGTATTTCTTTTAGTTCGTCATTCTGAGGTATTGCTCTATCTCTAAAGCTTAGACTTAGCTTAAGCCTGTTAATTTCAGCAGCTTCGTTTATTATAGCTTCTAGATCTGCTTGAGAGAAATCTTTTGTTCCGACATCTTTTGATAACACATCCAAAGCATAATTTTTTGCATCATCATTAAAATATACCTTATCATTTTCTTGGGTTTCGAGTTTCTGAATAAATTTGTTTAAAAATTCTTGTCTTTCATCAGGGGAATCGGGCAAGCCTACATCTACAACAGAAAATCTGCCTGGTCTTGTCATAGCTTCATCTATAAGTTCGGTTTTATTTGTACATGCAAAAACTAAAAAGTTGCAATTTTTATTTTCGGGGTTATTAGATTCTACTTCTGTAAGTAAGACTGAAAGATTTGAGTTTTGGTGATGAGGAGACATGCTATTTCTTTTTGGAGCTAGTCCATCAATTTCATCTAAAAACAATACAGATAATTTATTGTTTTTAATCAATTCTTTTTTTCTTTTAAGTATTTTACCAAGTGTTGCATTCCACATTCTGAATGTCAAATTACACATTTTTTTCCATAAAGACATTTTGGATGCAGATCGGACTGTTTTGAATAAGCGCTTTATAGATTTTTCTGATACTGACACATAAGGGTTTTTTATATCTGCGCCACCAGTTACATCAAAGTAAGATATTTGTTTCCCCATTTGGCTTAGTTTGTTTGTGAGAGCTCTGCATAAACTGGATTTACCTGTTCCGGGGGGACCTTTAAAAAGGATATGTTTCTTTTCCTTGATACCTTTAAAAAATTTTGGATTTTTATTCCGCTCTATTATTGTGTTGACTGTTCGTTTATTTTTTATTTCGCCTATTAGGTCTTCAAATCTTTCGGTTGGTATTTTTTTAGGCTTAAGTTTTTTCATTAGTTTGTCTACTTCTTTTGATTCTTCCGTCCCAAAAATTTTTCCACCTGTTTTATCCCATGTCCAGTCACAAATATCGCCACCTTTTTTATAAAGAAATGTTGCAAATACGGTTGCTGAAAAACCTGCTACTACTGGTGAATATTTTTTAAATTTTTTCCAACGCTTGTAGGTCCATTTGACTGATTTAAATGGTAATTTTAGAAGTTTTGCTATTACCTTCTTGTATAGTGGCTTTCTTTTTCTTCCCCATGATAGAGGGTTAAGAGATATTGGATAGGCATTTGATGCTAACAAGCAGCCTACAAGGGTTAATGAAAGTAAAGATTTTTTTTTCATGGTAAATTCCCAGAATTATTGTTTTTAAATGTTTATATTTTAAAAATTTTAAAGGGGGGAAACATATCCCCCCATTTTAATTTGCTTATTTTGTCTTAAATTATTTAGATGTTTCTGATTGTTTTGCATCTTCTTTTTTTTGGTTTTCTTCAAGATATTTAATGTATGCTTGTAGTTTTGCTGCTTCTTCTTGGCTAAGGTGAATGCCTTGGCCTTTGTTTTTTCCTGTAAGGAAGTTTTTTATTGCATAATAAGGAGTTGCAATACAATAGTTAATAATCTGTTCTGCTATAACAGTAGCAGCAGTTCGTATAAGCGCGCCTCTGACGTATCCAGGAAGCTCTGATTTAGCAATACGCCACTCTTTTTTTGTGAGCTTTTTTACTTTTTTAAAAGCTTTTTCTGCAAATGATCTATCATCTTTAAAGATGTCTGAGAACCAACCAGCTTGTATGCCTGTTGATGCTACCATAGAACCGAGCATTAGTAATGAAAGTATCTTCTTATTCATAATATCATCCTCCACTGGGATTAATAGGGTTTATAAAATAATTACTAAATAATACTAAATAACTACATAAGAACCCTCGAAAGGGGCACCCCCAAAAGGGGCTATAGTTTTTATGATTATTTATCATTGTAAGATAAGTGTAACAGAAAAATTGGCTTGGTCAAGAGGGGGCACGAGAGAAAAATATTCAGTTTGTAAAACTTATTCCCTGGGTGATTTGCTGGGTGATATAAGTGGCGATTGGGACATGTGTTTTGTAGAAATTTCCTGTGCTGCTTTTTCAAGTTGGTTTTTGGTTAAAAGCCCTGTTTTGGCGTCTAAATAGCTGATCACTGATGAGCTGTTAACTATGCCTCTGAGCATAGAATCTTGAATAGAAAGTCCTGAGGCTATGCAAGCGGTAAAGCAGGAGCCAAAAGAGTCGCCAGCGCCTAGCGTGCTGATTGTTTTGCCCAGTGCAACTTTGGCTGGCAAGCTTGGATGAAAGTAGATTGTGTCCTCATGGGCTACATAGACGCCGTTGGCGCCATCGGTGACAACGACTATTTTGGGGCCTCGTTGTAAGATTTCGCAAAAGTAGCCTTCTAGGCTAAAACAGAACTCTTTTGGTTTTACTTTAGATTTTACAAGTGAATGCATAAGTTCAGTGGCTTCATGTTTGTTTAAAATGAATATATCGATATATTGTAAAGATTTTATCAGTTCTTGGGCGCCGGCTGCAAGTTGGCTTATGCCTGGGTTAGTGGCGACTGGAATATTGTGTTTTTTTGCAAGTTGGGTTATGTAAGGCAAAAGTTTTGAAGATTGACCACTGAGTGAGGTAATATATAGCTGATCCATGGTTTTTATGAGATTTTCTGGCATATCAGATTTTTGCAGATCAGTGTTTGCACCTCTGTAGGCAAGTACGGTTCTCTCGCCTGTTAAAGAGGGGATGATAATAGAAGTGCCGGTGAGTAGCTTTTCTGATTGGGTTATGTAAGATGTGTCGATGTTTTCCTGTATCAGTTTTTTTAAGACAAGATCTGCCTGGCAGTCGTGGCCTGTTTTGCAAATCACAGATGTGTTAAAGCCAAGACGAGAAAAAGAGGTGGCAGAGTTTGTTGCGCCACCTCCTGTGTAGTAATTTAGTTTATCGATCTCGATTTTTGTGCCTTCTTCGAATAATAAGAACTCTTTATCATGTTCTTTGGAGTAAAAACGCAACATCTGAGGGTCTTCATGCATTATGAATATATCTTGTGTTGCGCCTCCTATAGTTAATACTTTAGTTACTGTTCTAGTTATTGGTTTTGGTTTTTTCATACGTTATACTTTTAAAATATTTTAATTAATTATATTTTTATTTTTTACCAATACTTTACTTATTATTTCGTTGGCATGTTTAACATAGATAATGCCTATGCCATTTGTTATTTTCTTTTCGTTAATTAAATCGTTCTTGTTTTTTTCTGGTAAAATAACATATGAAAGTTTATGTCGTTTTGCTGCCAACACTTTTTCTTTTACGCCGCCTATTGGCATAACGTCACCGCGTAAGTTGATTTCTCCAGTCATAGCATATTGTGCGTCGATTGGTTTTTCGGTAAATACAGAAAGTATTGATGTGAGCATGGTGACTCCCGCAGAAGGTCCATCTTTTGGTATTGCTCCGGCAGGTACATGTATGTGTAAATCATTTTTATCAAACTGTTTAATGTCTACGCCAAAGTCTTTATGGTGTGCTCGGGCATAACTTAAAGCTGCTTGTGCAGATTCTTTCATTACGCTGCCTAGCTGGCCTGTTAAAATGAGTTTTCCTTTGCCGGGTAACAGTACCGCCTCTACTTTTATTATCTCACCGCCATACATAGTCCAAGCAAGACCGTTGGTGACGCCTACTATGTTTTGAGTAAGTGCTTCTTCATCTAAGAATATTCGAGGTCCGAGATACTTTTCTATATTTTTTGAGTTAAACTTAACAGTTTTATTGTTCTCAGCTAGTGATCGCGCTTCTTTTGAGCAAAGCTTTCGTATTGTTCTATCAAGTTGTCTTACTCCTGCTTCTTTTGTGTAGCTTGTTATGACATCAAATAATAAATCGTCGCTTAATTTTACCTCATAGTTTTCAAGGCCAGTATCTTTTATTGCTTTTTGTACGAGGTGGTGTTTTGCAATTTTCAGTTTCTCTTCCATTGTGTACCCAGAAAGATTTATTATTTCCATTCTATCTCTTAAGGGCCCTGATATTGTGTTTAAATTGTTTGCGGTTGCTATAAATATGACTTTTGATAGATCAAAGGGCACGCCAAGATAGTTATCATAAAACTCCTTATTTTGCTGTGGATCTAAAACTTCTAGCATTGCAGATGCAGGATCTCCTTTAAAGTCTGCGCCTATTTTATCTAGTTCGTCTATAACGATGACCGGGTTGCATGAGCCTGCCTTTCTTATGCCTTGTATAAATCGCCCAGGCATAGCGCCGACGTATGTTCTTCTGTGTCCGCGTATTTCAGCTTCATCTTTTACGCCACCGAGTGAGATTCTAATGTATTCTCGTCCCAAGCATCGAGCAATTGATTTACCCAAAGATGTTTTCCCTGTTCCGGGAGGGCCAGCAAAGCACAGTATTGGAGTATTTCCGTCTGTTTTTAATTTTCTTATCGATATAAAATCTAAGATTCTTTCTTTTATCTCCTTTAAGCCATGGTGATCTTCATCAAGTACTTTTTTTGCATGTGCAATATCCAGAACATCTTTTGTTTCTTTGCCCCAAGGAAGAGCAAAGACCCAGTCAAGATAGTTTCTTATAACTGCTGCTTCCATAGAGTCTGGAACTGTATGTTCAAGCCTGTTTACTTGGCGTTTTATTTCTTTTTTTGTCTCATCTGAAACTGGTAACGATGCCAATTTTTCTTTTAGTTCGTCTATTTCTTCAAGGTCATCTTCGCCAAGTTCTTTTTTTATGGCTTTCAATTGTTCTCTGAGGTAATATTCTTTTTGAGATTGGTTTATAGAATCTCTTGCATCGCTTTTTATTTTTTCTTGCATTTGAGAAACTTCTACCTCTTTTGAAAGCAGTATGTATATTTTATCTAATATTTCAATTTTCTTTGCAGTTTCGAGCAAATCTTGAGCTTCTTGGACACTTATATTTAAGTGAGATATGATAAACTCTGCGATTTTTTCTGGGTCACTCATTTTTGAAAGTATAATGTGAAAATCAGGACTGAAGGTTTGGCTTGAAGTAGATATTTGTTCTGCAAGTTCTCTTATGTTGTTTATTCTTGCTCGTATTTCTGTTTCTGATTCTTGCGTGTTCTCTTCAGTTTTTTCTACGCATGCACTAAGCATGTTTTGTTCTGTTGACAACTGATTAACTTTAGCTTTACATAAACCCTGAACAAGAATTTTTATCCCTCCTTCAGGAATTTTTATTAATCTCATTATTGATGCAACGGTACCAACGCTGTAAAGATCTTTTGTTCCTATTGAATCCAGATCATCATTCGTTTGTTTCTTTGATGCCAAAAGCAGTACAAGCTTTGATGTTTCTACTGCGCTGTTAATGCCATTTATTATTTTTGGATCTAGAACGAGAAGTGGCACGATCATATCTGGAAATACCACGATGTCCATGGTGGGAACGACCGCAAGTGTCGCTGGTATCTTGTTTTTGACGTGATCCTTACTTAAAATTGACTTCATATTCTCCCCCTTTATTTCTTGAGAATGGTATTTTTATGTATCCCTATAATACATTTTAAGTTATAGGCAATTTGAAAACAATAGTTCTGTTTTAATAGCCAAAAAATTGTTTTGGTAAAAGGAGGAGCTTTGTATAATTTGTACAATATGCAAAAAAACTGCTACAAATAACTATAGAAGATTTCGTTTTTTGTGAATTTAAAGGGATTTTGCGGTGAATATAGTTGCAAGAAGGCTTAAAAAAACTTTTATGCAAGGCGATAAAAAACTTGTTGTTTTAGATGATGTAGACGTGATATTTGAGCAGGGCAGGTCTTATGCGATAACCGGAGTCTCAGGAACAGGGAAATCTACTCTTTTGCATCTTTTGGCAGGTCTTGATATTCCAAGCTCAGGCCAAGTGTTTTTTGGCGAAAAAGACCTAGATAAGCTATCATCCCATGAAAAAGAAAAATATCTTAATCAAACAATAGGCTTAATGTTCCAATCCCCTTATTTAATATCAGAACTCTCTGTGTTAGAAAATGTAGTTGTACCAGGGATGATTGCAGGTAAATCGCTTGCCCAATGCAAAGAAAAGGCCCTCTCTCTTTTGGATGAGCTAAATATTTCACAAAAAGCTTATGCATGTCCGGATTCTCTTTCTGGTGGCCAGCAGCAACGAGTAGCACTAGCACGAGCATTATTTAACGAGCCAAAATTTTTGCTTGCAGATGAGCCAACCGGCAATTTAGATATAAAAACAGGCAAAGCTATAGTCGATCTACTGCTCAAATGCAAAGAAAAATGGGGCATGGGACTTGTTATCAGCTCACATGACCCATATGTCGCCCAAGTCATGGATTATACGTTCCAGCTTGAGAATGGTCGGTTAAAGAAAATATAGTCTTTAAAGGGCCTTTTGAAGTCATAGCCATACTCTGCTAAACTATTGTAATAGTTACATTTTTATAAAAATTTTTAAATAATGAGATAATTTATGAATATTCTTAAAAAGAAAATAATATCGCTATGCTTAGTTTTTTCCATAAGTGCAGGTTCTGTTTCCACCTGTAGTGGATTTAGCTGGA
>JBHPCA010000053.1:0-6951 GCA_042576225.1 Candidatus Babelota bacterium
TATGCTTCGATGGGTTTTGAAGCTGCTTGTATTTTGAGCTCCAAAATAGAAAACCCTTCAAAGAATGCGCCTAAGGCAATATTGATCTCTTATGGGATTGCACTTTCAGTCGCAACAATATACCAGTTTATGTTTTATGGCTCTTTGGGAACAGCGCTTTCTTCAATAACACTAACTCCTGAATATTTACATGCGTTCCCTGTTTTTTTACAAAAATTACTTCCTCATTTGCCAAAAATGGCATTTTATTTACAAGCTATTCTTCACTTGGCAATCGCATCATCTGCATTGGGAGGCAGTTACGGAATTATGTTTAGTAATACCTGGAACCTGTTCACCATAGCGAAGAACAAACATATATTTTTCTCAAAACTGTTCACAAAATTTAACAAAAGCGCAATACCATTTGCCAGTGTTATATTTATCGGGATAATCTACATAACCTACCTACTTGTCAGCGGGGGTAGCCAAATGCATCTGGCGCCAATGAGTTCCCTAGGTGTCGTTTTGGCATACACACTCAGTGTACTGGCTCTGTTTATAGCCAAAATTAAACGATCTGAGGTAAAAATTCCCCTCTGGGTCCCTGCAATCGGCCTAGTTAACTGCAGCATCTTGATCTATTCATGCATCAAAACGCTTATTGAAAAAGGCCTCTCATCGCTTGTCATGTTTACTCTTATGATGCTCTTGGGCATCATAATGTTTTTTGTAACGCAAATGAGAAACAAAACAAACAAACAAGAGCAAGCACCAAGATTTTAACGGGGCTTAAATATCTTTATTGACAAAGAAAAAAATAAATATAGCTTATAAGAACCATAATAGTTTTGAAGATAATTTTTTTAAATCTGGGGAGTAGCTCATGATAAGAAAAACAAAGCTAATCAGGTGCGCCATTATCGCAACTACAGTAATAGTTCTTACTCAAGTAAACAGCACGCTTGGGATGAATTATAATAAAGAAGCCAAAAGCGTACTTAACCTCGACAGCCTTGGCACATCTGTAAAGCTAGATCAACTAAATCATACAAACGCTCACATAAACCGTATTAAATCCATTAGCAAAAAATATAACTTTACATGCCTAGAACTAAAAAATAAATCTCATATAATCCTGAAAAACAATAAGTTATATAGAAAAAATATTGTCTCATATAATTTCTTGGAAAACGGCGCTCTTTTACTTGTAAAGTATTCTTCAAATAAAGTTGAACTAACCAATCTAAAAAACGACAAAGCAATACTTGAGTTTAAAGATGTCTGTGAGCTCCAACTATTACTCTGCGATCAGTTTTTATTCGTAAAATTCAGGGATAGTAGCGTCAAGCTTATCACGCTAGAAACATACAAAACTGCACTAGAGCGCAAAAACATAAATTATATTAAAAAATTATATATGCGTATTTTGACATTTAAATACCACGATGGCCCAGATGAGATGATTAACCTAGAAAACTTCAAAAGCATAAGAAAACTTAAAGATATCATGTTCTACACAAAACTGGGCAATAATAAATTGATCGTAGAGTATAACAATTCTACAGGTGGGCTTATCAACTTAGAAAACAATAAAACAATACGTACATTCAAAGCGTTTAAAAGCCATAAAATAGTGAACCGCAAAAAAAATAATAAAAAGATACTGGTAGAATACGGAAATAATATGGCTGAGCTCATCAACTTAGAAAACGATAAAACAATACGTAAATTTGAGCAATTTAGTGATTATAAGCTTAATAGACTTTCAGATACTCGCTTAAGTTATTATTGGCAAATTAATTATCTGTTAAACAGCAAAAAAAAGGAGCTGCTATATCTTGGAAACAGCAAATCATATATATTTGACACTATCACTGCACTCAAAAAATTTCCCCTGTTACTGCTCATACTAAACGACAAATCTCTTGTGCTCATTAACTTAAGCGATAATACCAATAAAGAACCAAAAGAATTTAAAAACATCGACTCTTTCAGATTCTCCTGTCAAAAAAGTAAAAACCCATGCAAACCGCTATGGAAAATCCCTGTATCGCACAGCAAAGAATCTAAAAAGCATTATCTTATGGTAAAATACAAAGACGCATCTGCTAAATTAATTAATTTAGAAAACTATAAAACAGTAAAGAGCTTTAAAGACGTTGATTCTTTTACTTTTTTACACAAAGAACATATGTTGCTCGTAAAATATAACGACAAGTCTCCTGAGCTTATTAACTTAGATAATACCAAGAATATAGACATAAAATTAAATAAGAACACTCAATATTGTGGGTACTCGCCCAAAAAAACATTTTTATGGGCAAGATTACGTGATAAACATGATGATATTGGCTTTGAACTCATAAATATAAAAACTAAATCGAGAATAAAACTTCAAGATCTAGATGAAAATGGGATAAAACGATTAAAAGATGAAAAACTTTTATGGATAAACTCGCATAATGGAGAAAAGAAAATAATTGAGACCCAAAATTTTAACACTATAAGAGCGTTTAAAAACAAAGAGAACGCAACACTAAAAAAAAACTTTTTACACTATATCAAAAAAGACAATACACATAAAATAATAGAGCTAGTAGAAATAACAAAAGCACTTGAGTTAGTAAAAAAAAAGAGCAAAAAGAAAATCGAGTAAGAACTTCCCTGAAGATTAATAATCCATACAAAAATAACTTTAAAAAATTCACCCCCCGACTTCAATGTCATCAATTTAAGCGTCTATGTTTCGAATCTTCCATTTACGAGATACTTCCACCCGCTCTCCCTGAGCTTAGTTTATCCTGAGCTTGTCGAAGGGAAGGGTATATATTAAAAGTTTATTTTTTCTAAGAAAGGCATTTAAATGGCATTGATCTACAATTTAAAATATTTTTGCATAACGTAAAAATATTCTGTCTTATAAATAGCCTCTCAGTATTATTAGAAAAAAGCAACTTATATTAGAAAAAACAAGCTTCTAATATGAACCCTTTCCTTCGACAAGCTCAGGATAAACTAAGCTCAGGGACGACGGCTGGAAGCCGTCTTTCATGTTTTTTCGAATATTTTTTTAAGTTAATTAATTATCGAATTTGAATTATCGTAACTTCAGTGTGATCAAAGCAAACAAACATAAAATAAGTGATATAATCGCAAAACGAACGGTGATTTTTGACTCAGGCCACCCTAATAACTCAAAATGATGGTGTATCGGGGCCATCTTTAAAAATCTTTTGCTCAAAAATCTAAATGTGAATATTTGCGTAATTACCGATAATGCTTCTATGACAAATAACCCGCCAGCTATGATTAATAACAATTCCTGTTTTGCCATCAAGGCCATTAAAGCAAGAGCAGCACCTAAAGCCAAAGATCCAACATCGCCCATAAATATCTGGGCTGGGTACGCATTGTACCATAAAAACCCAAGTGAGGCTCCTGTTAAAATCATAGCAAATATCATAACTTCAGAGCTTGCTGCAAAAGGAATATGTAAATAAGATGAAAGCTCATAATGCCCTGCCAAGTAAGCAATTATCCCAAATGTTACAAAATTGGGCAACAAAGAACCTATTGCAAGGCCATCTAACCCATCAGTTAAATTAACCGCATTGCTACAACCCACAATAATAAACATAGCCCATGGAATAAAAAAGAGGCCTATATCAGGCGATACATTTTTAAAAAATGGAAACGA
The DNA here is from genome assembly GCA_042576225.1 of Candidatus Babelota bacterium. Lineage (GTDB taxonomy): Bacteria > Babelota > Babeliae > Babelales > Vermiphilaceae > GWF2-30-66. Next base: position 3,680 of record JBHPCA010000053.1, read on the forward strand.
TATACACGTAGTAAAACCTTTGCAGTAAAGTAACCCAACGGAAACTAAAAACGCAACAAGCCATTGGAAAAAAAACTTGGTTTTTATAGACATTCCCTTGCTTTTATTAATCTTGCTTAAGTCATCAAAAAAGCCTATCGCCCCAAAACCGAATAAGCACAGTAAAAATACCCATAGCTGCAAATTCGTCAAATCACACCAAAGTAACGCATTGACCAAAAAAGTTATGAGAATAAATATTCCCCCCATTGTAGGCATGTCATCTTTTTGCCTATGATTATCAGGAGTATCTTCACGCGCCTTAGCCCTAAAGAACATCTTGGACTTGCCAATAAACCACTGCCCAAATAAAATAGAGAAAATTAAAGACCCTAAAAGCCCTACTATCGCACGAAAACTCACATAATGGACGACATTACATGCAGAGAAATATTGCTTTAGATATAGCGAAATGTGATACAGCATAAGCCTCAATAAGCCTTCAAATCCAGTGATTACAAAATTATATCTTACCCATATATCTTAAAAATGGCGTAAAAACGCCAAAATTACGCATATATGCAATATATCACAAAAACGCGATTACGCCCATTTAATCTATATTTTAGGGGGGCTTTTGACTCAGAAACCCTTTAGTTTATACTATTATTACCCCATTGGAGTAAACCCCAAAACACAATAACCAAAATAACTTAAAGGAAAAGATATGAAAAACAGGAAGATAAATATATTACGCAATATGCTAAAAAATATATTAGTATACACCATCATGATCGCTTGCATTACCGTAAGCAGTGTGAAGGCAATTGAGCCAAGCAAACCTAGTGAGCTTGAAAAAGCAAAAGAAACCATATGCGAATTTAAAGGCATAATAAAAGAATTCTTTAACAAAAAAAATAACGAAACGTATAGACAACATTTGCAAAAATTTGCAAAAATACTTGCTTCGATAGAACTATTAGAATCTCAAGTTTCTGAAAAATATGAACAAACAGAATCTTCAAAAGACAAAGCTTTTCTTGAACTACTCGGCGAAATAAAAGAAAATACAAAAGCAATATATTATGCGTTAAACCAAAAATATAAAACGGTTCTATCTTTGGCCCTAGCTTTAGGTAAAGTATTTAAAAAATACGCTTCTGAAGCACACTTGGATAAATTAAAAGACAAGTTCGAAAGTCTAAAAGAACACTTAACTGAAGAAGAAGCAGCACAGCTTGCTGAAATCATGGATATTTTAGAAAATATCGCTGATGGAATACCTAAAAGTAAACTTACCTGTTTGTCTCGATTAAACAAAATATGGAAAAGAAAGACTTCAAGATCTGGAAATAGACGAGGCGTATAACCAATTCTTACAATATCTATGAAGCCCACCCGCCTTCACCAAAGCTCAGTTTATCCTGAGTTTATCGAAGGAACGGGCAAGCCGTAACGCTTGTGCTTACTTTGACCGGTCAAAAGTGCATCCTAAATAGGCATATTTCATGCCGCAATTCCAAACCTACGTCTAATAGATAGGGGAAATGGAGATAAGCGCCTTAGCAAACATTGATTTGCAGCTAGGTAAATGATATAATGATAGTAGAAGCCCCTGATATGTTGTAAAGCATATCGGGGGTCTGTATTATTAATTTTAGATTATTAATCTTAAGTTAACTTAAAAGTTAAAAAAATGGATAAAAATAATATATCTAGCGTTTTTGATGTATTCGATGTAATCGTTGTTGGTGGTGGACATGCAGGCATAGAAGCTGCGCATTCAGCGGCCAAGATGGGCTCAAATACACTGTTAATAACCTTAGAGATCGAAAAGATCGGGTTAATGTCATGTAACCCAGCAATAGGCGGTGTTGGAAAAGGGCATATTGTCTATGAGATAAGTGCGCTGGGCGGCCTCATGCCAAAATTGTGCTCAAAAACATATTTGCAAGCTCGTATGCTTAATACAAAAAAAGGCCCTGCAGTACAGGGGCTCAGGCTCCAAATAGACAAATACGCGTACAACAAACTAAGTTGCAAAATATTAAAAAACACCCCAAATTTAACCCTCTTTGAAGGCATGGCTCAAGAGCTTTTACTCGATGAGAATAATAAAATTACAGGCATAAAAACAGATTGCGAAAATATTTTTAAAGCCTCGTGCGTCATTTTAACTACCGGAACATTCTTAAATGGGGTTATTCACATAGGAAAAGAAAATCATAAAGCTGGTAGAATCGGCGAGCAATCAGTGGCAAAACTCACAAACTCACTTACGAATGCAGGACTCAAAGTTGGCAGGCTAAAGACAGGAACCCCTCCAAGATTGTTAAAATCCAGCATAGACTGGTCAAAAATGCAAAAACAAAAAGCAGCTGATTTGCACTATCTGTTTGAGCTTACTCCCCACCCTGTGAAAAATACACATCATTGCTATATCACCAGAACAACTGCCCAAACACATGAAATAATCAGAGAAAACTTAAAATTATCAGCTATGTACTCTGGCAACATAACCGGAATAGGCCCGCGCTACTGCCCTTCTATAGAAGACAAGATTGCCAGATTCCCTGACAAAACAGGACACACTATATTTGTAGAACCAGAAGGCGATCACCCTAATGGTGCAAACTCAGATGAGATTTACCCCAATGGTATATCTACTTCTTTACCCTATGAGATACAAGAGAAATATATTGCATCTATCCCAGGATTTGAAAACGCAGTTATCACCAAGGCTGGCTATGCCATAGAGTATGATTTTGTATACCCTGAGCAACTGAAGCACACGCTGGAAACAAAAGCTGTTAACGGCCTTTTTTTGGCGGGACAGATCAATGGCACCACAGGGTATGAAGAGGCTGCAGCCCAAGGGTTAATCGCAGGAATAAATGCACACCTGAAAACTACCAACCAAAAACCATTCATACTAGAGCGAGAAGAAAGTTATATAGGCGTCATGATAGATGATCTTGTCACCATGGGAGTGGATGAGCCATACAGAATGTTCACCTCACGGGCAGAACGTAGATTGTTACTCAGACAAGATAACGTATTTTTGCGACTAACAGACAAGGGATATAAACTCGGCTTAATAAACCCAGAACTTTATAAAAAATTCGAAAAAGAAAGACAAGAACTTGCCCAAGCACTCAAAATATTAAAAGAAACACACTCACACAAAAAATTACTTGAACTCTTTGAAGTAAATACAGAAAACCCAAAAACCAAAAATCACAAAGAAATTATTAAAAAAATCACCGGCCTAGAACTTTCAGAGAGAAACGTCC
>JBHPCA010000054.1:0-5791 GCA_042576225.1 Candidatus Babelota bacterium
TTCATTGTTTTGGTTAGTAATGTAGGTGGCTTTTATTTTACCATATTTTGTCTCATATGTATCTGGACCAGAACATACCTTCCCCATCAAAATTCAAGATAAAAACATTGAAAATATATTTTGTTCAAGTATAATGCGGTTGGACACAAATAAGAAACCTTAACAACCTTTTAAGGAGAAATCTCATGCAAAAAAAAACAACTAAAAAAATCATTACAGCTTTGTGTATTACTGGTTTCCTTATGTACACCGCCTCATCAAAATCTTTTTTTTTGCTAACCCAATATTGTACCAATAAATCCCAAAAAACGATTTCTAAAACAAAATTTGGCCAAATAAGCTTGTTGAAAAAATCAAAAACCTTGAACAACTTGCCAAAAGAAATACTTTATCAAATATACAGCTTTTCAAATTCAGACTATAGAAACTTACTAAACTTAGGACAGGTTTCTAAGCACACATACAAATCACTTCTTTATTTTTTAAAAAATCAAAAAAAACTCAAAATAAAAATTCAAGGAAAACCAAAACCAGACTTACGCTATTGTTGCTCCGAAAGCTCAGGTCCTCTTGAATTTCCCTTTGGCTGGTACCGCTATGCCTGCTGCCGCCACAAACTGCAAAACACAATAACACAAATAAAAGAAAGAATAAAAAACTTAAAAACGCTAATAAGCATTCTTAACGATAAAACACTATTTAGCTGGATTAAAAAAAATGATAAAAGCTTAGACGTAGATTTCAAATCGTATAAATCTTCTTTTAAAGAAAATATCAATAAAAATAAATTAAAACGCCATCTATCTGTTCATAGAACAATTCTAGCAACAAACGAAAAAGAGGTTAAGGGTCTACAAAAGAAACTTGCCAAGATAAAACGTAAGTTGCAAGAAGAACAAGACGAGTTCACGTTTGCCGACGAAGTAGCCTGGTTCTTATTCGGCATACTCGGTTGGTTTTTTGAATTTTGTTGAGTTTTCAAAATACTAAATTAAAAAAAGATAAAATTTTGTAACATTAACGTACATATACAGGGGATATAATTATGAAAAACCTACAAAGGACAGGTGTTGTTATTTTATCTTTGACAATGATAATTTCAGCATTAAGCCCATCACTGTCACAAGCAAATGGTCTAGATATTATTTTCGAAAAATTGAAAAAACTTGATAAAAATTACCCTGTAGTTGCGGGCGTAATTGGCAGCACCCTTATTTGCTATTTTCTAAGGAACCCCATTCAAAGAGGTACAAAAAAAATAATAAAAAAATTTGCTCCAAAATGTATACAAGAGTACCTTCTCAATGAAGATCAAAAAAAGAAAAATGATTTTTATACCAAGATATCGCCAAAAGAAACTGTTGCAGATCTTGCATCAGGAAAATTACCTAGAAAAATCCAAAGATTGATACATGCAAAACGAAGGGGCTTCAAGTTAAAACCTATTTTACTCCACGGACCTTCAGGCACAGGTAAAACATTAACCGCTAAGATAGTAGCAAAACTGTTTGCCCAATCAATAAACCGAAAATCTATCGTGCTAAAAACTTCAGGCTCAGGCTTCTTGGACAAATACGTTGGTGAATCCCCTAAAAAAATAAACCTTCTATTAAAAAATGCCCAAAAAATATCCGGAAAATCAAAAAAACGAATGATCTATAAAATCATTGGAGAGATTACTGAAAAAATTAAAATCTCAGGACTAATGGACAAAATAAAAAGCTATTTTATAAAGGGAGCTCACGTTACTATACTTATTGACGAAATTGTAAGTTTATCCACAGGTACAAAAGGAAACAATGACTATGGATGGGCAACCGTAGAGGCTTTGCAGATTGCACTTGATGAATACTTCCCAAGCGTAAGAATGGACCTCGTAGCAACCGCAAACTCTACAAATGTACCTCCTGCTATGCGAAACAGGTTTAAATGCATATACTTCGGCGCCCCAACAATTGAAGAAAAATTAAATGCTCTGGAGTTGCACTTAAATAAATTCTCCAGAAAAATTTTAAAAAGAAAATACGACCAACTCAGCCAAGATTTAAGAACTGAGCTGAAAAATATACTGCAACCTTATAACTTAACGTATCGAGACATGGCAGAAATAGCAAATGAAGCAACACAATTTGCAACATATAACGAGGGTGAAGATCACGATATAATTACCGAAGAAAATATTCGAAAAGGTCTCACAGAGGTAATAGAAAATAAAATTAACGAACAAAAATCAGAAAACTATACCAATTACTACAGAAATAACAAGCAGGGAATATTTTCACCAATTACAACAAAATCTAAAAACGAATACTTAGAAAATCTAAAAAACTTAGAAAAAGAAAGAGGCATTACCATATTAAACAAGCCTAAACCAAATTTCACAATGCCAAAAGGTAATGGACATACCCTGAAAGATGAAAATCGACAAGATAAAAAAAGCCTTCCAAAGTGGATAAAAGAACGTAAAAAAAGAATCAAAGTGTTAGATAAAAGGCTGCGACTTGATCCGGAAGATAAAAAAAACAAAGACAAAGAAAACACAAAAAATATACGAAGAAAAAAGATTGAGCAACCAAAAAACAAGAAGGAAAGTAGAAAGGTAAAAACTGGATTTGTCTCCAAGTTAAAATATTCTTTCTCTTACCTCTCCCCATGGAAAATAGCAAATTTGTTCAAAAAATCTAAGAGCCTAAAAAACAATAGCTCAAAAAAGAAAAAACAACTACAAATACAAAAGCCTGATTTCTTGAAGAAAAAAAATCCAAAAACAAACCCCAAGATCAAAAAAAAAGATAACAAAATCAAGATTGACAAGAACAAACTTAAAAGTATGAAAACCAAAAAAGATAGGAATTCTTCTCAGTCTAAACCAAAAATAAACTTGAACAATAAAAAAATTCTAAGAAGAAAAATCCAAAACTCAAGAAGAATAAAAAGTAAGCTTCTAACTCTAGTTTGAATAACTAGCAGGGCCCTCCCGTTAAAAGAGGGCCTTTCTCATTAGTGATAATTGTAATAGATTAGGCTAGTTAAAAACTGCAAAGAAGATAGAATTTTTTGATATTAACGTACACATACAAAAGGTATAATTATGAAAACCATACAAAAAACACATGATTTTCGGAAGAAAAACCCTTCCAAAATTAAAAAACTCCTCATGATAGCATTATGTATTTCTGGACCCCTTGTTTGCACCAGTTCATCGAATGCTTTTTTTCTTTTAACCCAACTATGCGTCCCCAAATTCAAAAAAACCGTCACAAAAACAAAATTTAACCAAATAAGCTTGTTTAAACAATCAAAAACCTTAAACAACTTGCCAAAAGAAATACTTTATCAAATATACAGCTTTTCAAATTCTGACTATAGAAACTTACTAAGCTTGAGTAGAGTTTCTAAGCACACCTATAAATCACTTCTTTATTTTTTAAAAAACCAAAAAAAACTTAAAATAAAAATCCAAGGAAAACCATCAAAACTTATGTGTAGATGTTTTGACCAAGATATATTTCGATGTAGTTGCGACTATGGGCTATTGGATACAATAGCAGAGCAAAAGAACATTTCAAAAAATCTTAAAATACTGATTCATATTCTTCGCAACAAAACCCTGTGTGGCTGGATTAAAAACGCTAATAAAAGTTTAGCTGTAAATTTTAAAATAGATTATAAGAAAATCACACTTGAAAGCACCAACAAAAACGAATTAAAGAAATTATTGTCCAATCTTGAAGAGGAACTGATCAACTATAAAGACTACATAAAATTAAACAAAGGGCTTATCAAGGGCTCAAAGATTAAAAGCTTAAAAAAAAATGCCCTGTTTGTCTATAATATACTAGGGCTCTCTTTTGTTGCATCCTTTTATTTGTGGGCTAGTTATCGTCTATTCTATTTAGCAGATAATCCAAAAACAAATATTAGTGAGAAATAATCACCGCATAACCGTTCTCATATCCAAAAAAGGCTCTGCTAGATCTTTATTTCCCGAAATCTGAATATGTTTTGCGGCCTTTTGCTTACTGATACTATCAGTAAGCAATCTCCAAGCAATATCACCCGAAAGCTTTACTTCTACCTGCGGCTCATATTTTAGCTCGCTCACTAACTTCCACTTATCACCTTTATTTTCCAAATACCAAATGCCATGTGCTTCACCTGTTACTTCTACCTGCACACTCCCACTACCCCTCACATCTCTATATGCATGTGGCAAGCCCAGCATAAATGTCTGAATCACGGAAAAAAACAACTTTCTTGAGTTTATTCCCGGCTTGTTAACAGCCAGCCTAATCTGCATTTGATGATGCCACTTTTCGGTGTAGTCACGTGCAATATCAAACCAATTTTTAGATTCCAACTCTCCCGCCCATGCAACTGCAAATAAAGCTTTATCGTTGGGATTAAGCGTTTTTACAAAATCGTAGTACCAATTCTCAGAAAGCTCTAAAAGAGATATTAGAATCTGTGGACTCAGCCTTCTTGACGCCTCAATCCAATCTCTGTTCATTTTTTGTATAAATTCTACAAGACCCTCAAAACTAGTAACGCTCGTTTTTATATTAGTATAGCCATCCCGTTGTATAGAAAGTTTTCTCAGAGAACAATCTAATATATGTGATGCTATGTCTTTTACCGTTCTTCCAGGAAGCACAGTTTCCCGATGCCAATCTTCTATGCTCAAATCTTTTAAAAGTAATATAAGTTGAGCGTTTATTTCTGGAAATAACTCTATCGTATGTATCATCGTTTTCCCATTAGCAAAACTCCCCTTTTTGGGGAAGACAAAGATAAAATATTATCTACCGCTGGCATTTTGAACATCGCAAATAGTGTATCAAAAAAACAAGTTATTTAAAAATGGCTTAAAAATACACCCCAATACACAAAAAAATTTTCACGCAAAAAATTTTGCTTCTTAGTTAAAAGTTACTTTTTAGCAATATTTTTACATCACTAAAACTTTTACCTACTTTCTTTAAGCCAAGCTTAAGCTCATCTTGCTTCCTTTTATTTTCACAAGCAACATTTGAATAGTAAAGCTTATTTCCCGTTTTAAAAACTATAATTGGACCATTATAAGCGACTGAAATGATGCAATTATTATCCTTGCTTAAAGACAAAGCTCCTAAAGTTACACTTTTAGAATGATACACATCCGGACAAATATATATCTTCATTTTACATCTGTTCCCCCTCATGTCAAAAGTTGCAATTTCGCCACTCATGGACCCAAATATAGCACAACTATTTTTGCTAAAAAACGCATGTTTAACAAACTTGCCATGTTCACACTGATATTTCTGTTTGTTTTTTTTCGTATCAAAAACTATTATTTCACCAGCAGCACCTGACATAACACTGTTACTATCGTAATCAAAAGATACACAGTTAACCCTATGACTATGCTTATAAAAACATTTTTGTTTGTTATTTTTAATATCAAAAACTATTATTCGGCCACCATCATCTCCCTATACAATATATTTACCATCACTATTGAAGGAAATACAACTTACCCAATTACTATGCTTGTATAAGCACTCTTCTTTGTTATTTTTTATATCAAAAACTATTACATCTCCACTTCTGGATCCTGATACAACACAACCACCATTACCGCTAAAAGATATACATGTAACCATTTTAGGATGCTTGTATGAGCATTTTTGTTCCCAGCTTTGCATATCAAATACCACTACCTGACCATCTCTGGATCCAGATGCTACATAGCGAACATCATCGCTAAAACATGCACACGTAATACTGCTCTCACACTCGTATAAACATT
>JBHPCA010000055.1:0-5609 GCA_042576225.1 Candidatus Babelota bacterium
TAACATTTTGTTTTTAAACAATTTCTTTAAAAAATGCTTGTTGTCTGAAAAGTTAAAAGAAAATAGGACTAAGAAAAACTATACCGATTGTATTGTAAAGACACATTTATAATTTTATGGAGGTTTCAAAATGTTTAAATCAAATAAAACCACAATTTTATCTATTGCTGTACTTTGCTCTTTGGCAAGCTCATTGTCTCTTGAAGGAGGCAATATTTTTGAAGCTATAAGAAAAAAGAACTTAAAAGAGGTCAAGAGACTTGTCAAAAAAGAAAAAGTGGATATCAATAAGGCTAATAGAGGCTGGACCCCACTTTATTGTGCTTGTTCTTGCAACAGTTTAGATATAGTGAAATATTTAGTTCAAAATGGCGCTAAAAAATCCATTAATGAAGCTAATGATGATGTCGAGACCCCACTTTATTGGGCTTGTATGTTTAACAATTTAGATATGGCAAAATTATTGGTTGAGAATGGTGCCCAAATTGATGTGATGTCTAGATTAGAAGCGCAAAATAGAAATAAAATAAAAACTTACATTTTAAACGTAAAGAAGTTTGATGATCAAAAAAACATGCTGGGTAAAACGAAGTTTGTTATAGATAAGGTTAAAAAGATCAAGCTGGATAACAACAACGAAAAACAAGGGGTAATAGATCTAATAAGGCTTGTGTTTTGCAGATCTATATTTGAGACAATAGAAAAACAAGAACTTTATAAAAACACGACTTTTTATACATTATACCAATTATGCAAAAGCAAACCGGGTAAAAAAATAAGAAGCGTTATACTGCAGGCATTTGGCATAAATGAAAATGATTTAAAGAAAAAATACCCAGATTTGATCAAAATTATGCTGCGTAAGGTTGATCTGGGTGCGGCAAAATCAAAAAAATTCTTTTGCAAATGCATTTGTTCACGTAAAATGTTAAAAAGTAATAACCGTAAAAAGTTTGTAGATTGTATAATAAAAACATATTTATAATTTTATAGAATAACTTTTGAGTTTTTTTCCCTTTTTGCTTTATACTGTATAAAAGCTATAAAGTAAAAAGGGAAGTTTTTATGGTTATATTGGGAGTAGATCCGGGAACGAGATTTGCAGGTTTTGGAGTTTTAAAGAAAGAAAAACAAAAAACATTTTTATTAGATTATGGTTATTTGAAGATGCCGCCTTCAAAAAGTTTGGCCGATCGAATAGGGATGTTCCATAGGTTTTTTGATGAAAAAATAAAACAGTTTTGCGTAACAGATCTTGCTTTGGAAACGCCTTTCTTGGGTAAAAATGCGAGCAACTTTTTAAAGCTTGGTTACATGCGAGGTATTTTATATCTTCTTTCGAGCAATAATAATTTACAACTTCATGAGTTTGCGCCCAAAGAAATAAAACTATCTGTAACCGGTTTTGGTGGTGCATCCAAAGAGCAGGTAGCTCGGGTTGTACTGCGACTTTTGCCAGGAATAAAGACACCTAAACGGGATGATGTGACCGATGCTTTAGCGATCTGTTTTTGTGGGGTATGGCAAAACAGATTTTCACGTATTGGGATATTTTAAAAAACTTTAATGCAAACTCGAAAATTTAAATATTTTAAAAGCGACAAAAATATGGGCTTCTGTGTGGACAAAAAAACTTACCTCCCCGTTCTCCCTGAGCCTAGTTTATCCTGAGCTTGTCGAAGGGAAGGGTTTATATTAAAAGCTTATTTTTTCTAAAAGGAGTTACTTTTTCCAAATAATACTGAAAATTTATTTATGAGACGAAACAACTAGTATAAACCCCAAAGCAAGCCCTGGAAGCTATTGCGCAGCACTCCACATGTAATTAAATCCATAGAAATTAATTTTTTTTGGGTTGAACTTTTTACCAGTTTAGACTGATAATTTTTTTTGTAGCTTTTTTTAGAAAAAATAAACTTTTAATATAAACCCTTCCCTTCGACAAGCTCAGGATAAACTAGGCTCAGGGAGAACGGGGGGAGAAACATTTTTTGGGTTATTCTTACGTGGTTTGTTAATTTTCGGATAAGTTTTAAAATAGTGAAATTTTTTAGTGAAAAATTTGTGATCTTATCATCTTGCCACAGATTACATCCAAAGAAAATCTCGTACAAAGAATCGTTCTTTTGGGCGTACGCGTATAAAAAAATCGTTTATTGTCAAATAATTAATACAAAAATTAGTTGAAGTTTTGGTATAAGAAACAGGGTGATACTTTTTGATTTATAAACTTTTTTAGACTGTTTTTTTTCTTTTGTTTAGCAATAAAAATTACTATTTAGTGTAGAATCTTGATTTTTAATTCATAATTTTTGTATGGTATTGAAGAATTTAAAGTAAACCTCCTGAAGGAAAATTGTAACATAGTAAATAAGGGAGAGCAGCATGATGAATATAGATTCGGTAAAAAATAGTAAAGATAAAAAGTTCTTTGAAGCCTTTGATACATTTGGGAATATACAAAGATCAAAACATTTAAGAGAACCTTTGTCTGAGCATGATATTTTGGATCTTCAAGACAAGTTTCTTAGTAACGGTTTTCATTATATTACAGTATCTGATGTATATTGTGGAAGATCGCTAGTCTCTCGTTTTTTAAAATCTTTAAATTGTTATCACGAAGTTGCTACACTGAGTATATCTTGGCCAATTATAGAAGTTGGAACAACCGATGTTTATTATGAGCTGGTTCAGGGCAGTTATACGGATCCTATAAAAAACTCTAATTGGAACGAATTTTTTATCGATCAATTTTATTATGACTTCATATGGATTGAAGCTTGTCATGAACTTGTAGATAACGATTGGTTTTCTGAATTTTTCAATAATATGGTACAAGTCAAAATTGATCAACATATACCAGTGCTTGTCATATCGTATTCCAAGTAATTGACTTCAAAATAGTATAATATGGGTATACGTATAAAATGTTAAGTATTGGGGTGAATAAAAAATTTTCAGTTATATTTTTATTAATTATAACCCAGTTTTATTTTAGTGTGGGTATGAAAAAAATTGGCCATACAAATCCCAGTAGTCTTAAAAAACTTTACAGCATACCTTTTTCGCATAATGAAGCATTTCAATCAGTGTCTAAAGATATAAGATATGTTGCTTGTGGCGGGTGGGATAGGCGTGTTAAAATCAAAGATCATAAACAAAAGAAACTTGTATGTTTTTATAAACACGAAAAGCCTGTTATGTGTATAAGATTTTCAAAAAATGGGCGATTTGTAGCTTCTGGAGGGCAAGACAATCAGGTTATAGTATGTAACATAGATAAAAAAGATTTATTTTATTATTATCACAAAATGACTATCACTAAGGTCTTTTTGAGTTATAATGGAGATTTTGTTTTATCCGGTGACCATCTTGGAACTGTTGTGCTAGGTAATATTAAAAAAAAGAATGCACACTTTTTTTATTGCCATAAGAGGGGAAAAAGTATTTGGGCTCTAACTTTTAGCTCTGATTTTAGCATGTTTGCATCTGGAGGACGCGATAAGCAGGTCGTTATATGCGACACAATACGTAAAAGTAAAATATGCAGCTATACCCATGATGATTATGTAAAAACAGTTGCCTTTAGCAAAGATTGTAATTTTGTTGTTTCAGGAGGGTTTGATAAAAAAGTTATTGTGTGGGATATTAAAAAAGAGACAAAAGTCTGTTCTTATTCCCACAGTAATTATGTTACCTGTGCAAAATTTATAGATGATACTGATATTGTTATTTCGTGCTCAAAAAATGGGGAATTTATTCTCTATAGAATTCCTGAAAAAGCAAAAATCGCAATCTATAAAACCAGTTCTAGATTCGACAAATTTGACCGGTTTTTCTTTAGCAAAGACGGTGAGAAAATTATCTCAGAAGCTGATGATAAAAAAGTAAACATATACAAAATGCCTATGAAAATTCATGTGCTTAAAAAATTTTTCTATAGTGAGAAATCTATGAAAGCAAAACTAAAAAAAATTAGACGCGAAAATAAATTAACTAATATTGTCATAAAAACGGTTACTTAAAAACGTTATTAGAGCTTATCCGAAAATTAACAAACCACGTAAGAATAACCCAAAAAGAGATTCTCCCCCCCCGTTCTCAATGTCATCAACTTAAGGAGATTTACATACTGGATCTCCTATTCATAGGGTGTATTCGACCTATAGAATTTGATCTATGACGAGAAAAACTTCTTCCAGGTCTTATTGGAACGATATTTTTTTGCATATAGGTTTTAACTCTCTGGCAAAATTTATCAAGGTTTTTACCTAAAAGAAGTGTTTCTATCAAATCATTTTTTAGCAAACCAAGCCCAATATTTCTATTTATTTTATACTTATACTTGTGTTTTTTCTTTTCTAAAACTTCATTAATTTCATCTTGAGCTTCTTGCATCAAAAGAGCAGCAACATTACATGTAAAAATGGTTGCAAAAAAATCCTGTTCTACGGTAAGTTTTGACTTTCCACTAAAATTTTCCATAGAGGCAATTGATTTTTGAAATTTATAATTTTCTTCCGTATCCCACCGTTTGTTGTACAACTTAAATATATCATTCGAAGAATGTTTTGTTTTATTTAAGAGAGATGTTAAGAGTATTTCTTGCTCTCCAGATTTTAACTTGAAGGTCAAAACTCGTATTCTCAATTTTATGCTTTCATCAAGATTTGGGATTTTTTCTCGCAATTTTCTTTTTGCAGTATTTCCTAAATTTGAAATTTTGATGTCAATGATTTGATCTTTTTTGCCGTTTTTCACTGCATTTTGAACATCACTTGCAAAGTTTGATTGGCAGCGCATTAAAAAATCTTTTTTGATTTCATGTAAAAACATTATTAGATACACTGAAGGATAGCCTCTATCCAGGATAAAGAGATCTTTGATAGCATTGTTTTCAAATCTAATATCAGAATCAAGCGTTATAAGATTCTTAATATGCTCCACAGCTAAACTTCTTTCTGAAGCGTTATGTGGACAGATGAATCCACTTATAGTGACTTTGTTCAAAACATCAAAAAGCGTAGAGATCACAGCAATAGGCATTGTCTTATTTGAGCCTACGCCATAGTACTCAATTAATTCATCGCTTGAGGGCAACTGAACTTTACTTCCGTCAATTGCAAGAAGTCGAAGTTCCTTAAAATGTTTTATCTCATTTTCAGTGTAAAATTCTTGAGCCAATTTTTGATTCATAATCGTAAAAATAATAGGATCTAGTTTACGTCGAGCTTTTGAAAAAGCTTGCTTAGATGCCTCTTTTATATGGCCCATTTTTGCAAAATTTAACAATTCTATTTGCAGTGACTTTCTTATGAGATTAATTATAAATAATATAACTTTTTGAAAAGAAAACACTCTATTCCTTCTGAAAAAATTTTCTTGAAGTCTACCTTTTTCAAGCAACTCTTTGCTTTGCAATAATTGTCTTATAATTTTCAATAACTGTGCTACCTTTTTTTCATTCTATGCTCCTATTACTAAATATGACTTTTTATAAAAAGCCTAAATTTTATAGTACAAAAGGCAAGTTAATCCTTATTTTTTTTCTTAAGTTGATGACATTGCCCCCGTTCTCCCTGAGCTTGACGAAGGGTTCATATTAAAAG
>JBHPCA010000056.1:0-5602 GCA_042576225.1 Candidatus Babelota bacterium
TATATGCAGATTGCAAATGCTTTGTGGTATAATTTCTAAAAAATTGCTTTTAGGTATTGAAAAAAGAATGAACATTAACACTATAAAACAAAAGGTTGCAGAGCTATCAAAAAAATTAGAAGGGCAAAAAATTCCCCAACTTCGTACATTTATTAAAAAACTAAATGCCACTCTGGAGCACTACAGCAAACAAAAAGTAGATCTCACCAAAAGTATGACCGGCGAAAAAAACCTTATTCAGATTCTTTTTCACTATCAACTTATAAAAGAAGCTAAAAAAATACTCCAAGATAAAATCGAAAAAAGAAAAAAAGAACTACAAAAATAAGCTCTCAAGAAAAAGTAAAACAAATATATCCAATATTTATGGCTGGAGGGGTCTAAGACTCATCCAGCCATAATCTAATTTCAAACAACTACACCCACACACCCAGAAAAAAATTGGGATTTTTCACCCTAAAAACCTTCAGCTTGCCAATAACCGATATAAATATTATACTTATCTTAAGGCATTATTGTTAAAAAACAAACACTAAAAGGTTATATATGACTAGAATAAAACAGATTACTATTTTTATAGCTTTCATTTTTCTATGCAAAATGGCTTTTGGCATAAACAGTCCAAAAAACATGTACTTTAAAAAGAAGATTGGACCTCTTGATAGCAAGATTGTTTTCGCGAAGAAACAAAGTGTATCAAAGAAAGTCGTAGAACAAATATTCGAAAAATTTAAAAAGAAAATGAACCTCCATAAAAAAAAGAACTTCCGAGACATTATTCTAGTCGCAACCAAAAATCTTACAGCTTATATATATGATCTAAAAAATCGAAAATTAATATATAAATTCAAGCCTTCGAATTACACTTGGCAAAATCAAAAAATATACCCTTTTGAAATAAATGAAAGAGATGGAAAAATTTACCTAAAATTTAATTGCCAATTAAAAGGGCAATATGTCAACATACTTAATTCCATCCGAATAACAAGAGACGATTACATCAATGAAATTGATATCTTAAATCAAGAAGTCGCTAAAGAAAAAGAATTCAACGAAGGGAGAAAGCAAATATTGAGACCATTTTTTGGGTATGTTGAAAAAGAAGATGAAGAAACCGATTATAGGGAGCTAAAGCATGATAGCTATGAACTCATGTTTAATAAAAAAAACGTAGTGATAGCTCGCGATAACCTTCGTAAAAAAACAGGAATTCATAAGGAAAAGCAGGATATTAAATCTGTATGCATAAACCCGAAAAAGGGCTCCCGCTATATACTTGTTGAATCACATAATCCCAATTGCGTAGAGTTATATAACCACCGGACAGGAAAAGGCATAGTGCGCATAAAGACCAAAAATAAAAAACTTAAGCATGCAATTTTCAGTAAAAAACATAATTTCATACTCATGCTTTTTAATAATTATGTATTAATACTTGATCTTAATAAAATGAAAGTCGTTTTCAAACAAGCGTTTAAAAGTTTGGGAGACAAGAACAAAAATGATACCAAATCGATATTTTTGTCATCTGACGAAAAAGAATTTTGGGTCTCACACGGAAAATATTTTTATATTTTTCACAACCCTGTAGTTAAAAAACTTGAGTTCAAACAGAAACTACTTGATAAAACATTTAAGCACAAAGCGTATACAGATGTTAAAATCAGTTTTCAGGATTAATAGTTAACTTCTTTAGGGTTTAAGGCCATAAGACTTTAAACCCTAGAATGAGCCACCAAACTTAAGCCAAAGTCCCCATGTTTCTAACGCACTATTTTTCTGTGGCCCTTCATAATAAGCACCAACGCCAAAAAATACGTCCACAGCATCACCTTTATTCTCAAAGCCGCCGGCTATGTTGATTATGTGATTTAGCGCACCTTGACTTGCTGCAGAATCCAAATCTAAATCAGTTGCACATATTGAGATAAATGTAGGGTCATCAGCATCATTTTCAGCATCTGTTGCTATCCGCTGACCTATGGTACTTAAACTTGCAGACCTGGCAAATGTATCGCCCTCTTGCTTGATACCAGCAATACCCCACTGTTTTTTAAATTTCTCTATGCACTCTATTCTCTCAGTACCATGTCCCCAAATACCGTAACCAAGTTCTAATTCAAATCTCTCCGATTTTATTCTAAAGCCAAATGAAAAATCAAACATGCTGTAAGGCCTTACCTTTACTTTTCTGGTTAAAACATTTACACCAGGTATATTTTGATCAGGCACGCCATTTCTTGTGTTAAATAAAAGATATCTGCTCCATGGGCGCCTTTGCAACTCACAAGGAGCACAGGTTACATTACATGATGGACAATCGCCACTTGTTGGCATACATTTCAAATCAAATGTTCTGCAATGCCATCTTCTAATAAGAAAAAGCGCTTCTAAGTTTAAAAAGAAACATATATCATAACATGAATCATTATCTCTGTTTAAGACAAACTGGAAGTTAACCCCTGTTCCAAATCCAAGATGCCCATTATAATCAGAAACTGGTTCAAAAAGATATTTGTTGCAATCTTCACGACCTGTCGGTAATAATATACCGGTATAAGAAACTATCTGGTTATTTCCATCATCCATAAATGCACCACCAAATCTTATTCTCAATGGCGCAAGATTTAAGCACGAGATTTTACCATTTATCCTAGCAAACCTCCAATCAGAATTATTAAACGCCTCCTTTATATCACGAGGAAAGCTTTCAGATTTATTGAAAATATCACATTGACAAAGGTTCATGTTATTTTCTACTACAGCAATAGGCAACGATATCTCTAACCAAAATCTCTTTAAAAAATCATAATCAACAAAACTTTTTAAATCTTGGTTATAAGCCAAAACACACGCAAACTGTTTTTGCTCAGGATCTATGGAGAAAGCTCCTCTAAAATCTGACGGCAACCCAAGCCACTCAGCTCGCACATCTCTAAAACAGCTATCATGATTATCATCACCCAAAACCTTTAATAGTGTCTTGTAGTTAAATGTAAAATATTTTGCTGTCTTTGGATTTTTTATAGATTGCTGATAAAACGTGGTGATCTGAAAACTTCCACCTTTGTCCCGCTTGCTATACAAAAAATCATGCCACAAAGATTGCTCTGCCCTCACGTTATGACTCACCGGCCGCGTCATCATAAACGTCCTGCTTACATAAAAGTTATTCTCATTGCAATCACTACATTGTTCTATAAACTCATCCCCATGACAACATTGGGCACCAAACAATGAACTTGAAACAAAAAATAAAATAAATAAAACTAAATAAGATTTCCTCATTACAATCCCTTCTTCTCCACGTAATCTTGATATATTCAGCTTAAGATAGTATCACTATAAACACAAGTTAAAATTTTCAATTAAGCTCTTTTATTTTTTAAGCTATAATATCTTAACAAAAATTGAGAACTAGTTTAAATCTAAGAATTTAAAATTCTAAGAATTTAAAATTCTGAGAATTAAAAAAAAAGGGTAATCAATGCAAGCTTTAAACTATACGCCTAACAAAAAAAACTTAACTATATTATTTGTAGCAGCTTTTTTATTGAGAATAATAGTTTTTTTCAGTTTTGTTCACAAAAACGAGTATTACAAGCAGCCAGACTCAAACGACTATCACTGCTCAGCATTATCTTTGGGATTGGGCAGGGGCATGAGAAGGCTTGACAATAACCGGCCAACATTTTGGCGAACTCCCGGCTATCCACTTTTTCTTTCAGTTTTCTACAAACTCTTTGGCATAAAAAGCCTAAAATTTTCAGATAACTGGCCTGCGCAAACTGCAGCAATTATATTTCAAATTATTCTTGGCTCACTTATACCAATTTTACTATTTTTTCTCGCGTTACTTCTCACAAAATCTTTATCTATCGCATGGCTCACTGCCTGGATTAGCGCAATACATCTGGCCTTTGTTTTGTCAGACTTGTATATTCTTACAGAAAGTTTATCTATTTTGTTTTTGATCCCATTTTTTATTTATTTTTTCAAAAGTTTTTACCTGCCTGGTGAAAAAAAACCACCACACACTAAGTTGACTAATAACTGGCTCAAAAATATAATTCTTGCTGCAATATTGCTAGGAGCATTTGCATGGGTACGCCCAATGGGGCAGTTTGTTGCCATCATATCTGCAATTATGATCTTGATTTTAGATAGCGTAAGCTGGGGTATTAAATTTAAAAAAATAAGTATATTTTTGATTATATTTTTCTTGATCATATCACCATGGTATGCAAGAAATTACAATACCACCGGCAAACTATTTTTCTGCCCCATGCTCGGGTTATATCTCAATACATTTAACGCACCAAAGATTATACGGGCAACCGAAGGGCTTACACTCAGGCAAAGTATAAACAAATTATATCACAAGGCGCATATTCAAGCATTGCAAGAAAACAAAATAGCAAAAGCATCAGGAAAAGAGCTTGCAACAGAATTGGTGCATAAAAAAATCGCCATACCAGTGATTTTAAAACATCCATTTTTGTTTGTTAAAGACTGGATAAAAGAGGTACTCAAAACTACATTTGATCTCTACTCATATCAAATAATAGACATGCACAAGGGAACCTACTACTACGATGACCTAGAAGAATTTTTAACCGTAAAATGGGCTGCCTGTATTTACAAACAAAAAGTACCCATTTTCACACGAATTTTAGTGTACGCAGAACTATTATTTGAACTCCTAAAATGGCTCGGCCTTATTCTGGGTGCCTTTTTGTTTCTATTCTTTCCCCTTATAAAAAGATTCAGGGTTCCTGACACCATTAAGCAAAATGGTCTACTCTGGCTCAAGATCTCACCTATGATTGGCGCTTTTGTCTTTATGACCGGCGGATTTGGCTATGCAAGGCTTAGATTGCCAGTTGAAGGGTTAATGATCATCTTGGCACTCACCTTCTGGCAATATATTATTACACAAGCCCCGAAAAATCCAAGCCCTAACTCAAATCATAAATAAAGGGATAATAAACACCCCATTAAAAATGTTACTGCAAGAGAACCCCCAAAAACCATAAAACGTAAATTCATATAATATTTCTTTTTTTTCTCTTTTTTCTTTAATAAATCTAGATAAGAAACCAAAATTGCACATGCCAACTTATCTGTTTTACAGGTGATAAATATACGTTTTACCATATGATTTGTAAAAAACCCAAAATAATTTTTCAGGTCTACAAGATTACATTCATGCAACATACCAACTATCTTATCTATACGATTATTAACACGTTTTTTACAAAAAATAGCTTTCTCATTAATCGCAACAAGCTTCGCCCACTTTTCTTTAAAATTTAAACCGTCGTCGTCTATTACTTTTTCCTCTTTTGCGCTATCTCTTTTTTGTATAAGCCTACATATCAAAACTTTTGCTTTTTTTCTCATTACTTTCTTAATTTTTTTAATTTGAATAGTTTTCATGCAAACCATACTCTGAAAAGTAAAACCCAACACAAAACAGATAACAAAATAGCTTTTGTATACCATATAGGCGCTCCTGAAAAACAATGTTTATCGCACTATAGCTTATAATACACGAAAAAAAAGAAATATTATATGAATTTACGTTTTATGGTTTTTGGGG
>JBHPCA010000057.1:0-5241 GCA_042576225.1 Candidatus Babelota bacterium
AAGAGCGCGCTTTAAGTGCGCTCTTTTCTTTATCTTTAATCTCAAGCATAATATCACAATCAAGCCCCTGCTTTTTGAGATCATCAAAATTAACATCATGCAAAAATTTCTCAAAATGGCGTACGTCTATCGTTTGCGCATGGGTCCCTTTTCGTTTGCCTTTTTCTTGCTCGCTATAATCCACCATTAACGGGCCGTCATTTTTATTCCATGTTTTGGCAGCCAACAAAAGAGCTTCACGTACTGGCTCACCAGCGTTAAAGCATTCATAATGCAGCGTATCAAAGACTACTGGAATCTTTATTTTTTCATATATCTGGAGGCAATCCTGTAGGCTAAATCTGTGATCATCATGCTCTATGACAAGTCTTTTTTGTACATTTTGAGGTAAAGTATTATATACTTTAATAAATCGCGCTATGGCACTGGCTTTGTCACCATAGACACCGCCAACATGTATTTGCACTTTTGCAGTTTGATCAAGCTCCATAAGATCTAACAGATCACATTGATAGATAAGTTCTGCAATGCTTTTTTTTACTATATTCGTATCTTTGGCATTTAATAAAATAAACTGATCCGGGTGCATAGAAATACGAAACTTATGTTTTTTTATGTAATTTCCGATTTCGTAAAATTTTGGGGTAAAATAATTTCGCCATTCAAACCTGCAAACCGGGTGTGATGCAAAAGGGATAATATCAGAAGATATGCGAAAAAACAACAAATCATGCGCAACGTTATATTCCAGTATTTTTTGCAAGCATGCAAGATTGTTATCAACTGTTTCTATTAACTTCTCTTGGCTATAATTGGCTAATCTAAATGTCGAATTTGCAGTGCAACCTATTGTCCGATTTATACACGGATATCCAATTTTCATATTCATCCTAAAGTTATTTTTAACATTTACGTAAACTCGGCCTAAAAAACATACAGTAAACACTCTCAATCCGCTCATCCTGAGCCTGTCGAAGGGCTTATATTAAAAGTTTATTTTTTCTAAAGGCGAGCTTATTTTTAGCAATATAGCAAACTACTTAAATTTTTTGAACCAAGTTTTCATTGAAATTTTAGCATATTTATTATATAAGGCGCTAGGCTAGCAAAAACTTTTGTAACTTTTTTTAGAAAAAATAAACTTTCAATATAAACCCTTCGTCAAGCTCAGGGACGACGGCTGGGAGCCGCCTTTTATATTCTTTATAGCAACACTTAAACGATTAAATATTGCATGTTTTTTTCGAAAATTTCTTAAAAAAAACCAATTATCAATCTTAAATTAATTATTAGAATTTCCCTAGAGTAAAAATCTCATTCCTCAATGGCAACTTCACCCCTAATTAGTTTTCGATAGAATTCAGACTTTTCAATCAGCTTATCTCGCTTGTAAAACATAAGCTCTTTATCTTCGTCTAACAAAGAAAAATCAAGAATTCCTACAGCATTATCAAGTGTAACTAACCTATGGGCAATAACAAACACCAGAGCTCTTTTGGCAATCTCATCAATCATATCTGTTATCGCATGCTCGCTTACTTCATCCAAGCTACTGGTTGGCTCATCAATCATGACCAATAATGGCCGGTAATATTGGGTACGTAAATAAAGTGATGCAAAATTAAGCCGTTGACGCTGGCCCAGTGACAGATTAAGGCCACCTTCGCCAATCATAGAATAAATCCCTTCTTTCTCTTTAAAAATTTCCCAAATGCCCACACGCTTTAAAATATTTTCCATATACTCGTCATTAAACAAGGATATTTTCTGTGGTATGCCAAGTAAAAGATTTTCTTTTAACGTGCCACTAAGACTACTTGCAGACTGACCCTGCAATGCAATAATCTGTCTTCTAAGATTATCGTTTATACCATAGATCGGAACATCATTTATTTCTATTTCTCCCTTGTTCGGCTTAATTTGCCCCCCTAAAATCGATATAAACGTTGTTTTACCTGCCCCTGATGGCCCAATAATACCATACAGTTTATTCTCCTGGGCCTGTGGCACAACAAAATCAAGATTATGGTCTTGAAAAATTCTTGCTTCCCTGTAAGCAAAATTCAAGTTAGTTGCCTGCACGGAAATAACATCTTCATTTGGCATCTCATATGCTTTGGTAAAATCTTCTTTCAAAACAGGGAATGTTTTTTTGCCAAAGTCATGTATAAAATCAAACAAGTCTTTTATTCTTGTGACACTTCTAACCAATTTTTGTACACGCTTACCAATTTTAATAATATGACGAGTCCCATGAATATATGTAATCAAAAATGCCGTACCCACAACTGCAGTAAGCACCCCTTGAGAAATCAAATAAAGAACATATGCACCAAGAATACAAAAACTTATAGAATACAAAAATCTTATAACAAACATTAAGGTGTGATATGAAATAAAATAATTAGCATCGGTAGCCATGAAAATTGTATTTTTATGTTTTACTTCTTGGTTCACCTCATTGGTAGCAAAAGAAGAACGAACAAGCTGTATTTGTATCAAACTTTCCAAGCTTCTCTTTTTTACATCGTCATCAGATTTTATTACTTTTTTCTCAAACGCAAGACCATTAAACAAAACAATGCCCGCGTTAAATAGACACAAAAATGCAAGAAAGCAAAGCGCAAGCAGTCCAATCTTTATGTTAACCATAAAAAAAGATATTACAACCGTAGAAATACCTACAAATACCGGCAAAATATCATAGATAGCTGAATCTATAAACTCTTCATAGGCAAAAGCACATCGTTCCATTTTGCCAAAAATCTCTCCTGTCGACCCTTTTGTATACGCTATAGGGTCTACTGTTAGAAAAAACTTATAAGCACTGTAACGTAATCCAGATATTATGCTAGCAATAAACTTGGAGCTAAAAATAACGGTGATATATCTCCACAATTCAGAACACGTCAATATAATTAGTAAGAATAAAAATGATGAAGGCTTGCCACTGGTAATAGCATAACCCAAAAAAATCGGAATCAATGTTCCGATAACCATCGAAATAACTCTACCAGACAAAATTACAACCAAAAGAACCTTTTTTTCAAAAAAAGGCGCCCACCAAGGTTTTTTAAAATCAAAAACCGTCAAATTCTCAGATTTGCCCATATTGGTACGCACAAGCCACCACCTGCTATACCTTTTTGCAAGCTTACCCAAATAATTAAACATGTAATCAAACATAACCTATTCCCCTTTTACACATATTTTTTCAAACTTATAAAGTTTCAAACTTATAAAGGCTTGGTCCCCTCTTGCAATATTTCTAAATATTTTTTATACGCAAATCTCTTTCCTCGTTTTTTACCGGTTATCTCTTTCAATATGCCAATAGCTTGAAACTTTGCAATCAGATTTGCGGCCGATTGGTAATGTATACCAAACTCATTTTGGACATCTTTTACGCTCACATAAGGAGTATAAAAAAGTTTTTCCAGTAGCATATGAGCAAACTGAGAAGAAACATTCTTTTCCAATAATAATTTTCTATGCCTCTCTTGCAAACTCAATATCTTTTTTGCATCCTCAATTGCCAAATCAGCAGTTTCAATAACCCCCTGCAAAAAAAACGTAACCCACTGTTCATAATCGCCAGACTTTCTTACCATACCCAATCTATCGTAATACTCCTGCCTGTTCTTTTTTAAATAATAACTCAAGTATAATAAAGGCCTTTTCAATAACCCTTTCCAAAACAAATAAAACGTTATAAGCAAACGCCCAAGCCTCCCATTCCCATCTAAAAAAGGGTGTATCGTTTCAAACTGATAGTGTATTAATGCACAATCTACCAATTCAGGTAAAATTGCACCTGAATGCATATACATTTCCAGATCTCCCATTGCTGTCAACGTCTCTTGTGGCGATGGAGGCACAAATTTTGCATTTTGCAACGTGCACCCTGCAGGACCAATCCAATTTTGCGTTCTTTTAAACTCCCCCGGAGTTTTTTCGTGTCCTCGAACGCCTTGCAAAAGAATTTTGTGTAACTCTTTAATCAATCTCAGACTCATTGGAAATTTTTCTAGTTTTTTTATCCCATAATTGAGAGATTTTATGTAATTAACAACTTCTTCTATGTCGTTTATATTTTCAAACATCTTCTCATCTTGCGTAGCCTCAAATGCAAAAACATCTTCTAAAGAAGCCTGCGTTCCTTCAATCTGCGTACTCAGTAAAGCCTCTTTTTTCACATACATGCCTATAAAAAGATCTACATTAGGGATGGCATATGCAAAACCATCGAGCTTAGCCAAAACCAAATTTGCTTCTTTTAACAATTTTTTTAACTCACCCTCAATTTTAATCGCAGGATCTGGTGGTAATGGCGACGGAACAAATGCTTTGTATCGACCCATTTGAGAAACATACTTGCCACTTCTATTCATAAAAAACCCTTATTCCACTATACTGTAATAACAAGAAAATTTTCGCCCTCTTATTCCAAACTAATAGAATAAGAAATAAAAAACAAGCTTCTGATCAACACAATCAAAAAACCCATTAGACATACGCATACATCTGACCGAATCATGTGTTTTTTAATCCCCCTTTTTCCACTTTTGCTATATTACCAACCAAAAATTACATTTTTTAAAAAACTCTTGTGATCGCACAGCAACTTTGCATACCATAAAATGCGTGTAGATATCTAAAAGGACAGCAAATTAAATCCGTCTTCGCCAAGGTGCAGTTTATCCTGAGCCTGCCGAAGGAACGGACGCCACGCCTTTCATCCCCGAATCAAAGATTCGGAGTATTCAGGCCAAGCGAAACAAATTTTATAAAGAAAGGACCAAATATGCGCACAATAAGCAAAATATTTCTCGTACTCACACTTGCTACTCCAAGCACACTGTTTACCGATATATGTGTACCACTGAGTGATAAAGTCGAAATTATGTCTAATCTCATGCTCAAAGAGATGAAGCAAAACCACGAAAAAGCCCTGGTAAAGCTAGTCAAAAAAATATTAAAAGTAAGAGCAGAGAGAAACCACTATCAAACACTACTAGATGAAGGCAACCAAGAAATGCAAGTAATGATCGATATGGCCAACGGTATTCTTGCAAAAATGGACGAAAAAGAAAAATGCCTTATACTCCGCATAAAAGAAATAGAGGCTGAATTGGCCAAAAGAGGCGACGGATAAGGCTTAATTTTACGCCAACCCTTGCATTTCTCTCCCAAAATTGTATACCCTGAAATTGAGGATATAGTTGTATAAAAGTAAATATT
>JBHPCA010000058.1:0-4811 GCA_042576225.1 Candidatus Babelota bacterium
CTCATTGGTAGATGAAAATATAGAAAATATTGAAACGATAGAATCAAGGGTTGATATTCTTGAGTCGCGACTTGATGAGTGTGCTTGTTCGACGATTTTCTCATGGCTTGATGAGTTAGATTCCAGGGTAGATGTTCTAGATTCACTAGTGGATATATGCAGTTGTGAGTCGATTTATTCGCGTTTGGATGACTTAGATTCCAAGGTTGATGAGAACATAGAAGATATTGCAGAAAACAGGTCTCTTATTGATGATTTATCTTCTAAGATTGAAATTTGCAGTTGTGAGTCGATTTATTCGCGAATAGATATATTAGATTCTTTAGTTGATGAATTGGGTAGCAGTACAGGTTATTTGCAAGAGCAAATTGATGACTTGTATGCAAGAATAGGTAAATCTTGTGTAACGTTTATTTGTACAGATACACATTTTACAAAAGACATGCTTCCAAAAGAAGGGAAGGTTGTAATATATAGATTTGATCCATGTTGTGTTGCTGGATGTACGAGTGATACTTTCCCTAAGTTTATTTTTGATCCAAGTATTTATGGTGCTGATGGTGAAATTACTATCCCAGATAATTCTAAGCTCATTTTTGAGGGCGAAGGAATAATAGAGTTAAACGATGGTGTTAAATTTATTTTAAGTGGTAAAGCTACTGCTACTGATTGTGATATTACATTTACAGGATGTTCGCAAATAATTGTGAGAGATAAAGCTTTAATGACTGTGGCACAAGATTCTATTGTTAGTGTTACAGGTGTTGGTAAATTTGTTGTAAGTAACGGTGGTTCATTGGTCTTGGATAAATCGAATTCACAGATGGTATTTGGTTCTTCGTCAACAGATTATTTGAAGTTTCTTGTAGAGAACAGTGGATTGGTATTGCTCGATAATGAGTCGGCCTATTTGACTTTCCAATATGGTAATTTTGTCGTGGACTTTATACAGTCAAGCATATTAGACATTTCTCAAGGAGTTGTAGAATTCAACACAAATAAAGGTCTTCCTGCTCCTGGGAAATTAATTGCTCTACGATTTACTTTTGGCTCCAGCCTAATTATTGATAAATATGAAGAAGGTGGTGTCAATTATGCCGGTATATTGAGTTTTGCTCCGAATGTTGACGATTCTACTGTTTGTTTCGATAATACGACGAGCACAATATATGGTGAAGGTCACTTGCACTTCATTAATGTTGACGAGTCAATAGATACGAAAGTTATAATTCAGAAGAATTATTTTGAAAGTTTTGACACAGTTGTAAAAACGTTTATCCAGTTGGCTGCGGTAGATGATGTGCCAAGATGTACAGATGAAGATGATGTTAATAGTGCTATTTTGGCAAGAACAGGAAGTACGGATCCTGCTTTGGATAACTTGTTGGCTGTTTTTGCGCCTTCTATGGATGGTTCGATATTTCTTCTTCAAGAGGGTGATCATTGTGTCTATTACATACAAGATTGTAAATTTATTATTGCGGGAATAGACAAGAATGGCAACTTCTTCAAGATAGATAAGGATGGTAATAGATGTACTTTGATTGTATAGCAAATGAGATTTTAGAATTATGAAAAAGAGAATTATATTTTTTGGGATATGCTTATTTTTGATTTTAAGTGGGTTAATATTTTATAAATATTGGAGTGGGAATAAGTTAGAGCCGACTATTTTTGGAGATTCAAATACCGATACCGATACAAGTGTATTTATAGAACTTGCTAATTCAAAAGAGACTATTGAATTGCATGAGGCTGAACCAGTTAAGCAGGCAGACAAAGCACTACAAGAGTTTGCCCCTGTGTATACATCTGGGTTAAATAAGAGTAAGCATAAAGAGAAAGATGATATAGGGGTTTTGAGTGAAGAATCTACGATTAAAAGATCAGTGATTGAAGAAAGCCTGGATAAAGACGTAGAAAAAGATTTAGATTTAGTTTCTGAAATACAAACACAATACGATATAAAAGAAGAGATAAAAAAACAGGATGTACAAGAGCAACCGTTGCAGGTAGATATGCAAGAGGCAAGAAGAGATGCGAAAAAAGAAGTAGCAAAAGAAATAGCGAAAGAGATTACACAGGGCATATTTAAACTTATAGATAAAGCAGAGGTGAAAAATAAAATTAGTGCGCAAAAAGAGCATAAAAAGCTTTCTCGAAAATTAAAGAAAAAACGTGAAAAAGAAAAGTATAAAAACTATTTAAGACCAAGTATTTTATTTTTAGGAGAATTATACAATCATGCTCTGGTTGAAGATTATAAAGATAGAAGATGGGTTATAAATGCTTCTTTCCATAATTTATTAGATTTTAAGGCTTTTAATAATTGTTCAAGCAAAGTGTGCTTGTCAGATTTACTGTTTGGGAAATTTAAAATTAAAGATATATTTTTGCTTTCAAAATTATCTTATGAGGACAAAATATATTTAATTGATGTGGAACTTCCATTGCAGCAAGAACGACTTGCAAGAAATCGTAAAGTAGATCAATACTTGGCGTATATAGCACCGTTTAATGTTTGTATAAATGCAGAGAATAAAGAAAAGTGGGTAGATTTTGGAGGATTTTATCGTTTCTCTATCGGCCAGCAAGAAGACGTAGTTTGCTCTTTGGGGTTTAATATCCCGGTTAAAAGTTGTACCCATATTATGAGTCTTGATCTGGTGGGCGTAGATGCAAAACAGTGTGGCTTTTCTGAAGATGATATAAATTTTGTCTTGAATGATTTCCACCAGAATTTTATAGATGTAAGTGACTTTTTTAAAAGAGTTATTTTGGAGCCCAAGGGATTATGTTTTAAAGAACGTCAAAATAAAGTAGGAGTTGGTGATATTACATTGTTTGCGTTTTTTGATTTAAATAGGTTGACAGAGAGTGTTGAAGGTTTACAACTTGGTATAGACCTTACGGTGCCCTCAGGAAACAAGTATAAGGGTAAAAATGTGTGGGAGGTAATTTTAGGAAATGGTGGGGCAGTGCAACTAGGTTTTTCTGTCAACTCGCTATTTAAAACTTCAAAAAAATATTTGAATCCAACGGTAGGCCTTGCTGGAAAAGTTAGTTTTGAATTTAGTAGTTGCAGACGTGTTCCAAGGTTGGTGCAAAGTAAACAGCCCCCTAGTGAGTGTGGGGTGGGGTGCTGTGATTGTTATAATAACAAGATTGAAGATACACCATGTTTGATAGCTCCGGTCTTTAAAACGCACTATGTAAAAGCGTTTGCAGAATATGATTCTTGCGTTCACGAATTTGCAGATTGTGCGGTAAACACAAAAACAAAAACCGGAGGTATCGCTTTATTTACTCTGGGAAACTATTTTTATAATGTCTTTAGAGAGGCATTTAGACTTGGTGTTTTCTATGATTTTATGTACAAAGCCAGAGACAATGTATACGTGTGTGATAAAAAGGCAATATATAATACTTGTGCGCTTGAAGAATGTACAAAAATAAATTGGCACCAGTTTTCGTGGCATTTGGCTTATGTAAGTGATGCTGGGGTTGAGGTTAATGTAGGCTCTAAACATGTCTTATATGCCAAAAATTATCCGCAAACTAATGCTATATTTGCGTCTTTAATTGCTAATTTTTAAGTCTTGCCTTAAAAAGCTTGATAAATTATTTTGCTGACCAGATAAGATAACTTTCTATAAAGTTCATTAAGTCGCCATCGAGGATTAAGTCTGGCTGTGGGGATTCAGTATTTGTTCGGTGATCTTTGACCATTTTATATGGGTGCAACACATATGAGCGTATTTGTGAGCCCCATTCGATTTTCTTTTTCTCGACAGATCTTTCTTTTTCTTTTTCTTGTTCTCTTTGTTTTTGAATTAGCTTTGCTTTTAGCATTTTCATGGCTGTTTCTTTGTTTTGCCCTTGAGATCTTTCGTTCTGGCATTGCACTACTGTGTTTGTTGGAATATGCGTTATTCTGACAGCAGAATCAGTCTTGTTTACATGTTGTCCGCCTGCACCACTGGCTCTATATGTGTCAATTCTTAAATCTTTTGGCTCTATGGTAATTTCTACTTCTGGAGCCTCTGGGGTAACCATAACGGCTGCAAATGAGGTGTGCCGTCTTTTGTTTGAATCAAATGGAGATATGCGCACAAGTCTATGTATACCGCGTTCGCCTTTTAAAATGCCATATGCGTTTTTACCTTTGATAAATAACGTTGCCGATTTAATTCCGGCCTCATCTGCGGGTTGGTAATCAATGATTGATACGCCAAAGCGTTCTCTTTCGCAAAATCTGATGTACATTCGAAGTAACATATGAGCCCAATCTTGCGATTCTGTTCCTCCAGCGCCAGAGTTTATGCTCAAAAAACAATGGGATTTATCCTCAGGTTCACCCAAAAGAAGGTTGACTTTAAATGACGCTATCTCTTTTGTTAATTTATTTGCGTCTAGTTTTATTTTTTCCAGTTCGTTTTCATCTTGGGAAAATAGTTCTGTGAGCTCTGATATGTCGTTATATGTGTTTGTTATGTTTAAATATTTTTCTCGTTGTTGCTTAACGCCACTAAGTTCTTTTAAAATTTCTGCTTGATTTGGGTTTTGCCAGAAATCTTCCTGATGACTTTGCCCCTCAAGTTCTTTGAATCTATCATCAAGGCCAGAGTTTTTCCAGTATGCTTTTATAGTAGCAATATCTGGCTCCATATTTTTTAACTGCTCTCTAAGCTCATCTATTATTAACATTAGAACTGGTCCTTAACAAAATTTTTTGCGAGATTACACCCTAATTATAGAAATAAGATGCTGGTTTATCAAATTATTGTTTTATTATTGTTTCGGTACTAAAT
>JBHPCA010000059.1:0-4739 GCA_042576225.1 Candidatus Babelota bacterium
AATAAACCCGTTATTAACGAAAAAAACAAAACACTGCCCACCCCACCCATCCTACACCTACTGACATAACAAATAACATGGGTATCCCTCTCTTTTTTAAAGTCATGAAAATAAGAACAATAAACTTTATTAATCAATTTACGCACAACATGTTCTCAAGCAACTTTCTGGTTCCATTTTTTGCAGTACAGTTTGGTCTTGCGCAAGCCGGCCTATTCAAATTATTAAGCCACATAACCTACACCATTACCATGCTCATGCGTAAAATATTTGGCTGGTCATGTGACGCCATCTTGTCCCACACAAAGAACCTTGCAATAACATGCAAACAAACCATCTTCCACGCAATCACTCAAAAAATTAATACAATTCTCATAGCGCTTGTTATATTTTTGTCCATAAATTTAACTAAACTTATAAAATACACAAATACGCCTGCTTCTGCGCTAAACTGGCCACTTATCTACTTTTTCCTGGCCATCACACTCATAGAAAATCTGTTTATATCATATGAGAAATTTTACATAGTCCAAGAAAGAAACAGTATACTACTGGTTACCAACGTACTCTCAATTACAACTCTATCAACAATTATTATATATGCAGCGTTTTTACCTCAGGCCATGTTGCTTTTATTAATTGTCGCAACAAGAGCAACATGTTTTGGCCTCTTGGCCCTCATATCTTTCTACAAATGGCGCATTAGGCCCCAAACCCGCATCAAACCACTGTATATCGCCATATCACTCGTTATTTCTATCGCTATTTTCACGCTTTTATAATTCTATTTCTTCCCCTCGAGCAGCTTAATCATATCAGCCATGTCCTGCTTTTTGCCCAGTTCTTTTGCCAAATCAAGCGCCGTTTTACCTTTTTTGTTTTTTACCATTTTACCAAAATTCTCTCGCATAAATTTGATTAATTCTGGCATATTTTTGCGCACAGCCAGGTGAATAATCGTCTCACCTTTTTTGTTTTCAGTAATATCGGCGCCTTTTGAGAATAATAGTTTAAGAGCTTCTCCTCTTTCTTTTTTATTAACAATGTTGACAACCTCATGAAGTGGAGTGTCCTCCTTTGTATTTTTTACATCAACTTCTACTTTTAAATTTTTGTCGCCGAGTAATAATTTGGCAAAATCAACGTGGCCAAATCTAATCGCAAAATGAAGCGCCGTGTCTTTCTTTTTACTTTTTGCGTTAATCTTTTTGGCAATAGTTGGTCTTTTCATGAGGATTTTACCAGCATACATGTCACCTCTCATAGCAGCGATCATAAGTGGCGTAATTTTATCTTTTTTGTCTTTTTTATCAAGGTAATAAATATCGTAATTGTTTTTGAGCATGTCAATAATTTTTTTATCTTTAAATTTTTTTGCAATATCCATAGCTGTTTGCTTCTTTTTATTTTTTAGGTGAAAGTTAACTCTGTGATTAAAGTATCTATCTGTGGCTATTAATTTGACTAAATCATAATCTTTGAGCAGTACAGCCCGATGCAAAAAACTGTTGCCCTTATTGTCTTGGGCGTTAAAGTTTGCACCTTGTTCAAATAAACTTTTTGCTACTTTTTTTCTATCTCCAGTTTTTCTGATTCCCCATAGGCAATGGATTGGTGTCATTCCGGTTTTGTTTTTTTCGTTAATAACGGGTTTATTTTTTAAAATAACATCAACTACTTTTGGCCAATTATACAGGCATGCCCAATGCAGTGGTGTATTCCCCAGTTTTTTGTCTTTTAATTTAATATTTGCTCCATGATTTTTTATAGCATCTTTCAAATATTTGTCTTTTCCTTTGATTGTCGCAACTTGGACCAAATTAAAATCTTTATTAAATGAAAATTTAGGCTCGTATGCATTAACATCTATCCCTGCGTATAAACGTGCAAGCTTTACAGGCTTTATTTGCGCCCCTACATCACCTTTTCCTACCTCAAACTGTTTCACCGTTTGTCCGGCCTTGTTTTTTAGATCAAAGTTTATAAGATAGCTAAAATTATTTTGTAGTATCTCGAGCATTGGTAGTTTGGTCTGATCAACCGCGGCAAACAATAATGATCTACCCTCTGGATCTGGATAATTTATGTCCACACCTTCATCCATAAATTTTTTCACAATTTGCTTAAACGCACTAGAGCTTTCACAATTAATAATACGATTTAAAGGGTTTTCTTTGTTTTTATTTTTCATAAGCGGGTTTGCATAATTAGCAAGCAAGAGACCCACAACTTGAATGTTTCCATTTTGGCAGGCTGAGTGCAAAGCCGTATCTCCTATAAGATCATTAGCCCCTAGGTTAACATTTGCACCGCTTCTTATTAAAAATTCTACAATATCTTTGTCACCTGCAGCTGATGCGATCATTAACGCGGTAAACCCGCTGTCATCAAACTCATCTATATTTCCCACACCTTTTATTACTCTTCTTACATCTTCCAGATTATATTTACTATCGTACCAAAACTTTTTGATCGTAAAGATATAATTAAACCCTAAAAGAATAAATAATAGCCCTAAAATAGCCCCTTTGGCGTATAGCCAGGTAATCAATAAGCTCTTTTTCCCCATAATCCACCCCTTTTAAATATACGCATATATCGTTCAAATATAGTTTATTACAAGGAAAAAACCAAAATCAATAGTTTTGCAAATATTGCAATTTCTCTATATCCTAGAGCCATGGACATTAATACGCTACGCAAAAAATTTACTCAGGGTATAAAATATAACGCTATTTTTTATACCGTTCGCAAAAGTATGTCAACAATTCTAACAATACTTCTCTTTAGAACATTAGCAACGCAAGATTTTAACTTATGGGCAAACATATATAGCGCAATATATTTACTGTTATTATGGCTTGATTTTGGTTTTAGAAAATCGCTCCCCCGATATTGTCCTCAATTTGCAAAAAACAAAAATATTATGCAAAAGTATATACGCAATATAATTTTGTTTCAATCAATGGTGTTATTACTTTTTACCCCCATATTTATAATCGTAGCAAAATATATCACACAAAAATTGCATCTTACAGATAAAATAGAAATTTTCTATTTAGGGTGTGCTCTCTTTTTTTTCGAAGGGATTATCTCAATTTTTAGGTTAATATATTACTCATATTTCTGGCAAAAGCAATTCAACTCTCTTATGTCAATTATTGTAATTTTCAAATCTATTACAAACATTGTTTTCATTTTGACAATACAGAAAAGTTATACAATCTTGCAATCTATTTTTGTTACCGAGGTTTCGACAGTGTTTATTGCAATACTCATAAGCATAATTATGCTAAAACGCTTATACAAAAGCAAAAACGACGATTGTCAAACCATAACACAAAAAAATCTGGCTCGAGAGTTTGTTTTTCATTCTGGAATAATGTGGGTCAATAATAATATAAAAAGTTTGTCTGAGCGAAATTTCATGATGCTTTTTTTTACCCACCTGTTAGGCCCACTACAAGCGAATCTTTTTAAGCTTGCCAACGATGGAGCATTACTTTTTCAAAGAATTGTGGTAAAAACGATCGGTACTACAGACACCTCGCTTCTTTCTTACGTCCAAGTGTATGAAAATAGTAAAAATACAAAAGTTATGCAAATCGCATTCCAAAATATTGCAACGAAAATTTCTTATCTGTGTATTCCATTATTGGGGGTGTTATTTTTTATAACCTGTAATTTTAGTTATTTATTTAGTAATCGATTTGCTTTTAAAATATTTTTTGTTATTGCAACGTTTTATCTATTTGAACATTTGTTGTCTCCATATGAAAGATTGCTTGAGATTAAAAGACGATATCTTATGCTCTCATTTTCGTATCTCCCCTATATTTTCATACTCATACTTTTAGTTTATTTTAAATTTGCAACTTCAGCAGGCCTTTTTAAAACAATACTGGCTATACACGCTGCACGCATATCCTCCTGCTTGGCACTATTGTTTCTAGCAAAAAGAACATATGGGGTTCGTTTTCCCGTTAAAAACATAATAAAAGTAGCTTTTTTCACTGTTTTAACCGTCCTATCGCTCTCACTATTGACCTTCATCATAAAAACACTTGTTTATTATAAGCCTATTGTATTATAGTAAAAATAGAGGGACGAATATAAAAAACCATTATAAGGGGGAATCATGAAAAAAAATATACTAGTATTATCTATTTTGGCTATCGCAATATTGTCACTGCAGAAAATATACTCCAAGATTGATCCAAAAACAGTGCTAAGCAAAAAAGAGTATGCGCTTTACAAAGCAGCCTATATGGGAAGAACAAAAAAAGTAACCAAACTTGCAAAAGAGGGCACAGATGTAAACGTAAAATCTCCCAACTCAAAAAGAACACCTTTGCATATTGCGGCATCCAAGGGAAAACTTGCAATAGTAAGAGTTTTAGTAGAGAGCGGCGCACAGTTAGAGCCAAAAAATATAGATGGAAAAACACCACTCCATTTTGCAGCAGAAAAAGGCCGGGTTAAAATTGTAGAATATCTTGTTGAAAGAGGGGCCGCAATCACAAAAGAGATAATAGACTGCGCAAAAAAAGAGTTAATTAGAAATATATTAGAAAACAAGCTAAATGGCATTAATTAACCAAAACTACTCTATAACTACTCTATGTGATTAATTATTTTATTTAGTTAAAAGATGTAATCAAAAAAATGGAAAAATAGAAAAAAAGGAGAAACCATGAAGTCAATCATAAAAAAATCACTCACTCCCGCCGTTTTGCTAT
>JBHPCA010000060.1:0-4725 GCA_042576225.1 Candidatus Babelota bacterium
GAAAAAAAGGTTGGGTTTCTCAAAAGATTGTTTCAAAAAAAAGTAACAGTTAAAGATAAAATTTTATTTACAAGGCAGTTGTCTACCCTTTTGAAGTCAGGGGTCCCATTATTACAGGCTTTAGAGTTGATGGTAGACCAGGTTGAGGGCAGGCTAAAATCTATTGTTATTTCATTAAAAGATGATATTAAAGAAGGTACTTCTTTTGCCAATGCCTTAAAAAAATTCCCCGATGTATTTCCAAATATTTATGTGCAGCTTGTTCGTGCTGGTGAAGCTACTGGAAATTTAGAAATTATTCTAGATCGACTTACAAATTTTATGGAGGAAAGTGAGGCGATTAGAAAAAGAATTAAATCTGCCATGACATACCCATTATTCCAGCTAGGGGTAGCTGTTATCGTTGTGGGAATTTTGATGACCTATGTTGTTCCTGAGATGGCTGAAAACTTGAAAGATACTGGAAAAGGTTTGCCTTGGTCAACAGAGATTTTGATTAGTATTTCTAATTTTTTTACTAATTATTTATGGTTTATAATTTTTGGCACCATTGGTATTATATTTGCTTTTAGATATTGGAAGTCAACCAATAAAGGTGCACGTACATGGGATAAAATTAAATTAAGAATACCTTTGGTTAAGTTTTTTACAAAAACAGGTGCTGTTGTTCAGTTTTCTCAAACACTTGGCATGTTAACTGAAAGTGGAGTTAACTTGTCAGAGTCTCTTGATATTGTGTGCAGCATAATCGATAATCGCATTTTAGCAGATACTTTAAGTAAAGCGAGAGATAAAATTGTAAAACAGGGTAAGATTGCCCAGTACTTAAAACAGACTGGGATTTTTCCACCCATCGCAATTTACCTAATAAAAACTGGTGAAGAAAGTGGAAATTTGGGAGGTATGCTTCTCACTGTATCAAAAAACTATGGGGAAGAGTTAAGCGAGTTAGCCGATAGTTTAGCAGGGAAAATTGGGCCGATTATGTTAATTGTAATGGCATTTGTTGTTGGATTTATTGTTATATCTATAGCTGTCCCTATGTTGCAACAGGCGGATGTTGCTGGTATGGGGATGTAGAGGGAATTTTAAAGGAGTAATATATGACAAAGTATTCTAAATCAGGATTTTCTTTAATGGAGATCTTGGTAGCGGTTGCTATTTTAGGTGTTGTTGCTGCTGTTGTGGGCCCCGCTCTTTATAACTATTTACGAGAGTCTCGAGTTAAGGCGGCCAAAATGCAGCTTAAAAGTTATCAACAAGCAATTGGAATGTTTAATATGCATACTGGGGAGTACCCAGCTACATTGAAGGGCTTGGTGAGACGTCCGTCAAATCCTGAAATAGCGAGAAAGTGGATGGGTGGAATAAAACCTAAAAAGGGAGGCTATCTAAAGAAGCTTAAAGTTAAAGATCCGTGGGGAA
The DNA here is from genome assembly GCA_042576225.1 of Candidatus Babelota bacterium. GTDB lineage: Bacteria > Babelota > Babeliae > Babelales > Vermiphilaceae > GWF2-30-66. Next base: position 1,426 of record JBHPCA010000060.1, read on the forward strand.
CTCCTTATAGGTATAGCCGTGAGCAGTATAAGGACAATCCATACACACTATTTTCCTATGGGCCGGACAGACGAAAGGCAAAGGCTGTAGATAGAATCCATGTTTGGGACATAGATTAAGAGTAGTTAATGATTAGAAAGTCTGGATTTTCTTTACTTGAATTATTGGTTGCCATAGCCATTTTAGGGCTATTGGCAACCATTGTTGTTCCAATGATAAGAAGATCGAGGCCTCAAGAAGTTCGTGAGAAGTTTATTAATAACTTAAACAAGTTAACCAGCTTTGCATGGCAAAATGCTATCAAAACACAAAAAGTATATAAAGTGAATTTTAACTTTGGTAAAAAAGAGATTTTTTTAAGTGTTGAGAGCGAAAAAGATAAATATGGAGCTATGCAATATTTGCCAGTTAAGCGAGCATATATAAAGACAAAAATGACTATACCGGCCCAGTTAGAGTTGAAAAATTTTTATGTTGAGAAGAAAGACCTTGCCGGTGAAATTGGCAAATCTGGTAGCAAATCTGGAGATGCTTGGTTTTTTATAACTGATGGTGTATCGCAAACCGTTGTTATAAACTTTTTCGATAATCAAGATAGGATTGACAGAGCAAAGAGGCCGGTAAGTTTAGTTTTAAATCCGTTTTCTGCACAGTTTGAGGTTTACGATGAATTTAAAAAACCTTAGGGTTAGCAAATCAGGATTTATGCTGATGGAGGTTTTAATGGCGTTAACAGTTGTGTCTATGTTGATAACGCCTGTTTTTTATATGATAAGTAATGCTTTGAGGGCAAGTGCAAGATTTAGAGACCAAACTTCCAGATTATTTGTTATGAAAAATTTTATGGTCAAGCAGACATATGAAGCACAACAAGATAAAGAGCAGCAAAAATCAAAAGATAAAAAAATAAAAGAGCCTGCTGTTACACTAAACTATGCAAGAAAAGTTGTGGGAAAAGCGAAGCCTTTTGATAAATTTTCTAAAGAAGAATTGCAAAATTTGTGTGTGCAAAAGGTGACAGCTTCTTTTGATAAACAAAAAGAGTTTTTGGTTAGTTTTTTGTATAAACCTAAATTGTAAGCAAAAGTTGAAAGATGTTTGTGTGTAAAGTTAAAAGTGGTTACATATTACTTGAGCTATTAATTGCATCTGCTATAAGTGCTTTCGTTTTAGGAGCACTATTTACGAGCTTTAATCAAGCAAACATGGCTCTGCAAACTATGGATACTATTTCAAGCATTGATATGAGAATTTTGCTACTTAATAATCAATTGGAAAAAGATATTTCTGGTGCTTTTGTGCCATTTGAGAGGAAGAAGCAACCCTTGGATACGACGTCTAAGAAAACTTCCACTAAAGATGATAAGGGCAAACAAAAGTCATCTACAGATAAAGCCAAGTCTGATAAGCCAAAAGAAAAATTTAAAGATGTTCCATTGAAAAAAGGTTTTTTAAGCAAGAACAAAGGCGAGAACATAGAACTTTTAACATTTATTACTACTAATCCCATAAAAGCTTTTGCGAATCAAAAAGAGGGGATAAAAGCAAAGCCTCGTATTGCACGAGTTAAGTACACACTTGTACCAGAAAAAGAGCGTGCAAGAGGGAAGCAAAAAAGATCTTTTAAATTATTGCGGCAAGAGGATTTTTCAATTGGTTTTGCAGATTTTGAAAAAAAGAAGCCTCGCTCGTATGTACTCATAAAAAATATAAAAAAAATGTCTGTGTTATACACTGTGGTCCTTCGACAAGCTCCAGCCGACGCTAAAGCTATGGCAGGCAGGCAGGATGAGCGGGGGGGAAAAGATAAGGGTCAGAAGGTTTCCCCGGATGAGCAGGGGAAAGTAGAGTACAAAAAATTTAAAAAGTGGGGCGAAGATGAAATTAAAAAAACAAAGAAAAATAAGCCGGATCTTTGTACTTTTAAGGTTGAATTGTGGGATGATTTGAGAAGAACGTCTCGGGAGTTTGAGCTTAAAATTTATATTGTGCAAGTTCAGCAGGGTAAAGATAAAAAAGAGAAAGATAAACAAAACCAAGCTTCAGGGGAAAAACCAGATACTTCTGCAGGTAAAACCAAGATTTCTCCGAGAAAGTAGATTTAATGTGGGTGTGTTATAATGGGCTGTGAAATAGAGATTGTGTTTGAGGGAGAATAAATATCAAAGAGGGAAAAAACTTATTGTGAAAAATAATAAGGCGAGGCAAAATCAGCCAGGATACATTTTAGTTTTCTCACTTATGTTTATAGCTCTTGTTGTTATGCTTGCAACGAGGATTTCAAACAGGGGGTTATTGCATGTAAGTTACGCAAAGATTATGATTGATCGTGAGCATGCAAAAATGCTTGCGTTATCTGGCCTGCAGATTGCAATGGCACAATTATCTACGCTAGAAGAAGAGAAAAAAAATGCTGAGGAAAAAAATAAAAAAGATGCAAAAAAAACACCAAGCAAAAGTGCATTATGGACAGAGAAAGAGGCAAAAGAGTTTATAAAAAATGTGTGGCCATTGATGTATAAGTGGCAAGAGTTTAAATTAACTCGAGATAAATATGGCACAGATGGGGTTGTGAAAATTTGTATAGGTGCAGAAGGTGGTAAAATAAATATTAATCAGACTTTTGATTTTGATAAGCGCAAGTTTATTGGTGAGGGACAAAAAAAAGATAATTATCAAGAATTTTATAAAAATATTTTCAAAAAGATTAACACGTTTGTAAAAGGGGAAAAACGGTTTGAGGCGTTTGAAAATTATTTGAAAAAGAAGCAACAATTTGAAAAAATTTTGAAAAGTAGGCAAAATAGACTATATGACCCAACAGAGTTTTTAAAGCTTGATGGCTTTGTAGGCTTTGGGAATAAAGTTTTTTATAAACCACAAGAAACCATTATGGAAAAAGGAAAAGTGGTAAAAACTAAAGCGACTGTTTATTGGACAGATATTTTTACGATATGGTCTGGTTCAAAGAAGATAAGCCCGTGGCTTGTCTCACCTTCTATAAAAAGGCTCTTGAAATTTAAAGGGCAGGATTTAAAAAAGAAGGCAGAAAGTATTGCCAAAAAATTTAAAGCTAATTTAGCATTCCCAGCAGATTGGGATAAAGTTTTTGAACCGGTTTTTGGAGTTAAATATAAAAACTTACCAGATTGGCTCAAGTTTGTATTTGATACAAAATTTGAACCAAAGACGTTCTCTGTGTTATCCTATGGAAAAGTTGGAGATGTTTCTCAGAAAATTTTTGCTATAATTGAAAGAAAGAAAGTAAAAAGAAAGAAAAAGACAGTTGTTGAATTTGAG
>JBHPCA010000061.1:0-3816 GCA_042576225.1 Candidatus Babelota bacterium
CTTGCAAAATGGTAAACAAGAAACAATTACTCCTGATTAGTAACTTCAAGCTTGAGATCTGTGATTAAAGAAAAAAATTTATGCTGCTTTCCCTCTATCGAAACAAATTTTCCCGTTTTGATATTTTCCAAATGCGTTTCGGGGTTTATTCGTAACACAAACCCTTCAGTGAGCGAACCTGAAATGATGTGACCAAGTTTTTTTCGCATACTATTACTTTGGGTTACTTTGGCGTAGACCTTAAAAGTAAAACAATCTCTTTTCTAAATACCTCAACTGTTCCCCCCTCAGGAGTAATTGTTTCTTGTTTACCATTTTGCAAGCAAAATGTAATAGGCTCTTGTGCAACAAGTGTTGCGACCATTGGTGCATGATCTTTCAAGATTACAAAATTGCCTACATGAGTTTGAACATCAACCCAGGCTACTTCAAAATCTTGCTCTGTTTCTGGACTAATAATTTTTAGTTTCATAAATTTTCTTTAAAATTAAAGCGTTTTAGCTTTTTTGTAAGCTTCTTCAAGTGTGCCAACCATGTAAAATGCTTGCTCTGGGAGATCATCGCATTCGCCGTTAATTATTTTTTCGAAATCTTCTATTGCTCTTTCTCTGGGGACATAGCGACCTTCCATTCCTGTTGCAAACTCTGCGGTAAACATAGGCTGCGTTAAGAATTTTTGTACCCGTTTAGCACGTCTTACAAGAATTTTGTCCTCTTCTGCCAACTCATCCATTCCCAAGATAGCAATAATGTCTTGGAGTTCTTTATATCTTTGCAAGATACTCTGTATGCTTCTGGCCACTCGGTAATGCCTTTCGCCGACAACGCTTGGTGTTAACCCTTTAGAGGTAGACTCAAGTGGATCTACTGCAGGATACAAACCAAGTTCTACAAGTTTACGTGACAATACAGTGCTTGCGTCTAAGTGTAAGAATGTTGTTGCGGGAGCAGGGTCAGTTATGTCATCTGCAGGTACGTAGACGCACTGAATAGATGTAATCGAGCCGTTTATGGTATTTGTTATTCTTTCTTGGAAAGATCCCATTTCAGTTGCTAAAGTTGGTTGGTAACCTACTGCCGATGGCATACGGCCCAAGAGTGCGGAAATTTCAGAGCCAGCCTGTACAAATCTAAAAATGTTGTCGATAAATAGTAGTACATTTTTTTTCTCTTTATCTCTGAAATATTCTGCCATGGTAAGACCGGCAAGACCAACTCTTAATCGTGCTCCAGGTACTTCTCCCATTTGACCAAATACTAAAGCAGTATTTTTAAGAACCCCTGTTTTTTTCATCTCAAGCCAAAGTTCATTACCTTCTCTAGTACGTTCTCCAATACCCGTGAATACAGAAACTCCTTGGTGTTCTACCGCGATATTTCTTATAAATTCTTGTATTAAAACTGTTTTTCCAACGCCGGCGCCACCAAAAAGACCAATTTTTGATCCTTTGATAAATGGGACCATAACGTCAATAACTTTTAGTCCAGTTTCTTGTATCTCAGCTTCAATTTTTTGTTCTATGAAAGGAGGCGCTGTTCTGTAAATTGACATTTTTTCTTCAGCTTTAAACTCAGGTTTGTCATCTATAGATTCGCCCAAGACATTAAAGATTCTTCCTAATACTTTGTATCCCACAGGGACTTTTATGGGCGCACCGGTGTCTATGACCTCAAGTCCTCTTCTTATGCCAAAGATATTCTCAATAGCGATGCATCGTACTACACCATCGCCAAGTTGTTGCGCTACCTCAACAGCAGCCTTGTGCTCTTTATCATTTGGTAGCATAATATAAAGTTCGTTCAAAATTGGAGGCGCAGACTCTCTTTCAAATTGGACGTCTACGATTGTTCCACTAATTCGTAGAACGTGTCCTACGTTAGATTTTTTCTTTTCAGGGGTTTTTTGTGCCATTATTTTACCTTATAATGTTCAGGTGAAATGACAGTATCACTTATGTTAATATGCTAATGCAATATGCGCATATTGTAAAGGCCTGGCGCCTATTTTATTGTTAAACCATTAATCCTATTGCTAAAATCATAAAAAACAAGCAAAAAAATGGGGCGACCATTTTCCAGCCACCCCATTTAAAATCAAAGCCAACAACTCTTACGATAGAATTTTATATCTAGATCTTTTATCTTGTGATCTTGGTAGGCTACCAGATCTTTTTCTCGTTTTACGTGCATTTGTGTTTTGTGATTGTATGTTTTTAATAAGCTGCGTAATATTTATTTTCTTGTCACCATCTTTTTTCTTGGACAACTCAATATTATTGCTAATAATTTTATCAAGTTCTTCTTTAGCCATATCTTTTGATATTTTTACTTTTGGTCCACGTTTTTTTCTCGGTATTTTTTTCGGTACTTTTTTTGTTATTACGTTTGGTTTTTTCGGGTCTTTTTTATCTGGTTGTTTCTTTTTATTTTTCCCAAATAAATTCTTGAGCCTGTTAAACAGAGAAGCAAATTTATTTTTTACGGAACCCAAAAAAGTTTTTTTATTCTTTTTTTTGCAAATCTGGGGTTTATGAGTTTTTTCTATCTGTTTTGTCTTTTTGGTTTGCGGGTTTCTCCTGTGTGCTTCTTTTTTGCACCTATTTCTTATTTTTTGCACCCAATTTTTAAGCCTTCTAACGTTAAAGCCTTCTGTTTGTTGTGAATAGTCTTCTTGACCAAGATCTAGATTATGTTTTTGTGCGTAAAAATCGATTATTGATCTTCTTTGTTCTGCATTTGGGAGATCGACTTTTATCTGTTCTTGAAATCGCTCAACTAATGGTCTAGGGATATCATTTTCTTCAACAAAGTTTGAGGTAGCGATGATAAATACGTTTCTATATTCGTCGCGATCTAACAGTCCTTGCATTGCTTGGGCGATATGTCTACTCTGGCCACTACTGCCTATAGAATGTATGTTTGAAGTTCCACCATCGATCTCGTTTATTATGATGACAGCAGGGTTTTGGGTTCTTTGGTTTATTTCGAGCGCTTTTTTAAACATGCTTTGAATTCGTTTTACGGATTCGCCTTCCCACTTATCTCTTAATTCTGGGCCCGTAATCTCTATATATTCAGTTGCCCCTAGATCGTTAGCTAGTGCTTTTGCAGTGTGAGTTTTTCCTGTTGACGTTGGACCGTAAAGCAAAATTGTTCTTGGTATTTCTTCAGGTTCTAGGTATTCAAAGCTTTCTCTGATTTCTTGCACGTTTGGATGTATTGTTCCTGGTGCAAAATCGTTTTCAAAAGATGTAGTTACCCCTTTTGATTGAATAGGGTTGTTAAGATTAGCTATTAGATCTTTTAGAGTTTTAAGTTTATCCTTTGAATTTTTAAACGAATTTGCATTACGACGGGATCTTGCTTTGCGTCCTATGCGTACTGTTAATTTAGCTGCTATTTTAGCTGCTATTGAGATAAGTGTAACATAGCCCACGCACATAAGGGAGAGCATTATGCCGCTGACAACTTTTTCGCGATCGGATAGACTTGGCTTTTTAGATTTTTGAAACCAGGACTTCCAGGATGTTTTTTTCTTGCCCCAGAATGTGTGAGTAGGCATAGTTGTTGATAATAGTAACCCTGCAAAAGTGAGTGAGAGTATTGATTTTTTGAACATTTTTTGTCCTCCAATATAAGTTTAATGAGTTAAACAAAGCAGGGCGACCCAAAAAGTCCACCCTACTTCAAACTTGACTGAGATTAAAAATCAAAATTATATTTCTTTTTTGGGTATTTGTTTCTATAGTTTGTATTCCAGTTTCTTTGTTCTGCATTTGGGAGATCGACTTTTATCTGTTCTTGAAATCGCTCAAC
>JBHPCA010000062.1:0-3603 GCA_042576225.1 Candidatus Babelota bacterium
GCGATACTATGATCAATTGGTGGCTTGAGTCTCATATGTATTGAACCAGCACAAGGTATTGCGAAGATTTTTGACCATGTTACTCTATAAGTATAGGTGTGTCATAATTTATCTTTTTACGGGGAATATCTATGAAAACTATGCAAATTAAAAATAAAAGATTTTTGGGTTTAGGGATGCTTTTGGTATCGCTTGTTGTTTTTCTTTCAGCTTGTATGTGTGCAAGCAAAATTCACAAGGTGAAAAACTTAGATCTACTTGCAAAAGAGATAAAAAATCTTAATAAGGATAGCTTGGTTATTTTTGATGTCGACAACACGTTAATTGTTGCTGAGAATGGTTTTAATAATCATGTAAGCGACAAGTTTAAAAAAGTTTGGAAGCCTCTTGTAAAAAAAATTAATAATTCAGTAAAACCCGAGAAGTTTAAGGTTTTGTTGAGTAGGATGTCCATGGGGACAAAGTCTATGTTAGTTGATGAAAAAGTGTTATCGATTATAAAAGAGATTAAAAATAAAAAATCCAAAATATTGGCTCTTACAAAGTATATCCCAGGCAAGTTTGGTGATATTGATCGTGGGGATATATATCGGTTTAAAACCCTTAAAAGTGTTGGGATAGACTTTGGTAGTTACTTTCCTAATTATGATAGAATTGTACTTAAGGAATTGGTGCATAAGGTAAAAAAAACAAGCCCTGTTTTTTACAATGGTGCTTTGATGACGGATAGATTTACCAAGGGTCAGGCTCTAAAGGTCTTTTTAAACAAAATTAAGTGGTGGCCCAAAAAAATAGTCTATGTTGATGATGATCTTAAGTTTTTACAGGAGGTTAAAAAGATTGCTGAAAAGAAAGGCATTGAGTTCTTGGGGTTGCATTACAGAGGCGCTGAGTATATTCCTTGTAATATAGATCCAAATATTGCCAAGTTTCAGGTGGATAATTTAATTAAAACTGGGCAATGGATTGGTGAAGATCAGGCTAAAAAGCTTATGGAGAAGAAAAAGAAATAAAAGTGATAAATGGATTCTTTTCGGTCTTGTTTTGATTGCTTAAAGTTTTGGAGGGTTCTTTAATCCAATTGATTGGGAGTCGAGAGAATATGGCTTGAGCAAGTAGATACATTGATGGAGGCAAATGGGGCGTCAGGCAATTTGGTAAGTGTTTTGTATTTGAATAATCTTCCAGCAAAAGGCGTTGTGGAAGGTTTTTATTTATGTTATTATTTGTGAGTATATGTATTGTCGGATATCTACTTGCAGGAGAACATTTATGAAAACAAGAAAAAGTTTAGCATCGTTATTGTTTTTTTTGTTGACTTTATTTGTAGTATTTCAAAAATCACAAGCGACATTTTTTGGAGATTGTGAGAATACTGGTGAAATGGCTTTTTTTGATAATACATTAAGATTTAAAACGTTAAAAACGTCTGGAAGAATAGTTGCGAGAAACACTGATCTGATAATAGACAAATCTTTGACTATCGTGGGTGAAAGTGGTGAGTTTAAGTTTTATGTAAGTGATAAAAAAGATGAAAATGCAAAATCAATAATACATCTTGGGAAATCGCTATATCTGAATATATGTATACCTGAAAAAAGTGAAATTCCGGGGACGCAGTATAGAAGTTATGATTATCTAAATGAAACTGGTGCCGTGGTGTTTGTTTACAATTTTTCACCTGAGGATGATTTAACGAGAGAAGATTTAGTTTCTATAATAATCGAGTCGGAAAAAGCATGTTTAATGCATTATAGAGATACTGATGTGGCGGAAATGATTTTTTGGGATAATACTGTGGGAATTGTCGGGCCAAATAAGGTAGCGATTGTAGATAAACCAGCAAAAAAACTTTTTGATACGCACTTTAGTTTATTTGGAGATTCTAAGATATATGTTGCTGGTATAGAATTGTCTTTTCAGTAAAATTATCCTTAGTATGGGGAATAGTTATGATAAAGCTGAAAAAACTAGGTATTTGTCAAATAATATAATAAAAAGTGTTTTTTTCGAGGTTAAGCATTAAGCAAAAATATTTTCTTCCAAATTTTTGTCAACTTTATTATCATTAGAATTGTTAAATCTTTTGATACTCAAACTTTTAGGAGTAACAATGAAAAAAAATATTGTTTTCTTTTTCCTATTTTTTCTTTTCTGTACCTTTACTTTTTCTGTGTTTTCCATGAAAAAAATAAATAACAAGACACAGAAAGAATTAGAGGGGGAACCTACGGGACAAGAGTTGTTGGATAAGCTTTATATGCAATTGGGACAAAAAACTTTATATGAGTATATTGTTCTCAGACGTATATTTCCTATTCACGTTGCAGCTGAGCGTGTAGGATTAAAACTTGTTAAATATTTGGTTGAAGAAAAAGGTGCAGATGTAAACATGGAGACAATGGGTGGTTTTAAACCAATTCATTTTGCTTCCCAAGGGGGAAAAAAGGAGGTTGTTAAATACTTAATCGAAAAACAAGGTGTAAATAAAAATGAGCTATCAAAGAAGGGGTTCAAGCCTATTCACATGGCTTCTCAGTTTGGAAGATATGATATTGTTAAATACTTGATCGAAAAACAAGGTGTAAATAAAAATGAGAAGCACAAAAAAACTGATTCGACACCAATTCAATTTGCAACTCAGTATGGGCAACTGAAAATTTTTAAATATCTTATTACAAAAGGCGTCGATGCCAACCAAAAAAACGCCATTGAAGGTTTCAAATTGATTCATATTGCAGCCCAATTTGGAAAATCGGGTATAATCAAATACTTAATCGAAAGCAAAAGTATTGACGTAAATGAAAAGGATGATATTGGACTTACACCAGTTGATGTTGCTCTTTTATATCATAAAAGTAGAGTTTTCTTTTATTTGGTTAAAAAAGGTGGCAAGCCTACCAAAAAAGGTGGGAAAGCCTATAGCAATATGTACTTTACGTCTAGATTATTGCCGGACAATCTTGACTATCTTAAATGATTTTTTGACAAAATTGGATGAATTTTGAAAAGTTAACTAATCCTAATTGCGATAGCATTTTTTGTATCTATTTTTTCGAGCTCTTTTACCCAAGAACAAGCGAGTATTAAAACAAATTATCCAAACTTTTGGGAATGGGAGAGTGCTTGCAAGCAGTTGCCAATGTACAAAGATTTGATAAACAATCCATTTGCTTATGATAATACTTAATCGAATCTCAATTATTAGGAAATGGATCTCAAGCGTTGACACAAATTCAATAAACGGCAAAATGTTTGAAAGGTATGAAAACATTGCTTATCAGTTAGGTTTTTATAAATTCAAAGACATAAAAAATGGAGATAAATACCACCTCACAGAAGTAGGTTTTGTAAATAGTGATTTTTTTGTAGATAACGGTTTCGGTCTATTTGAGTATGATCATTTAGCAAGAATTTATAAATTTGGTAACCTCATTGCAAAAATGACTTTAAGTGAAAATAGCACAAAAGACTTTTTACTTGAAGCAATCATTAGGGGGCATCAACACTCAAGAGAAATGATCAAAAAGCTTTTAAGCCACAATGGAATTTATAAACTTTATCATCTGAAAACCTCTATTTTTAAATAGGGGATGAAAGATG
>JBHPCA010000063.1:0-3479 GCA_042576225.1 Candidatus Babelota bacterium
GTGTTTGAGTGTTTTTTGATACTATATTTTTAATAATAGAGGAGAAGTTATGAGGATGAGCAAGATTTTGATAATTTTCTTGTTGCTACATGTGGCGACAAATGCTTTTAGCAGTAAGGGTTTTGATATCGCGAATAATGGGGTAGATGGAGACAAGACGTTAGCGTATAAAGAGTTCTTGGAGCTTAACGACAAAGGGCTTTTGAATTCGCTTATTGGCCATCTTGGGGGTTTGTTGTCTGTTGCTGAGGATGTCGCCTATACCTTGTTAACGCCTGTGCAGGAGCTTATCAAGCAAAATACGCCGGCAATTTATGAAAATCCGTTTAGAACTATGCATGCAAATGTACGATTTGGGGGTCCAGTTTGCTTACAGGAGCTTTTGTACAGAGATGAGCGATTTAAGGTTGTAAAGCAGGCGCAAGAGAAGATGCTTGGTATGGAGCTTGAAAAAGAGGATGTTCTAGATATAGGATTTTCTTTAAGCGGTGGTGGATGGAGGGCAATGTGTTGCTCGCTAGGCTCTTGTGTTGGGGCAAAAAAGATAGGCTTGCTAGATTCAACGATGTGCATGTCGGCTCTTTCAGGCTCTACCTGGTTTTTAGGGCCTTGGATTTATAGTGGTATGCATATCTATGATTATAGAAAGCGGGCAATAAAAGTTGCTGGCAATGGTATAAAAATAAAAAATATGCAAGAGGCGTCAGATCTTTTGGATAACGTATGGGTTAAGTTTGCGTATAACCAGCCACTTAATGTTATAGATTTATATGGAGCGCTTTTGGCCAATAGTTTGTTTAGAGGCTTGACAAAAGAGCCTCACAGGGCGTTAGCCTCTGATCAAAGAAGAGTTATCGCAAAAGGAGAGTTTCCTCTTCCTGTTTGTACTGCTGTTTTGGGAGAAGCAGAAAAAGACGAATTTTGGTTTGAGTTTACGCCGTATGAAGTGGGAAGCCGGTGGCTTAGCGCTTATGTGCCAGCTTGGGCGTTTGGGAGGCACTTTAAACGGGGAAAATCAAAAACACATGCTCCAGAACAAAATCTTGGTTTTTGTATGGGTCTTTGGGGATCTGCGTTTGCTGCAGATTTTGAAGATATGTATGAAATTGTTCTCGATGGCATAAAGTTTCCAAAGTTTTTAAAGAATATTCCGTTTGCAGAAGCTATTTTCAAAACTATAAAGCAGGTGTTTGCAAAACTTGCCTACTCAGATTTGGGAGATTTGCGAGTGGCATGGGCAAGAGTGCCAAACTATGTGTATAAACTTCAAGGAGCGCCGCATAATAAATACAAAGAACTTAAGCTTGTAGATGCAGGGCTTGATCTTAATAATCCTGTTTTTTCAACGTATAGAAGGCCACCGTATGGCGATGCACCAGATATAATATTTGTTTTTGATTCGGGCGGATCTTTGAAGTTTAAAGAATTGCAACTTTGGATGAATTATGCAGATTACAATGGTTTAAAATTTCCCAAAATAGAAAAATTTGAAGTAGGAAAACAGATAATCAAAGTATTTAAAGATGACTCTGATCTTGATGTTCCTGTTGTCGTATACTTGCCTCGCATTAACGGCATACAGCTTATACAAAAAAATAATTATAAAAATTGGTATGATTACTACTTAGAATTGCTTGATGGTTTTGACATAGAAAAAGTTACGTCTAGTGGGTTTGCAAAAACGTTTAACTTTAAATACACAGAAAAACAGGCAGAGACGTTAATTGCAATGACAGAGTTTAATATTATTGCAGTTGAGGATAAAGTGAAAGAGATTATGCGCGATAGAATAAAATTGAAGCGTCAGTTTAGAACCCTTTGTCAAGCTCAGGAGTAAATAAAGGAAGAAGCAGAAGAGAGAGATGTTATATAGGGCCCATGTAACAATATGGGTCCTATTATGTTTTATTTGAGGAGAGTTTTTTGAAGAAATCTTATTTTTATAAAATTTTTATAGTTTTTATACTAGCTTTGTTTTTTACACCTGTAATTTTCTCGGTAAAGCTTATTTTTGTTAATAAATATGATAATCCTCTGTATGTAAAGCTTGTGGGATGGAAGCGATGGAGAGGGTTATTGTATAAGCAGGAGAAAGCAAGACGAGTTGATCCGGGAGCATCTCTTATTTGGGTGCCGTATTGGAGTGCACGTATAAAATCACATGTATTGGATATCAGTGATGGCAAAAAATTAAAAGACCGGATAGTCTTGAAGCGAAAAAAAGGGTATGCGGTGACTAAAGGGCGTCATCGAATGATCAGGTATGAGTATAAAGGGTTGTACCAGGATATTATTGAAAAAAAAGAGAGAGCTTTAGAAAAAATTTTTAGAATAGGTGCTGATTTATTAGAAAAAACAAGGGAAGAGGTTTTTAAAATTTTTAATATTGCCTTTGGCCCGCTCAGGGCGTTAATAAGATATGTAAAAAGCTATATTAACCCTGAGCCGTACAACATAATACATAAAAATCCGTATGCAAAAAAAGATGCCAAAGTTAGGATTGGTGGTCCCATCGCATGTAAGGGGGAGAAGGATGTTTTTGACAGACGGCAAAAAAAAGCAAGAAGGGCTCAAGAGAAATTTTTAGGTATTAAGTTTGGTAAAAACGAAAAACCACTTGTTGTTTCTTTTGTTGCAAGTGGTGGGGGGCAAAGGGCAGTACTTTGTACCATAGGTTCGGTATTAGGAGCCAAAAAAATTGGTCTATTTAATTGTGGGGTATATATGTCGACACTTTCGGCGTCTACCTGGTTTCTTGCTCCTTGGTTAATTAGTGGATTGAGCTTAGAAGCATATAAAAAAAGAGCTATTGCTGAAGCTCGATCAAATCTTGGCCTGAAAGATGTAGCTGTTGATTCTAAATATGCACTCGATCTTCTCAAGACGAAATTTGCATTTGGGCAGCCTATTGGAGTAATTGACTTATTCGGTATATTACTTTCGATTTACTACTTAAAAGGATATGGCGAAAATGGTAATCCTCAAAGATGTTATCTATCTTCTTTGCAGAATTATATGGAAATGAAATCTGGAGATATGATTATTCCAATATTTACGGCAGTGACTGCAGAAGTGGGAATGGAGCATAAATGGTGTTGGTTTACCCCTTGGGAATTTGGAAGTCGTTGGTTTGGTTCTGGAGGAATGTACATTCCTGTTTGGGCGTTTGGAAGAAGATTTATAAAACAAAAACGAACCAAAAATTGGGGCTCAGTTTCTAAGCCGTTATACCCTCCCAGAACTTCATTAGGATTTGTTATGGGGGTATGTGGATCTGCTCCCGCAGCTACATTAGGTCAGACGTATGACCAGGTTATTGATAAAATGAAAAGTTCGCCAATTAAAGCAGTGTTAAAATATGCATTAAAAAAAACAGATCTTAAAAAAGTGCGCTTTGTTTGGGCGGATGTTCTTAGCTTTATGTTCAAATGGCCAGAGTCTCTGTTTTCAAAATATAAATTTTTAAAGATTGTCGATGC
>JBHPCA010000064.1:0-3112 GCA_042576225.1 Candidatus Babelota bacterium
AATCTAACAATATGCCGCATGCTTATCCCATACTGCAAAAAAACAATAAACATGCTCGCTCAAAAGATGCGCAACCAAGAAGAAAATGAAGAACCAATAACCCCTCTTTACTGCGCCTATGTTGCACGAAACCTGACGTTGTGCAAGCTCCTTATTTTAAATGGCGCAAAAATTATGCGTAAAAACTCTTATAAAATATCCAAGTCGTGCATGAAAGATTATGAGAAAATAATAAAGCAAAATTTCATGGGAATGAATAAGCGCTTAAAAAAACACATACTAACAATAAATCGTATAAAACTGACCAAGACATTTGATGAGGCCAAAAGCGATTCTCAAAAAATAAAAATTATAGAAAAAAACAAAAACGATAAATCCGCATACAAATTTTTGCTCAAACTTGCTTTCTCTAGATTTTTACTCGAAAATATCGAGAACAAAAAAAATATTTGTGAGATGTTCTTTTATAAAGCTTTAATAAATCCAAAACACAGTACTGAAATAGAAAAAGAGATAAGCAAATACAAGAAATACATTTTACGTCTTGACATGAGACGCATAGCTAAAAAAATATATACCCAATACAAATTATTCCAAAATAACCTTAATAAGCTTAGAAACCCAAAACATACAAATAACAAAAGAATAAAACCTGATTTATTGGTCAAGTGCCAACATTATTGATTCCATTCTTTTCGCATCACTCAACCAATAAAGGCTTCTCATATTAGAAAAAAGCTTTCTCAAGGCAAAAAATCTATCCCTAAACCCTTTTCTATTGATAAAAAAAAATCTCTCCTATTATTCTAAAAAAGATAAACCAACCCAATACCAAAGGGAGGAATGGCGAATGAAACAAACAAAAATATCGCTCGCATCAATCGTGTTATTTTTAAGTATAGGCACCTTAGTAACAAATACTCATAACACACAGTGCATGAAAAAAATAAAACTTAAAAATCCATTTTCATGCATTAACAAATTTATAAAAAAGCAAATAGAAACAGATAAATTTTTTGCCCTCATAATCGCCAGCAAAAAAGGTGATATCACAAAAGCCAAGCGGCTCCTTAAAAATGGCGCAAAACAGTTAATAGGCAACAACAATTATGGCAATACAGCAGTTCACTGGGCTTGCGAAAACGACGACTTAAAAATGGCAAAACTACTTATCAAAAATGGGGGAAAACAAGCAATCAATATTCCTTTACGCACACATTACAATGCTAGACCTCTCTATACAGCCTGTTTAAAAAATAGTGAAAAAATGGTAAAACTTTTAATGAAAAATGGTGGGCACAAATCAACTGACGCCTATACAGCACAAAAGCAATCACCGCTTTTAGAAGCCTGTTATTACAACAATCTAACAATATGCCGCATGCTTATCCCATACTGCAAAAAAACAATAAACATGCGCGCTCACAAACTGGAACAAGAAAAAAATGCAAAACAAAAAACCCCTCTTTACTTCGCCCATAAAGAACAAAACCTTACGTTATGCAAGCTTCTTATTTTAAATGGCGCAAAAATTATACGTAAAAACGCCTACAAGATAACCCCAAAACTCATAAAAGACTATAACGAAATAAAAAAGTATAAGCTTATAAAACAGTATAAGCTCACAGGAGAGCATGAGCGAGTAAAAAAATGCGAGCGCATAAAAAAACTTGTTCTTATAAAAAAACATATAAATTTTGCCAAAACATTTGATGAGGCAAAAAGCAATTATGAAAAGATAAAAAAAATTCTAGAAAAAAATAAAAAAAATAAATACGCATACAAATTTTTGCTCCAACTCGCTTTCTCTAGGTTTTTACTCGAAAATATCGAGAACAAAAAAAATATTTGTGAGATGTTCTTTTATAAAGCTTTAATAAATCCAAAGTACAGTACTAAAATGGAAAAAGTGATGAGCAAATACAAAAAATATATTTTACGCCTTGATATGAGGCGTATTGCAAAAAAAATATGCCTACAATACAAACAGTTTAGCAATAATCTTAACAAACTCAGAAACCCAAAATATGCAAATAACCCAAAAATAAAACCTGATTTACAGGTTAAGTGCAAACATTATTGAATTTATTATTTTCGCATCACTCAACTAATAGTTGCCAAATAAGACATTTTAGTTGCACTCGCAAAAAAAAATAAACTATCTTTATAGTAGAATAGAAAACAAGAATAAAGAATAAAGAAAGGACAAGAATGGCTCTCTTTAAAAGATTCCAAAAGGGATTTGAAACAGCAACAAAAAGTTTCAGCATTCTATGGGAACACAAAAAACTTCTGATATACCTTGGAATTCCTATAGTTTTAGGGGTATTGGTAGAAATACTCATATACAACATCAAGCTAGACCCATCATCAATCTGCACCTCTTTTTCACAAAAAGATGCTATTGCAAGAATATTAAAGCTTGATACATCTTATAGCTGGCTACGATACATGAGCGTTATTTTTGCCTATTTTATATACTTGGCAATCGTAACATTGGCAAATATGTCTTTAACAAAACACACGTATGCTATTTGCAAAAAAGAACGCATAGGACTGCGAAAAATCGTCACATGGGCTATATCAAAAATAAAACTCGCAATAATATGGACCTTTTTTATGCATATTCCCATAATCACGTTCCACATGATCAACTCGCATATACTCAAAAGCCCTTCTCTTCTGGCTAAATCTTTTTATGCACTTATCACGCTATCTATATTTGTCACATGGTCTATTATCACCTTGTTTGTCATACAGGCAATTGCAATAGATAACGCAGGCGTAAAAGCTGCAATCAAGAGCTCTATATTATCTGTAAAGAAGATCTTTTCTGAGTATTTAGGCGCCATGCTCTGGATAGTGCTGACCGGCACCATATTTACCATACCATTTATTGTGCTTGAGAGATTTGTTAATGCAATATACTTTTTCGCAATACCAATGGTGCTCTTAATTTATTGCTACATCTCGTCTACGTACACAGTATCAAAAACATTGCTATATATCGATTCGAAAAAGAAGTAGCACAAACTAAGAGCTTATCCGAAAATTAATAAACCACGTAAGAATAACCCAAAAAATGATTCTCCCCCCGTTCTCCCTGAGCTTG
>JBHPCA010000065.1:0-2886 GCA_042576225.1 Candidatus Babelota bacterium
CGAGCATTTTAAAGCGTTTGTGGGTTTCTTTGGTTTTTTGTCCGATCCAGACGTCCAAATTGCTCCCATCACCACCCATAACGCCTTTGAGATGCCCATAATCGGGTATTTCAAGATATTGCTCTTAACGATTTGATAAAGCAGGGGCTTGATTTTGATATTATGCTTGAGATTAAAGATAAAGAAAAGAGCGCACTTAAAGTACGCTCTTTATTGAGTGATTATCTTGAGTAATTACTTTCTCAAGTGATTACTTGTAAGTTTCGTTATTTTTTCTTTTTTTCATCACGTGGAGTGAATTTTATTGTTACCAAGCTATCAGAAAAACACATTGTTTTTTTGGCGTTGTTTCCAAAAGTGTCCTGTTTTACTTTTTGTATGATTGGCGTTATAGTTTTTAGCTTGCCCAATATAATTGCAGCTTTTTTTACGGTTCTGTTGTTTACGTCTTTTAAGTTATGTTTAATCGCATATTTTACTGCTTTTTTATAAATTGCTTTTGTTAAAAATAAAGAATCAAAACATACACTTGCAAAAAACTTAGTGAGTTCTTTTTCGTTGCTATTCTTGAGTAATAACGGTAAAGCTAGTTTTTTGATGTGTGTTGGCACATTATCTGAAAGCATAAGCTTTTTGATGTAGCTTAAAGTGTTTTTATCTGCTTTTGTAACAATATCAAAACATTTTAAATATGTTGAAGGTGAAAGCGCATAAAGAATTATCTCTTTATTTTGGAGGGATATTTTTTTTGAGTGTAGAAGCATTTCAATGTGTTCTTTAGCTTCGTTTCGTAGTTTATCTTTTCCTAATTTCGAGTACTCTTGTATAAAAGGGCTAATTTTAGTAAAAATAACAGGTTTTTCTTTTTGGATAAAATCAAAATTTTCTTTTATGAATACAAGAAGTACTTTTAGCATTCGTTCTGTTGTAAGATGTTTTAGGAAACTTTTTATTTTGCTTGGAGATATTAATTTTTCCATAGCAAGTTTAAATTGCTTTTCATATCGAGTATATTTTTTTAGTACATTTATTATTTGTTCGTCTCCCAACTGACAATGGTCGAGGCTATACGTTTTTGCAGGACTCTTACTTATTATGTCATAATAATTTTTTTCTAAGACTGTGAAGCCAATCCCTTTTTGTATTAATAATTTCGCAATACGAGGGTTTATTGGAAATCCTTCGCAAGCAAGAAGTAGGGCGTTATAACTGTTAGAATTTTCTACCTCTATATTTGCGCCATTTTTTATCAAGATTTCTGTTATTTTTAGATTTCCCTGTGCAACAGCTTCAAGTAGTGGGGTGTGGTTATTGTTATTATCTTTGATATTTATTTTAGCGCCATTTTTCAAAAGTAATTTCACTATATTTGTGTTATTTGCAGTGAAAATTGGTGTTTGTCCAGCTTTATTTTTGGTTTCGATGTTTGCTTTGTTATCCAAAAGTATTTTTGCGATGTATTCATAAGGTGTTGAATGAAGGGCTGTCCAACCACAAATATCTTTTGCATTGACATTAGCACCTTTGCTTAAAAGAAATTTTACGATGTTAACATGACCTCGAATGGAAGCTAAAATCAATGGAGTTTCTTCGCACAAAAAACTTTCGACTTCGTAGCAATTGCAGCTAAGATCGTCGCAACATGTATTCTCGCAAGAAGGGCTGTCTTCTATTTTTATTTTTTTCTTCTTTATTTTCTTTTCCTTTTCTACAGTCTTTGCTTCTATGTCGGCACCGTATTTGATAAGAAGTTTTAGCGCTTCTTCTTTGCCATTATATGCGGCTGTATGTAGAGCGTTTAGGCCTTTGGAGTTTGTTTGCTCAAGATATTCCTTAAGAAGATTTTTATTTTTTATACTGACTAACAAAATTCTTATTAACCTTGCGTTATTTTTTTCTGTTGCGAAATGAAGTGGAGTTTTATTTTTTTTGTTTTTTAATATAACGTTTGCACCAGCTTTTATAAGTAGTTTGGTAATGGTTTTATTACCAGCTTTTACAGCTAAGAAAAGAGGCGTTTCGTTATTTTTATTTTTTGCGTTGATGTCTACTTTTTTTGTCAAAAGATACTTTACGATTTCTATTTGGTTGTGTCTTGCTGCCAAGTGAAGAAGTGTTTCTTTAAAAGGTGTTTTTGCTTCTAGATTTGCAGGATTTACCTCTTCAATAAGAAACTTGACCCCTTTTAGATTGCCGTTTGCAGCTAAGTAAAAAACATCTTTTGAGCCAGGATATATAAAAAATGATTTTCTTTTTCGCAGATCTTTTTTTGCGTCTTTTTTCATGCCATATGCGCATGGTGCCAAAAGAGTTGAAAGTAATAATGTTTTGAGAACAATGTTTTTGTTCATAGGAACCTCCATTAAAGGTTGAAATTATTATTTTTGCTATCTATTTTAGAATCGCATGTTATTTTATATTTGTCAATAGGGATTGTTGTTTTTTGGTGTTTTTCTGAAAAAAAGCAAAGGTGCCTTTCTCTACGTCCTCTCTATGAGCATTGCAGACATAAACTTGTTGTTCAGAAAGCGCACTATGTCTTGCTTTTCAGCTTCTGTGCACCCCAATAGTAGCTTTATCTCAGTATCTTTTTTTCGAATGTCGACGGTGCAGACGATAGAATCGAGCCCTTCGGCAAGCTTCTGTCTACGCTGAAGCTTCGACGGACAGGCAGGACAGGCATCTTTGGTTTTTTGTCCGACCCAGACGTCCAAATCGCTTCCATCGCCTCCTTTAATGCCCTTGAGATGCCCATAATCGACTGGGTATATAACTTCTGGGTATTTCAAGATATTGCTCTTAACGATTTGATGAAGCAGGCGTTTGATTGAGATATTATGCTTGAGATTAAAGATAAAGAAAAGAGCGCACTTAAAGCGCGCTCTT
>JBHPCA010000066.1:0-2857 GCA_042576225.1 Candidatus Babelota bacterium
CTCCTATGTATCTCAACTTTACAAAGGAATAAAATTTAATATTGAGTTATTTAAATATCCAAACGCCTATAATTTTGTAAAAAAAAGAGTTAAAATTGTAGATTCTCATGGAAAAACAGTTATTGATTTGATTCGTCAAATTTCCAAAAACTATAAAAATCCTTTTGATACAAAAAAATGTTTGATTTGTTTGGACGAATTTAAAAACACTGAGTTAGTAAGCGTGGCTACATGCAAGCATGCATATCATTTGAGATGTATCCTTGAATGGTTTGATCACAAAAGAAGTTGTCCCTTGTGTAATAGAAAGCTAGAAGAAAAAAATTTGAGCTCAAAAATATTTTTGAAGAAACTAAAATAAGGTTAAGTTCAATATTATAAAGCCTTACAGCCTCTCTTTTTGAGGGGCTTTTGATTCCTCAAATAAAAGATTAGTGCTTTTTCTATACAAGACTCCTACACAATGTCAAACCAAAATGAAAATGTCCAGCCTTCGCCAATGGCCCAATCATCCTGAGCAGCTGCGAAGCAGCATGACGAAGGGCTGGCAGGCCTATTTATTTGCAAAACATGCTGTTTGCACGCCTCCAGGAGCAAGCCTCGAACCGAATGCGCCACTTAGACGATGATTTGGGAGCTCGCCTTATAGATTACATCCACTTCTCTTGCTTTTTTTAAAAATAGCTACATCAAACAGATAACAAAAAGGCTGCTCGTGCTTCACAATATAAACACGAACAGCCTTTTTACAAATTTTATAACAGCTTAAAATATTTTCTTTTATATTAGTTCTTATTTATACATTTCTTTTAATGTTTTCTTTAATCCTGTGAGTATAGGAGAAACTGTTTTTCCCCAGCCTAAATAGTTTCCTTTAATATTTTCAAAGTCTTTGAGTTATAAGTACTTTTATTGATTTTTGGCAAGTTAAAGGCGTACCAATACATGAGGTGCAGTACAGACATTACACTTTTATCATATTTTGCAATATAATTTCTTGCTTCTATTTTATACATTTTATCTTTATATATTGTATAAGCGTATTTTTTAGACTTTTTTGCGTTATCAATTTTGAATTTTGGAAATTTTGGTATCATGCCTTTACCACTCTGAAACTGGACAAGTAACATTAACGCTGCTATTGATAAAAATAGTTTGTTTTTTCTCATAGTTTTTCCTAATAGTTCAGGTTATATAAAATAATATCTTACAGTCGTTTTTCTAACATGGGATTAACACTAAGTCAATATTTCTAAAAAAATCTTTAGCTAGAAAAAAAGTTGGTCTCAACTTACGAAAAAACCCTTCTCTTTATGGCGATAAAGTATACAATCATATAATAGCTTAAAGCTCTTTCTTTTTAGGCGTAACTAAATTAACAGTCTTTAGCTTCCAATTGGCAAACAAGCTACCCATTTTTAGTATCGCATAGGTATCATAGTCGTAAGGGTCTAACCCTTTCTTGCCATTATAATTGTTATTCGGAGAAACGTTTAAAGTCCATACAGGAAACTCTTTGGTGAGTTTAAGTTTAGTATTATTTGTAGCCCAAGAATTATAAAAACCACCAGTTTTGATTAACATTTCGCCCATTTGAGGGTCTGAGTGCTGATGCCCTCTAAATATAGTTTTAACTTTGTAAGATTTAGAACTATATGCATTTAATAAAGCTAGTGTAACAGGTCTACCAAAAGAGAGCATCCCTTTTCCCCTATAAGATTGCTTGATAAGTTCTTTGCCTGTATCAGGAATAAAGTCACTCCACAAAAACCCTATCTCTTTGCACTTTGAAGGATACTTAATAATTTTTGATAGATTTTCAGCGTTTTTGACAATATAACCCACAAGGTCACTGTTATATTTTTTTAGCCATGAAATATCGAGTTTATCTATCCATTGGAAAACGCAGCTTCTCTTGTCTGAAAGAATAGCATGCGGATTAAATCTAGGCTCAAGGCCACCATGACAAAATAGTGAGTAATTTATAATTTTGCCTTTTGTACCAATAAAGACAAAAGATGGCAACATGTTATAAATTGTTTTAACGTTATCATTAAACCCAATCGCTTTGCCAAGCTTCCCAAGATAACCAAATTCATTATTCTGACCTATATCCTCATGATTACCTCTTATCAAGATAACGTTTGAAGGGTTCTCAATTTTAAGACGAAGTAACAAATAGAGGACCTCAAAGCTATTATCACCTCTGTCAACATAATCACCAAGAAATACTAAGTAAAAATTCTTCTTTATTATTTTAAACGGGTTATTTTTATCCAAGTATCCCTTTTTAACAAGATCTTCAACAAAGGCTATCAAAGAATCTATATCACCGTGAACATCCCCATGAAAAGCTATTTCGGGTGCCTTGTCTAATAAAATCTTCTGGCCAAAAAAGTAATCTTGTTTAATTGGCTTTTTTAAATTAAAAATCTCAGACTTAAGGGTTTTGCCTATGCAATGAGACGTTGAGCAAATATCTTTTTTTACAATATCAACGAATCTTTGAGCTACGTTTTTAAACTCACCAGAGCCTAGGTCTTTATTTGCTAAGTAGTTCTTCTTGAATGTATTAAATGACAAAAACTTGATATGTTTAAGTTTTTTCTTCTTTTTATCTTTTTTGATATTGAACATAGAATATAGATTTGGCTTGAAAAACATTGGCGTTTGCGGCACTTCGCTCTTTTTCTTTTTTTTATTTTTATCTTCAAGCTCATCAAAGGCTATCACATCTGTTATTAATTCTTCTAGGCCATTTGGAAACTTTTTCTTTTTCTTTTTTACTTTTAGCTTTTTTTCTGTAGCTAATATGTTATTTTCTTTTTTGCGCTTTTTTGTAGGGGTAGTTTCCTCT
>JBHPCA010000067.1:0-2398 GCA_042576225.1 Candidatus Babelota bacterium
ACAAAAAAAGGTCTTCAATAAAAAGTGTTATTACGAGTATATTTTTCTATACAAGATTGTGTTTAAAATTATATAATTTTTTGTTAGACAATGCTTAAAATGGGTGCTTTTACGGGGAGTCCAGCGAAAATGATATGTAAAAATAAAAAGAAGCCGGTAGTTTTGGTGATTTTGGATGGTTTTGGGTATAGCTCAGATACAGCTTACAATGCAGTATACCATGCATATACGCCACATTTAGACAAATGGATGCAAATATACCCCAACAGGAGACTATATGCATCGGGGGAATATGTAGGTTTATTGCCCGGTTATATTGGCAATTCTGAGGTAGGGCATATTACTATTGGCTCTGGAAGGGTTATAATTCAGCCGGTATCTTGTATTAGTGGGGCTATAAAAGATAAATCTTTCTTTAGTAACGAAGTTTTATTAAAAAGCTTGGAAAAAGTTAAGAGTAGCCCTGGTAGCACTGGCAGACTGCATGTGATGGGTTTGCTATCTGACGCCGGTGTTCATAGCCATATAGAACAACTCTACGCTTTTTTGCAAGCTGCAAAAAAGCAAGGGATAAAAGATGTTTTTGTACATGTTTTTTTGGATGGCAGGGATGTTGGGCCCAAGACTGCTGCAAAATATCTTCAAGAGTTAGATAGCTTTATGAAAACCAACGAGATTGGGGTTTTGGCCTCTTTACATGGTAGATTTTATGCTATGGATCGTGATAAAAACTGGGAAAGAGCGCAAAAAACTTATGATGTTTTGACTGGAAAAGTTAATAGTTGTAATGCAAAAGGGTCTCGTCTTTGGCAAGATATTCTTGAGGAAAGTTACAAAAAAGGGATAACAGATGAGTTTTTTTTACCTGCAATGCTTGCTCCTGAAGGTGAAATAAGAAACGGTGATGGCGTTATATTTTTTAATTTTAGACCTGATAGAGCTCGGCAATTGACAGAATGTTTTGTTTCGCCTGATTTTGACAAATTTGAGAAAAAAGATCTTGCGCTCTCCTGCTTTGTAACGCCTGTCAAATATTCACCACATTTGCAAACAGATATGCTGTTTAAGAAAGAGCCTGTTTTTAATACACTCAAAGAGGTATTGCATAATAATGGCAAGACTATGTTTACGATAGCAGAAACAGAAAAATATGCGCATGTAACCTATTTTTTTAGTGGGGGGCGTGAAAAGAAATTCGACCGAGAAGAGCAAGTATTAATAGAGTCTTTGAAAGTAAAGGATTATATTGATAATCCGTGTATGTCTGCACCCAAAATAACAGAGGCTGTGATACATTCCCTAAAAAGTGACACAAAAGATTTTTACGTTATTAATTATGCAAATGCTGATATGGTTGGGCACTCAGGTAATTTTGAGGCAACTTGCAAGGCTATAGAGTGTTTAGATTCTGAACTTAAAAAGCTTTACGATGTTGTTATAGAAAAAATGGATGGCACACTGTACATAACCGCAGATCATGGCAATTCTGAAAAGATGTTTGATGAAAATACTGGGCAGCCGAATACAGCACACACAACAAACCCTGTGCCATTTTTATATATCAAAAAAGGTTTGGAAAATAGCACTAAATTACCCTTAACTCATTTGACTCAGTTGGCTGATATCGCTCCATTTATATTGCAAAACATGGGCTTAGATGTTCCAAAAGATATGGGCACAACTTAAACGCGTATGCTATTTCTTAAAAGACGATGTAAGCAGGTGCTTGGTTTCTGCGTACATATCTACAAAAAGCTGTTTTGTTTTACCCCAAACAGATTTTTGGGTCTCTTTAGTCTTTGTTTTTGGCTGTGCCAGCACGCTTTTTTTTGCCGTAAATACCTCTTTTAGTTTATCAGTGAGGTAATTCTCAAATGTTGCTATGTTCCTTGCTCCAAGCTCTTGATATATGTTTCTATTGTTTTTTATATATACAAATTTTGGTATTGATCGAGCTTGGTATTTTGCGGCTAAAACAGGGTTTTTTGTTATGTCTACCTCAACAAATGCAATATGAGCGAATTCTTTTTTGTCTGCAACTTTTTTAAATGGCTCTTTTATGGCGTTGCAGATAGAGCACCAATCGGCGTAAAACTTTAGTAAGACATGCTTGTTTTTAGCCAGGATATTGGCCAAATGCTTTTTGCTTTCTACTTTTATGATCTTACCAAGTGACGTATTGAAACAGGTAATTGTTATGAGCCCAGCTAATAATAGCAATCTTGAACGCTTTGTCATTTTACTACTCCCCCTTATAATGGTTTTTATCTATCTTCAATTGAGATTATAGCAGAGTAGAAAAATTGCAGTCAAGATATTTTATAAATTTTTGAGAAAACTATAATGCAAAAAGCAAAATTTGTGTTTTGTTTTTAATCTATATTTGGATCATTTCTTT
>JBHPCA010000068.1:0-2393 GCA_042576225.1 Candidatus Babelota bacterium
TTGCTAGGCTCTCTATCTAGTACAATTATTCTTTTATATCTTCCAGTTACAAACCCTGGCGTACGATACCTAACACCAATAATTTTATTTCTTAACTTTTTAGTAACCACTTATTTTTGGTACAACTGCTTACAATTATATAAGGTTAATAAGGCAAAAAAAGCTAGGAATTAAACAACTTTAGAATAAAAACACTACTGACAACAAAGGGATAGTTTGATTGAAATTTTAAAACCTAATTTGTAATTTAATATTGGAGAAAAAAAATGATAAAAGGTTTAAGAACAGTAGCATATGCCGTGAAAGATTTAGATACTGCAAAGAACTGGTACAATAAAATCTTGGGTATAAAGCCCTACTTTGATAAACCATTTTACGTTGGATATAATGTGGGAGGTTATGAGCTTGGCCTTGACCCAAAAGCAAATACATCTCAAAAGAATAATTCTGGAGTAATTGCCTACTGGGGAGTTGATGACATCGACAAAGAACATGCAAGAATTCTTAAACTAGGCGCAAAGGAAAACTCAAAAATTATGGATGTTGGCGAAGGAATTAAGGTCTCTTCGGTTGTTGACCCATTTGGAAACATTTTTGGGCTAATTTACAATCCTAACTTTAAAGCAAGCTAATCAATTCTGGTTAACTAAAAAAATAATAAACTTCAAAACTAGTCAAGAAAAAAGGAGACTTTATGGAAAAAAATAAAGAAAAAGTATTATGCAGCGCTTGCCTTACTGGTACAAAGTGCCGCTATAACGGTACTGACGCTTTTAACAAAAAAACTTTAGTAATGCTAAGCAAATCTGAAATAATCAGCGTATGCCCAGAATTACTGGCAGGAGAGCCCATTCCAAGACCAGCATGCAGTATTCACCATGGGGATGGACATGATGTCATAAAAGGGAAAGCCAAAATAATAGGCGAAGACGGCAAAGATTACACAGAAAGTTACTTAAAAGGGGCTCAAAAGGCTCTTAAAATAGCACTCGAGTATAACGTAAAAAAGGCATACTTAAAAAGCAAAAGCCCTACCTGTGGATGCGGAAAAATTTTTGATGCCAAAGGGCAAAATCTAAAAATAGGAAACGGGATTTTCGCAGCTCTATTACTAGATCAGGGCATAGAGGTTATTTCTCTAGACTAGTTTTGAACTTTAGTGAATTATCTCGCAAACAAAATGGATTTAACTTCAAACATACTGAGGTCTTCAAGCAAAAAAGTTCTAAAATAGTCCGATAGGGCACACCAATTTTTGCTAAAGCAAAAATTGTCCGCCATAGCTCGCAAGAGCGACGGCTGGACCAACGCTACAAAAAAAAATTAAAATTAAAACTTTATCTAAAG
The DNA here is from genome assembly GCA_042576225.1 of Candidatus Babelota bacterium. Taxonomy (GTDB): domain Bacteria; phylum Babelota; class Babeliae; order Babelales; family Vermiphilaceae; genus GWF2-30-66. The sequence goes on from JBHPCA010000068.1 coordinate 1,348, forward strand.
AAAGTTCACTTTATGTCATGGTGCAACATTATCAAAAACTTACTCTTGCAAATCCCTGGACTTGTTCTTGGTGGCTATATAACATTCTACTTTGGCAAAAAAAACACAAAAATAAAAATTGCTGCTGAGAGAAAAAACAATACTACTGAAGACATCTTAAACGTTGTAGACAAATGTCAGTGTGATACCCAAAAATGGATAAAAGAGGTATATTTATGCAAAAAAAACACAGACCAAGAAGACGATCATTTCAAAGCATATCAAATTCGTAATATTTTGGATAACCTGAATATAGTAGAAAAAAAAGCGCTACGCTTATCAAATAATGATTTGAATAATAGTCTTAGTAAATTGTCTAAGTTAATCAAAGGTTTGATTTCTGCACTTCAAAAAAGATTTTGGCAAGGTGATAAAAATTTAAACCTCAAAGGAATGGAGTATCTTGATGAGGCGCCAGAAAAATTAAAATCATTGTGCGAATCTATTAGAAAACAGCTCAAAAATTGAGAAAAAACCCTCTGTAGTCTTGCCTACCTTTTTTTAAACAAAACAAATTGGAAAACTCATCTCTGGCATCGGCAAAACAAACTTCCTCAGACAGATTATCTGTAAAGTTTTTAGCCATTAAAGCCTTGATACCAAACATAAACTTCTCGTTTGACTTGGAGTCTCTACTTAATTCTACATTTTCTTTTACAAGATGGATTTTGACATCAAAATCCCTTATCAATTCATCAATCCTGGAATAATCGGTTATGTTTCTTAGCAACCAATCGGTTTTTTCAACCAAGATATGTTTGATGTTGTTGTTTTCTTCAACAAATGTGAGCATCTCATTAAACATCTTGCGCCCAGCCTTGCTGGCAGCCTCTACGTTGGTAAACTCCTTTACGATAATGTAATTATTTTTTGTTGCATACTCCCGTAATAACTTGAGCTGTGACGGAATCGAAAAACCTTCGGCTTCTTGATCTTTAGACGATACTCGAGCATATATAACCACTTTTTCCATTTTTGGGTATCACACTGACATTTGTCTACAACGT
>JBHPCA010000069.1:0-2393 GCA_042576225.1 Candidatus Babelota bacterium
TCCTATAAACATAAACACCCATGAGGGACACCCGATAACAAAAGAACTTAAAAAGATTGCGTTCCAGGCGCTTCAATACAAAGCCCCACAAACATCAATTATAACTGACACCTCCAACAACAAGCTTGTATTATACGCCATACCAAATACTGAAAAAGACGAAACTATTATAGCGATACATTATCCAGAAATCTCAGATATATTAAAAAATAATATAAACTTATTAAAAGACCCTACAAAATGGGATTATTTGCTATACCTTGAGACAACCAAATCCGGCAAATTGATAAACAAACTTATACCAGGAAATGGAGAAACATTATTAAACTTTAAAATAGAAATACTAAAAATTGCATTAAGCAAAAAAGCAATACTCCTTGATATGCCAAAGCAGGATTTAATGCCAACGGTTGAAATACTTCACCACATAAGCTTAAGAGAAAATATTCATGTGATTAACCTGCAAAAACCTATTACAAATTTTGAGATAGCAATAAAATTGTTTGGCATAAACCCAATATTTCAGCCATACAAAACAACTTCTTCAAGACCACTACTCCAATGCCTGGACAATAGTGGCACGTTATTCATAAAAAACATACACTTTCTTGACTTAAAAACACAAAATAAACTCGCTGAATTTATACGGTATGGTATTTACAAACCATTTAAAGGAGAGCAAACAGCATCAAGCAATGTGCGAATTATATGTTCAACAAACAGTAACTTAAAAATGGCCGTTCAAGATGGAACATTTTCGAAAAACTTATTTAATGAATTGAAACAAACTTCCATCTCAATGCCCCCATTAATGACATTGCCAGAATCTGAGATTACAGATCTGACCAAAGGGTTTACCAAGCAAGCAATTAAGTTAGACGAATTTAAACATATTTTTGAACTCACTGATATAGAAAAGAAAAAGATCGTTAACTCCAAACCGGCCAGTCTGCAAGAAGTAAAAGAGAAAGTACAAAAACTACTGGATAAAAAATCAAAAAATCACCCGATATGCGAAGAAACATCTTTTTATTGCTATCCAGCAGTAACTGACCCAGAAATTATAGAAGCTGCAAGACTTGGCAAGCATGCACTCAAAGATAAAAAAATTATGACGATGCTTTGGAATAAATTTCAAAACCAGAATAAGATTGCTACGCTACTAGGAGTTAACAGATCATCTGTGAATAGAAGGTGTAGGGAATATGATTTGTTGTGACGCACAACTTCCTAAACCCGATCATCCTCCCTTCGTCACGGGCTAACGCCCTGCTCAGGATGCACGGAAAAATTACGAAGCCTGTCCTGAGCCCTGAGTTTACCGAAGGGTCGAAGGGCAGTAAATAGAAGGTGTAGGGAATATGATTTGTTGTAAAAGCATAAAATAGGGTGTGTATGAACATTGGACAATTTAATAAAAAAAGAAAAGAGTTTTTAAGATATTTATCTGTAGAGAAAAATTTGGCCCAAAATACACAACGGGCTTACGATAGTGATCTCAGGCAGTTTGGTGAGTTTTGGAATAATCTACAAAAAGAAGATAAAAAAAGATTGGGCTTTAGGCAAATTATAGAACGATTTTTAGTAAGCCTGTTTTACAAAAAAATAGACAAGAGTTCTATTGCCCGTAAATTCTCATGTTTTAAATCGTTTGAAAGATTTTTACAATCACAAGGGATAAAACTTTCGTTGAAACTAACCCGACCAAGACTGGATAAAAAACTACCTATTTATTTAAGTGAAGAAGAGATAGTCCACCTGCTTGACTCAGTAAAAAATAACGAGCTACCAACCAAGCGGCCGTATAGAGACAAAGCAATATTTGAACTGATATACGCAACTGGTGTACGATGCTCAGAACTTGTTAACATCTCATTCGAAGACATAGATTTCACGAATAAAGCAATACGAGTTTTTGGTAAGGGACGAAAAGAGAGAATGGTCCTGTTTGGGCAAAAAGCACATGAACGGCTTATGCACTATCTAGAATATGAAAGGCCTCGCGTAAACGATCAAAAGGAAAAAGTTTTTCTAAATTATAGATGTGAAACTTTAACAAGCAGATCGGTGCAAAGAATTTTTGAAATGTTCAGGCAATTTTTAAAAATAGATAAAACAATTACACCACACAAAATACGCCACTCATTTGCAACCCATATGCTCAACAAAGGTGTAGACTTGAGAGTTATACAAGAACTTCTTGGTCACAAAACACTCTCCAGCACAGAAAAATATACCCATATTTCCCTGGATAAACTCTCGAAAATATGTGACGACGCTCACCCAATAAAAAATATTATCAAAAATAATACATCACGATCTTCAGCTCCCAAAAAACAGGAGCATTCACCCACAAAATATAAAAATCAAAGCTAATGGGAAATAGCCAAAGA
>JBHPCA010000070.1:0-2247 GCA_042576225.1 Candidatus Babelota bacterium
CAATTATTTGAGTGCCATAGTATATTGGAGTAAAGCAAAGAGGCATGCATCTTTTAGTTTAATAAGCGATGCGAATTATAATATTTCTCGTGCATATGACAAACTTGGTATATCAAAAGAGGTCAGTTTTTGGCAGGAGCTTGAAGATTATATAAATATATTTACTTTGTTCACGTTCCAAATAATATTTTTGTTTTCATGGCTTTTGTTTTTTGTGCTCTGTATATTCGTGAAAAAGTTACGAAGTTTAATTTTAACGATTAATATGTTTGTTATTTTTTTATTCTCGGGGATTATTTTTTTCAAGTATAGATGTATAAAGTACCCTCGTGCAATCTCAAAAGCTTCTACCATGTTATTTGTCGGGCCTAACGAAAATTATCATCAAATAGGCACACTTTCTGTTGCAGATAAAGTTATAGTACAAAAAGTTGAGAAAAACTGGTATAAAATTAATAAGAATGGAGTTGCCGGTTGGGTGTTAGCAAGCAACTTGGAAATAATTTAGAAAATAATAAAAGATTTTATAAAAAGTTAAAAGGCGAGAAAATTAGGTACAGTTTTAAATTTTTGAGTAAACTAATTTTTATTTTTTTTATGGCTATACTGTGTGTTTTGAGCTGTTTTTTGTATTATGAGTATAGTTTCTTTAAAAAACAGTCAAGTAAAATGCTTGAGCTGCAGCAGGATTATAGAACCTATATTGGTGCGGTCAATAAAATATTAAGTGATTACAATACAGTAAAAGAAAAGCTTGAAGAGCAATCTTGTAAATCTTGCCAGTTTTGTGAGCCTATTGGCGTTAAAAGCTCAAAAAAAAAAAATAAATTAGATGATGTATACTTTTATACTGACTTTCAAAAAAACTTTCATGAAAACTCTTGCCAAGAGTTTTGTGTTATCTCATCAGCTGATAATTATTTAGAATCTTTTTTTGTGGTCAGTAGAGATCTTGATTGCTTGCGGGATTCTGCTTTAATTTTTATTAATACTCAGGATGATAGCAATGCTATATTGGATGGCATTGATTGGTCAGATTGGTGTGAGTACACAGATTATGGCTTGTCAAAAATTTCTGTGAGTGATACAATTCGCAAGAGAGCAAAAGAGGTAAAATCAAGACCAAAAAAAGCACGCACTATTGCTCCAAAATTGAAAAAAACAAAAAAAGTTTCTTGTTATGCGAGTTTAAACTCACCTGTACGTTCTGTGCCAAGAAAAAAAACAGGCAGGACAGGAATAATAGAAAGAAGTGGAATAAGGTTATCCTGGCCTATAGAGAGATCCCGTTTTTGGATTAGCTCTTTATATGGTCCGAGGAAAAAGCGTAGTGGAGCATGGGGGTTTCACTATGGTGTCGATATGGCGGCACTAAAAGGAACCCCCGTATGTGCCGCATACACCGGAATTGTTCTAGAGGCTCGTTACGCGTCAGGATATGGCAACACCATAGTTGTTGCCCATAGTAGAAAATATAAAACCAGATATGCGCATTTGAGTAAAATATTAGTAAAAGTTGGACAGAAAGTACGTCGTGGTAAAATTATTGGTAGAGTCGGTGATACTGGGTATGTCCGTAGCTCCAAGGGGCGTGACGCTTCCCATTTGCATTTTGAGCTTATAGAGTTTGGCAAAAAAATAAACCCATTACCGTTTATTTCTCACAAATAGTGGCATAAGAAAGAGCTTTTTGAAATTAAAGAACAAAAATCAGGCCCAGTTTTTCAACTAGGCCCGCTTTTAATCTATCTGTGGAGAGTTTTATATGTAAGTTTTTAGTTTTGTATCCCAGTATGGTTTTTTCTTTCCAAGTTTCTCCTTCAGCTTTTTCTTAAAATCTTTTTCTTCTTTTGTTATTGGGGAGATTGGATTGAAGGCTATGGCATTTATTCCTACGATAGGGATTTTTTTATGCATTTTAAATTTATTCGTCTTTTTAAGATGCTCAAAAATAACAATCTCATTATTTCGCAAATCTACAAAGGTAAGATAATTTCCGTCACGAGTAAATGCCAATGGCCCACTTTTCTTATCATCTATTAGAATACGAATGCATTTACCTGTTTTTACGTTACAAACACTAATTGGAAAATCTTCAAGGCTAATAACTAAGTACTCATTATTTGGATCAAATGCGTGAAAAAATTTTGTGGTCACGGTGAAGCCAAAAACTCCAGGCTTTGTCTGATCTTTTTTAATTGTTTGAATTAGTTTGTTATTTTTTAGATCGAAAATTAGTATATTTTC